>JASCOI010000187.1 GCA_029959665.1 Microbacteriaceae bacterium PS02333
CCCCCCAGTGTCACCCGGCGCCCCCCGGGCCGGGCGGCCCGGGGCCCGCGGGCCCCGGGCCCCCCCGTCCGTTGTGGGGCGCGTTCCGGGCCGCGTGCCGGTCGACGGTGTCCGCACCCGTTGCGTGTGCGCGCGACGACGGTTCGCGCACTCGTTCCGAGTCGGCAACGCTGGCCCCGCGCCGGACACGCGCCCCCGCCGGACACGCGCCGCCCGCCGGACACGCCCCCGCCCGCGTCAGCCGCCCGTACTCGCGCGCGGCACCAGGCGCGTCGGGAGCGACGGCGCCGGCGCCTCGGTGCCGTCGAGCGTCGCGAGCAGCCGGAGTGCTGCGGCACGACCGAGTTCCGCGCCGGGTAGTGCCACGCTCGTGAGCGCGGGCGCGGTGACCGAGGACGACGGCAGGTCGTCGAAGCCCGCGACGGCGAGCGTGCCCGGGACTGGGACGCCACGGGAAGCCGCGACTCGGAGCACCCCGTACGCCAGCGTGTCGGCTGCGGCCACGACGGCCGTGACCCCGGAGTCGAGCCACGCGTCGAGGACGCCGGACACCGTGGTCGTGGCAGCCTCGATCGTCAGGTCGGCGCTCGCGGGGAGGTCCGACACGGTGATGCCCGCGGTGGCGCAGGCGTCCTCGAACAGGCTGCGGCGCACGGCGAAGGTCGTCGCGCGCGAGGTGCCGTCGAGGTAGCCGACGTGCCGATGCCCCGCGTCGGCGAGGTGGGAGACGAGCGCGGAGACCCCGGGGGACAGGTCGTAGTTGACGGCTCCTGGGCCTCCCGGCGCGTCGAGGAGCACGACGGGCACGCTCGCGGACATCGACTCGCCGGCTGCCGGGGCGTCGACGAGGATCCCCGCGGGCCGGAGCCGCTCGAAGCGCCGGACGTCGGCGTCGACGGGCTGCTCGCCGCGCTCGGTCACCGACAGGACGAGCTGGAACCGGTCGCCGATGGTGTCCCGCACGCCGCGGATGACCTCGGCGAAGAACGGGTTCGACAGGTCGGGCGCGATGAGCACGACGAGGTCGCCGCTGCCTCGGGCGAGGGAGCTGGCGGCGTGGTCGACGACGTACCCGAGCTCCTCGACGGCATCGCGGACGCGGGTCGCGATCGGCACGGAGACGCGGCCGCGGTCCTTGCCGTTCACGACGAGCGACACCGTGGCGATGCTGGTGCCGGCGCGCTCGGCGACCATCGCGGCGGTGACGCGACGAGGGGTCCCGGAGGATGCTGGCACCCGTCGATGCTATCGACCGAGCCCTGCTCGACTTGACGTCAAGCGTTTGATGAGGTGTGATGTCAAACGCTTGACGCGGAGTGCATGGCCGCGTCGAGCCACAGCTACCGCCGGCGAGCCCGGCATCCCCGACGAAGTGGAGCGCACACGTGCCGAACGCGACCAAGCAGAAGATCATCCTCGACTGCGACCCCGGCCACGACGACGCCGTCGCCATCCTGCTGGCGCACGGCAACCCGGACATCGAGCTGCTCGCTGTGACGACCGTCGTCGGCAACCAGACGCTGCCGAAGGTCACCCGCAACGCCCTCGCGGTCGCCCGCATCGCGGGGATCACCGGCGTGCCGTTCGCCGCCGGCGCCGACCGGCCGATCCTCCGCGAGATCGAGGTCGCGCAGGACATCCACGGCGAGAGCGGCCTCGACGGGCCGATGCTGCCGGAGCCCTCGTTCGACCTGGACGCGCGGCACGCGGTCGACCTGATCATCGAGACCGTCATGGCGCACGAGCCGGGCACCGTCACCCTCGTGCCGACCGGCGGCCTGACCAACATCGCCCTCGCCGCCCGCAAGGAGCCCCGCATCGTCGAGCGCGTCAAGCAGGTCGTGCTGATGGGCGGCGGCGTGCACGTCGGCAACTGGAGCCCGGTCGCCGAGTTCAACATCGTCATCGACCCCGAGGCCGCGTCGATCGTCTTCGACGCCGGCTGGGACGTCGTGATGGTCGGCCTCGACCTGACGCACCAGGCCCTGGCCACCCCCGAGGTCGCCGAGCGCATCGCCGCCGTCGGCACCGGGCCCGCGGCGTTCGTCGGGGAGCTGCTCGACTTCTTCGGCCAGACCTACAAGGACGCGCAGGGCTTCGACTCCCCGCCCGTGCACGACCCCTGCGCCGTCGCGTACGTCATCGACCCGACGATCGTGCGGGCCGTCAAGGTCCCGATCCACATCGAGACCCAGGGCACGCTGACCCTCGGCATGACCGTCGCCGACTTCCGCGCCCCCGCGCCGGAGGACTGCCGCACGAGCGCCGCGATGGAGCTCGACCACGGCCGGTTCTGGGACCTCGTCGTCGACGCCCTCGAGCGCATCGGCGAGACACCCGACACCGGCTGGACCCCCCGAACCGAGACCCAGAAGGCCTGACACCCATGACCACCACATCGACGAAGAAGTCGATCGGCGCCCTCACCGCCGCGCTCCTCGCAGCGTGCATCGCGTTCCAGCTGAACGCGAGCATGCTCAGCCCCGCCCTCGTCACCATGGCGCGGGAGCTGCACACCGACGACGCGACGATCGGTCTCTCCCAGACCCTGTACTTCACGCTCGCCGCACTGTTCTCGCTGTTCCTGCCCCGCCTGTCCGACATCGTCGGCCGCAAGCGCGTGCTGCTCGGCATGCTCGCCGTGATGCTCATCGGCAGCATCGTCGCCGCCCTCGCGGTCAACGTGCCGATGCTCTTCGCCGGCCGCATCATCCAGGGCGTCACCGGCCCCGTCGTCCCCATCTGCCTGCTCGTGCTCCGCAACGAGATCGCCGACCCGAAGCGCTACGGCGCGGCGCTCGGCCTCCTCACCGCGGTGAACGGCGGCATCGCCGGGATCGACTCGCTCGCCGGCGGCTGGATCGCCACGAACTTCGGCTTCCGCGGGATCTTCTGGGTCATCGCCGTCGTGACGGTCATCGCGTTGGCGCTGGTCGCCGTGTGGGGCGTGGAGTCCCACCCGTCCAAGGGCACCCGGATGGATTGGATCGGCGTCGTGCCGCTCGTGGTGAGCGTCGGTGCCCTGCTGACCGCCTTCAACGAGGCCGGCAAGCTCGGCGCCGCGAACCCGGTCCTCGTCATCGGCGGGATCGTCGTCGCGCTCGCTGCCTTCGCCGTGTTCTGGGCGGTCGAGTCCCGCGTGACGGAACCCCTCGTCGAGACGCGGTTCCTGAAGCGCCGTGCGACGTGGGCGCTCCTCGCGACGACGTTCCTCACCATGACCGGCGTGTTCGCCGTCGTGAACGGCCTCGTCACGAGCCTCGCGCAGAACCACGACGCCGGCTTCGGGATGGAGGCTGACCTCGCCTCCCTCGTGTTCCTCACGCCGTACGCGCTCGTCGGTTGGATCGTCGGACCGTTCGCCGGACGCCTCGCCCCGACCCTCGGCTACCGGGCGATCCTGCGCGTCGGACTCGTCGGCAGCATCGTCGCGACGCTCCTGATGGCGTTCGTCGGCGTGCACTCCCTGCCGGTGCTCATCGCCGCGACCGTGCTCATCGGCATCACCTACGCCGGCATCGCGAACATCATCCTGAACGGGCTCGGCATCGTGCTGTCGCCGGACTCGAACCCCGGGTTCCTGCCCGGCCTCAACGCGGGGGCGTTCAACCTCGGCGCCGGTGTGAGCTTCGCCGTCCTGCCCGCGCTCCAGATCGCCCTCGGGGTCGGCGGGGCCGCGGGCACCGCCGGGTACTCCGGTGGGATGCTGCTCGGTGCCGTCATCACGATCGCCGCCCTCGCGACGTCGTTCCTCATCCCGCGCCCGTCGAGCGCCGAGACGACGTCCGTCGCCCCGCAGAAGGAGACCGTCCGTTGAACACCATCGTCGTCGTCGGGTCGCTGAACGCGGACCTGGTGGTCCGCACCGAGCGTTTCCCGAAGCCCGGTGAGACCCTGCACGGCTCCGACCTCGCGATCCTGCCCGGCGGCAAGTCCGCCAACCAGGCGGTCGCGGCCGGGAGGCTCGGGGGCACGGTGCGCATGATCGGTGCGGTCGGCGACGACGGGAACGGTGCGCTGCTCCGCGACTCCGTCGCGGCTGCGGGTGCGGACACGACACACGTCGCCGTCCGGGAGGGCGTGGCCACCGGCACCGCCGTCATCACGGTCGACGCGCACGGGGAGAACACCATCGTGATCTCCGGCGGCGCGAACGCCACGCTGACACCGGACGACGTGCCCGCCGATGCCTTCGACGGGGCTGCGGTGCTCGGACTCTGCCTCGAGGTCTCGATCGAGGTCGTCCTCGCCGCCGCCCGGGCCGCGCACGAGGCCGGTGTGACCGTCCTCACGAACCTGTCCCCGTTCGGCGACGTGCCGCGCGAGCTCCTCGACCTGACCGACGTGCTGCTCGTGAACGAGCACGAGGCGGAACTGCTCGGCGACCACGGTGTCGCCCGGTCGATCGTCACGCGGGGTGGCGACGGGTCGGTCGTGCACGACGGCGACGCGGCGCCCGTCGAGGTTCCGGCGATGCCCGTCGAGGCCGTGGACACCACGGGCTGCGGCGACGCGTTCATGGGTGCCGTGGCGCTCCGACTCGCCGCAGGCGACGACCTCGCGGGCGCCGCGCGGTTCGCCGCCGGGGTCGGGGCGTACGCCGCGACCGGAGCCGGGGCACAGGCGTCCTACCCGACCACGGAGCAGCTGGAGTCGTTCCTGCGGGCGTGATCCGAGCCTCCCGTCCGTTCCGGACGGCGCAAGCCGGTATCTTGCATACATGCGCGTGGGAGTCCTCGACATCGGGTCCAACACCGGCCACCTGCTGGTGGTCGACGCCCACGGCGGCGCCGCGCCGCTGCCGGCGTCGTCGTTCAAGCAGCCGCTCCGGCTCGCCGAGCACCTCGACGACCGGGGCGCCGTCACGCAGGTCGGCATCGACGCGCTGACCGGCTTCGTCGCGGACTCGGTGCGCGTGGCCGAGGAGCGCGGCTGCGAGGACATGCTCGGGTTCGCCACCTCGGCGGTCCGTGACGCCGTGAACTCCGAGGACGTCCTCGCGCACGTCGAGGAGCGCACGGGCGTCGAGCTCGCCGTGCTGTCCGGCTCCGACGAAGCGCGGCTCACCTTCCTGGCCGTCCGCCGCTGGTTCGGCTGGTCGGCCGGACGGCTCGCGGTGTTCGACATCGGTGGCGGCTCGCTCGAGATCGCCGGCGGCGCGGACGAGGCGCCCGACGTCGCGTGGTCGATGCCGATCGGTGCCGCTCGTCTGGCCAGGTCGTTCTTCGCCGCGGGCACACCGACCGAGGACGACGTCCGCCGGATCCGCCACGAGATCCGCGTCGAGATCGCCCGCGACGCAGGCAAGCTGCTGCGCTCGGGTGCGCCGGATCGCGCCGTCGCGACTTCGAAGACGTTCCGGTCGATCGCCCGGATCTGCGGTGCGGCGCCGTCGGGGGCCGGGCCGCTCGTGCCGCGGTCGCTCGACGGGGAGACCCTCCGGGCGAAGCTGCCGTCGCTCCTGCAGATGTCCGTCGCCGAGCTCGCCACGCTCCCCGGGGTGTCCGCGAGTCGGGCGCACCAGGTCGTGCCCGGTGCGCTCGTCGCCGAGGCGTGCCTGGACATCTTCGACCTGCCGGCGCTGGAGATATGCCCGTGGGCGCTCCGCGAGGGCGTCATCCTCGAGCGGCTCGACCAGCTGTCGGTGCTCGGGGCGTAGCGCTCGCCGACGAGAACCGTCGGTCTCAATCATGCAGTCAGCGCCTGTGTCCCACTGGATGGGACACAGG
>JASCOI010000188.1 GCA_029959665.1 Microbacteriaceae bacterium PS02333
CCCCGGGGCCGCGGCGGGAACCGGGCGGTGGGGGGGGGGGCGGGCGCGGGTCAGCGGGGCAGGGGCTCCCGAACCGCCTGGCGGCCGCCTGACGCCCGCGTGGACAGGGTCACGACGGTGACGGCGCCGACGAGCAGCCCGGCGAGGACCATGTGCGTCCCGACCAGCCCGACCGGCAGCCCGGTGCGCGCCTGGGTCAGGCCGACGGCGATCTGCACGAACTCGACGACGAGCAGGACGAGTGCCCATCGGCTGGAGAGGTGCAGCCGCACGGCGCCGACGACGAGCACCAGCGTCAGGGCGAAGAGGACGTACGCCGGGACCGCGTGCACGTGCTGCAGGATCGCCGGGTCGAGCCCCGTGCGGTGCAGGCGGCCGCCGTCGACCGCCTCGTCCGCTCCGGCGTGCGGGCCGCTGCCCGTGGTGAGGATGCCGATGAGGACCGTGACGGCGGTGGCGGCGATCGTCCCCCGGACGACGCCGACGTACCAACCGGGGACGAGCCGCGTCGCGGTGCGGGGTCCGTTCATCGAGCGGTAGACGAGCGTGACCGTCACGGCGGTCAGGAGCGTCGACACGACGAAGTGCAGCCCGACGACGTAGGGGTTCAGGTTCGTGAGGACGCTCAGACCGCCGATGACCGCCTGCACGGGGATCGCTGCGCCCTGGGCGAACGCGAGCCAGAACAGCTCGGGGCGGGTACGACGCATCCGGACGACCAGCAGGAACATCGCGATCGCCACGATGACGAGCACGAAGGTCAGCAGACGGTTGCCGAACTCGATGATCCCGTGCACGCCCATCTCCGGCGTCGACACGAGCGAATCGGCGGTGCATCGGGGCCAGGTCGGGCATCCGAGTCCCGACGCGGTGAGGCGGACGAGCCCACCGGTGCCGATCAGGACGACCTCGACGACGAACGACGCCCAGGCGAGGACGACCACCCGCTGGTCGACGACGCGGGGGAGGGACCACCACCTGGTCCGGGTCTCCTGGCCGACGGGGGATCCGACGCGTGTCACGAGGGTGGTGCCTTCCTGTTGTTCCGTGCAGTGAACCTGTAGGATTCGAGGGTTCAGCAGCAGTCAAGTCTAGGCAGGCGCCGGCTCCGAATGGGCCGAGATCGCCGATCATGCCCAGGACTGCGTGGAACCATGACGTTGCGAGGTAGCAGCACCGTGATCGCCCTGTCGGCGGTTCGCGATGGAATGGCGCCCGATGCCGACCGGTTGGAACCGGAAGCTGCCACGAGAAGGAAACGAGGAGACCATGTCCGACGTGCTCATCGACCGTCCAGAACTCGAAGGGCTCGGCCAGTACGAATTCGGCTGGTCCGACTCCGACTCCGCCGGTGCCTCGGCACGCCGCGGGATCTCGGAAGAGGTCGTCACCGACATCTCGAACCTCAAGAACGAGCCCGAGTGGATGCTGAAGAACCGGCTCAAGGGCCTGCAGCTCTTCGGCCGGAAGCCCATGCCGACGTGGGGTGCCGACCTGACGGGCATCGACTTCGACAACATCAAGTACTTCGTGCGCTCCACCGAGAAGCAGGCGCAGTCGTGGGAAGACCTCCCCGAGGACATCCGCGCCACCTACGAGAAGCTCGGCATCCCCGAGGCCGAGCGTCAGCGTCTCGTCGCCGGCGTCGCCGCGCAGTACGAGTCCGAGGTGGTCTACCACCAGATCCGTGAGGACCTGGAGCAGCAGGGTGTCATCTTCATGGACACCGACACGGCCCTCCGCGAGCACCCCGAGATCTTCGAGGAGTACTTCGGCACCGTGATCCCGGCCGGCGACAACAAGTTCGCCGCGCTGAACACCGCCGTCTGGTCCGGTGGCTCGTTCGTCTACGTCCCGAAGGGCGTCCACGTCGAGATCCCGCTGCAGGCCTACTTCCGGATCAACACCGAGAACATGGGCCAGTTCGAGCGGACGCTGATCATCGCGGACGAGGACTCCTACGTCCACTACATCGAGGGCTGCACCGCCCCGATCTACAAGTCGGACTCGCTGCACTCGGCCGTCGTCGAGATCATCGTGAAGAAGAACGCCCGCGTGCGCTACACGACGATCCAGAACTGGTCGAACAACGTCTACAACCTCGTCACCAAGCGTGCCATCGCGCACGAGGGCGCCACGATGGAGTGGATTGACGGCAACATCGGGTCCAAGGTCACGATGAAGTACCCGTCGATCTACCTCGCAGGCGAGCACGCCAAGGGCGAGACGCTCTCCGTCGCGTTCGCGGGCCCCGGTCAGCACCAGGACGCCGGCGCGAAGATGATCCACATGGCGCCGTACACGACGTCCTCGATCGTCTCGAAGTCGATCGCCCGCGGCGGCGGTCGTGCGGGCTACCGCGGCGAGGTCCGGGTCGACCCCAACGCGCACCACGCGGCGAACACGGTCCGCTGCGACGCGCTGCTCGTCGACACGATCAGCCGGTCGGACACGTACCCGGCGATCGACATCCGGGTGGACGACGTCCAGCTCGGGCACGAGGCGACGGTGTCGCGCGTGAGCGAGGAGCAGCTGTTCTACCTGATGTCCCGCGGCATGGCGGAAGACGAGGCGATGGCGATGATCGTCCGCGGCTTCATCGAGCCGATCGCCCGCGAGCTCCCGATGGAGTACGCACTCGAACTCAACAAGCTCATCGAGATGAGCATGGAAGGATCCGTCGGCTAGATGTCCAGCCCCACCCAGACACCCCGCATCGACCAGCCGATCGAGCCCGCGGCCTCCGCCACGGGGACGGCCCAGCACGGCGCGAAGGCGCACTCCGACGGCGGCTGGGACTCGAAGGTCCCCGTCCAGACCCGTTCGGCGCGCCCGCAGTCGGGCGACATCGACGACTTCCCGACGGTCACCGGCCGAGAGGTCAACTGGAAGTTCGCGCCGCTGGACAAGCTCGCACCGCTCCTCGCGGGCGGGCTCGACGGCTCCGCGTACCCGTTCCTGGCCACGGAGACCGGCGGCGCAGACGTCGAGTGGGTCCGCAGCGACGACCCCCGCGTCGGCACGGCCGGGCTCCCGGAGGACCGGGCGGCCGCCGCTGCCTGGACCGCTCGTGACGCCGTCCTCGCCGTGACGATCAAGGCGACCGAGTCCTCCGAGTCGATCACGATCACCCGCTCGGACTTCGGCACGCAGCCCCGCGCGGCGCACACCGTCGTCACCGCCGAGCCGAACGCGCAGGGCATCGTCGTCATCGACAACCGCGGCTCGGCGCTCCTGAGCGAGAACGTCGAGATCGTCGTCGGTGACAACGCGCGGCTGACCGTCGTGTCGCTGCAGGACTGGGCCGACGACACCGTCCACGTGTCGACGCAGTTCGCCGAGGTCGGCCGCGACGCCTTCCTGAAGCACGTCGTGGTCTCGCTCGGCGGGGACGTCGTCCGGGTCAACCCGTCGACGCACCTCGGCGCCCAGGGCGCCGACACGGAGATGTACGGCGTGTACTTCGCCGACGCGGGCCAGTACATCGAGCAGCAGGTCTACGTGAACCACGACGCGCCGAACACCCGCGGTCGAGTCAACTACAAGGGTGCGCTGCAGGGCCAGGGTGCGCACACCGTCTGGATCGGCGACGTGCTCATCGGCCGCGCCGGCGACGACACCGACTCGTACGAGCAGAACCGCAACCTCGTCCTGACCGACGGCACCCGCGCGGACAGCATCCCGAACCTCGAGATCGAGACGGGCAACATCCAGGGCGCCGGACACGCGAGTGCGACCGGCCGCTTCGACGACGAGCAGCTGTTCTACCTGCAGGCCCGCGGCATCCCGGAAGAAGAAGCACGTCGTCTCGTCGTGCTCGGCTTCCTCGTCGAGGTCATCCAGAAGATCGGTGCCCCCGAGCTCGAGGAGCGCCTCATCGCCGCCGTCGAGCAGGAGCTCGCCGAGGGGCGGACCGTGATCGCCGCGCCGTCGGCCGAGGCGGACGGCTCGGACGCCTGATGGCCGAGAAGGTCTGTGCCGAGGGCGACATCGCGGTGGACAGCCCGATGCGCGTGGTCGTCGACGGCACCGCGGTGGCGATCGTGAAGGACTCCGCGGGCACGGTGCACGCCATCGGCGACACCTGCACGCACGGGGACATCTCCCTCGCCGAGGGCTTCGTCGAGGGCGACTCGCTCGAGTGCTGGGCGCACGGCTCCCGCTTCTCGCTGACCACCGGCAAGCCGCAGAACTTCCCCGCGTACGAGCCCGTCCCGGTCTTCCGGGTCGAGGTCCGCGACGGCGACGTCTACGTCGACGTGCACGACCCCGTCCCCGTCGACTAGCGACCCCGTCCCCGTCGACTAGCGACCCCAACTCTTCCCCCGCGGCTGACGCCGCGACCCAGCTGCAACCGAAGGAACGCAATGTCCACTCTCGAAATCCGTGACCTGCAGGTCTCGATCGACACCGACCAGGGTGTCAAGGAGATCCTCAAGGGCGTCGACCTCACCATCAACGAGGGTGAGATCCACGCGATCATGGGGCCGAACGGCTCGGGCAAGTCCACCCTCGCTTACACGATCGCCGGCCACCCCCGCTACAACGTCGTCGGTGGCTCGATCACGCTCGACGGGCAGGACGTCCTCGCGATGAGCGTCGACGAGCGTGCCCGCGCCGGCATGTTCCTCGCGATGCAGTACCCGGTGGAGATCCCCGGTGTCACCGTCTCGAACTTCCTCCGCACCGCGAAGACGGCAATCGACGGCGAGGCGCCTGCGCTCCGCACCTGGGTGAAGGACCTCCGCCAGTCGATGGCCGACCTCAAGATGGACTCGGCCTTCGCCGAGCGCAACGTCAACGAGGGCTTCTCCGGCGGCGAGAAGAAGCGCCACGAGATCATGCAGCTCGAGCTCCTCAAGCCGAAGTTCGCCGTCCTCGACGAGACCGACTCCGGGCTCGACGTCGACGCGCTGAAGATCGTCTCGGAGGGCGTCAACCGCGCGAAGGCCGCCACCGGCCTCGGCGTGCTGCTCATCACGCACTACACGCGCATCCTCCGCTACATCAAGCCGGACTTCGTGCACGTGTTCGTCGCGGGCAAGGTCGCCGAGCAGGGCGGACCCGAGCTCGCGGACCGGCTCGAGAACGAGGGTTACGACCGCTACGTGCAGGCCGCAGCCGCAGCCGAGGCAAACTGACGATGATCACCGCACTCGCACCGGAGAAGTTCGACGAGGTCGTCGAGGGCCTGAAGGAGGTCCAGGACCCGGAACTCGGCGTCAACATCGTCGACCTCGGGCTCATCTACGACCTCGCCTGGGACGACGAAGCGACCGCGCTCATCATCAGCATGACGCTGACGAGCGCCGGGTGCCCCCTGACCGACGTCATCGAGGGCGACACCGCGAACGCGCTCGACGGCATCGTCGACGCGTTCCGGATCAACTGGGTCTGGATGCCGCCGTGGGGTCCGGAGCGGATCACCGACGACGGGCGCGAGATGATGCGCGCGCTCGGCTTCTCGATCTAGTCGCACACCAACCGAACCGACCTCGCAGGCTCGGTCGGCGCTGGCGCCGCGTGCCGCTGGCGCGTCACGTCATGCGGAGCGCGCGCGGGAGGCCCGGTGCCAGCTGGCACCGGGCC
>JASCOI010000189.1 GCA_029959665.1 Microbacteriaceae bacterium PS02333
CCCCCCCGGGCGGGGGGGGCGGCCCGGGCCCCCGGGCCCCCGGGCCCGCCCGTCCGTCGTGTGGTCGCGACTAGCGCGCGGTGTGCGGGTGCGCGCTCAGTTCCTCCGCCACGAGGAACGCGAGCTCCAGCGACTGCATGTGGTTCAGGCGCGGGTCGCAGAGGGACTCGTAGCGGGTCGCGAGGGTGGCCTCGTCGATCTGCTCGGAGCCGCCCAGGCACTCCGTGACGTCGTCGCCCGTGAGCTCGACGTGCATGCCACCCGGGTAGGTGCCTGCTTCGCGGTGGACCTCGAAGAAGCCGAGGACCTCGTCCACGACGTCGTCGAACCGGCGCGTCTTGTACCCGGTCGGCGTCGTCAGGCCGTTGCCGTGCATCGGGTCGGTCACCCACAGCGGGTTCGCGTCCATGCCCTTGATCGCCTTGAGGAGCTTCGGCAGCTCGTCGCGGATCTTGCCGGCACCCATGCGGGTGATGAACGTCAGCCGGCCCGGCTCACGGTTCGGGTCGAGCTTCTCGATGAGCGCTTCCATGTCGGCGACCGAGGTCGTCGGGCCGAGCTTGACGCCGATCGGGTTCCGCACGCGGGACAGGAAGTCCACGTGCGCA
Source organism: Microbacteriaceae bacterium PS02333 (assembly GCA_029959665.1). GTDB lineage: Bacteria > Actinomycetota > Actinomycetes > Actinomycetales > Microbacteriaceae > Curtobacterium > Curtobacterium guangdongense. The sequence goes on from JASCOI010000189.1 coordinate 609, forward strand.
CCGTCGAGGTCACGCGTGCGCTCCCCGATCCAGATGAAGTGCCCGGACGTGTCGTACGCCTGGCCGGAGCGGGAGTCGATCCGGGTCATCGGGCGCTCGTAGTCCATGAGCAGACCCTCGTGCGAGGCGAAGAACTCGACGTGCTTGAGCTGGTCGAAGTCCGCGCCGCACGCACCCATGAACCGGATGGCGCGGTCGATCTCCTTCGCGAGGTGCTCGTAGCGGGCGTTCGCGGGGTTCGACGCGAAGCCCTTGTTCCACGAGTGCACCTGGCGCAGGTCCGCGAAGCCGCCCTGCGTGAAGGCGCGGACGAGGTTCAGCGTTGACGCTGCCGTGTGGTACCCCTGCACGAGGCGGCGGGGGTCGGCCTGACGGCTCTCCGGCGTGAAGTCGTACCCGTTCACGATGTCGCCGCGGTAGGCAGGCAGCGTGACGTCGCCGCGGGTCTCGAAGTCGCTCGAGCGGGGCTTGGCGAACTGCCCGGCCATGCGGCCCATCTTGACGACGGGCATCGAGGCGCCGTACGTCAGCACGACGGCCATCTGCAGGATCGTCTTCACCCGGTCGCGGATCGAGTCCGCCGTGGCACCGGCGAAGGTCTCGGCGCAGTCACCGCCCTGCAGCAGGAAGGCCTTGCCCTGCGCCGCAGCAGCGAGCCGGTCGCGGAGCTGGTCCACCTCGCCCGCGAAGACGAGCGGCGGGAGCGTGGCGAGCTCGGCCGAGGCGGCCTCGGCGGCGGCCTGGTCGGGCCAGCTCGGCTGCTGCTTGATCGGGAGCGTCCGCCAATAGTCGAGGCCCTCGATCACGTCCGGATCCTGCAGGGCGACGAAGTCGGTCGACTCGAACAAGGGAGTACCTCGGTGTTCTGGGAGATGGTCGTCCCGGCGGGGATGCCGGGACCATCAGAGCCTAACGTGCAGGCGTGCCCTGGCGTTCCCGCATGACCTTCTCGCGCGCCGAGCTCGCACGCTCCTTGACGCTCGTCGCGTAGACGTCGGCGTACTCCTGCCGACTGAGTCCGGCGAGCTCGTGCATGACCTCGTCCGTGACGCTCCGCAGGATGAAGCGGTCGGTCTCGAACCCCTGGAAGCGGGAGAAGTCGAGCGGCTTGCCGAAGACGACGCCGACGCGCTTGAACTTCGGGATGCGCTGCCCGATCTGCTGCACCTCGCGCGTGCCGATCATCGCGACGGGGATCACCACGACGCGACCCTCGAGGATCATCCGCGCGATGCCGGTGCGGCCTCGGTAGAGCTTGCCGTCGGGGCTGCGTGTGCCCTCCGGGTAGATGCCGAGCTGTTCCCCACGCGCCAGGACCTGGAGCCCGGTGCGCAGCGAGGCCTCTGACGCCTTGCCGCCGGAGCGGTCGATCGGCAGCTGACCGATCGCGTTGAAGAACGTCTTCGTCGCCCAGCCCTTGAGCCCGCGGCCGGTGAAGTAGTCGCTCTTCGCGAGGAACGACATCCGGCGGTCCAGCACGGCCGGCAGGATCACCGAGTCGATGAACGACACGTGGTTGGACGCGAAGATCACCGGCCCCGAGGTCGGGACGTACTCGCGCCCGACGACCCACGGCCGGAACAGCGTGAGGATGAGCGGGCCGAGCAGGAAGTTCTTCAGCAGCCAGTAGAGCATCGTCGACTCCGGTTCGGGTGGTGCGTCAGGCGGTGCGGGCGTGGATCCGTGCGAGGTCCGCGGCGCCGACGACGCCGGCGTCGTTGACCAGCTCGGCGATGACGAACTCGGGCTCCGGGTGGTACCCGCGGGCCGGCAGGTTGTTGAGGTACGCCTGGCGGATGGGGTCGAGCAGCCGCTCCCCCGCGCTCGCGACGCCGCCGCCGAAGACGAACAGCTGCGGGTCGAGCACGGCGGACAGCGAGGCACACGCCTCGCCGAGGTGCCGGCCGAGACGACGGAGCGCCGCGAGCGCACCTGGGTCGTCGGCCAGGATCAGGTCGCCGACGACCTTGCCGTCCAGGTGCCCACCGTTGTCGTCACGGGCCTGGGCGAGCGCGACACCGATGCCGCCGGCGTCGGCGACGTCGTTCGCCATGCGCTGCAGGGCACGACCGGAGCCGTACTGCTCGATGCAGCCGCGGGCGCCGCACCCACAGGGCAGGCCGTTCGGGACGATGCGCAGGTGCCCGATCTCGCCACCGGTGCCGAACCCGCCGCGGAACAGGCGGTCCTCCGTCACGATGGCCCCGCCGACACCGGTGCCGATGGTGAGCATCGTCATGTCCGACACGAGCCGACCGGCACCGAAGCGGAACTCCGCCCAGCCGGCGGCGTTCGCGTCGTTGTCGACGGTGATGTGCAGGTCGCCGAGCCGCTGCTGCAGCTTCTGGCGGAGCGGTTCGTTCCGCCACCGGATGTTCGGCGTGTAGTAGACGATCGACTGCGACGCGTCGATGAACCCCGGCGCCGCGACGCCGACGGCCCCGACGTCGTGGGAGTCACGAAGTCGCGAGACCATCGCGACGACGTCGTCGAGCATTGCGTCCGGGTCCGCAGCGTTCGTGGCCACACGGTCCTCGGCGATGATCTCGCCCAGCTCCGTGACGACCGCTCCCGCGATCTTGGTGCCCCCGATGTCGATTCCGATGGCGTGCACGAGGACCGAGCCTACCGGTTCGGTGCGTACTCATCGAACGCGCGATCTCGGGCCCTATGCTGGGATCAGAGCTCTCGAAGATGAGATGCACTCGAATCGAACCGGCCGACAAGGGAGTCACCGTGAACGATCAGCGGCCCGCCGCAACCAGCGCAGCCACCACCCCGTCCAGCCCGACCCCCGTCGCGCCCGACCACGGTTCGGCAGCGCGTCTGCTCGCCGACCGCGCACGGCTCACGCCAGACCGTCCGATCCTCGGTGAACGCCACGGCGACACCTGGACGACGATCCCAGCGTCCGACGTCCTGGCACGCGTCCGCGGCATCGCCAAGGGGTTCGTCGCCGCCGGGCTCGAACCCGGCGCCCACGTCGCGATCCTCTCGAGGACCCGACTCGAGTGGACGCTCGTCGACTTCGCGGTGTGGACCGCCGGGCTGGTCTCGGTCCCGGTCTACGAGACGAGTTCGCCCGACCAGATCCGGTGGATCCTCGGGGACTCCGAGTCCGTGGCGATCGTCGTCGAGCAGGAGGAGCACGCTCGCCGCGTCGCCGGCATCGCGCCCGACCTGCCGCACCTCGGACAGCACTGGACGATCGACGGCGGTGGACTGGACGACCTGACCCGCCTCGGCGAGGACGTCACCGACGAGGAGCTCGACGCGCGCACCGCCGCAGTGCACGGGCACGACGACGCCACGATCATCTACACCTCGGGCACCACCGGTCGCCCGAAGGGGTGCGTGCTCCGGCACGACAACTTCACGGGCACGGTGGAGGGGGCCGCCGAGGCGATGCCCGAGGTCGTCGCCGACGACGCGTCCACACTCCTCTTCATCCCGATGGCCCACGTGTTCGCACGGTTCATCGCCGTGATGAGCATCGCCGAGGGCGTCCTCGTCGGCCACGAGCCCGACACGAAGGACCTCATGCAGGCCGTGTCGACGTTCAAGCCGACCTTCCTGCTCGCCGTGCCGCGGGTGTTCGAGAAGATCTACAACTCCGCCGAGCAGAAGGCGGACCTCGGTGGGCGGGGGAAGATCTTCCGCGCAGCGGCCGACACCGCTGTCGCGCACTCGCAGGCCCTCGCTGCCGGCAAGGTGCCCCTCGTGCTGTCGCTGAAGTTCCGCCTGTTCGACAAGCTCGTCTACGCCAAGCTCCGCGACGCGATCGGTGGACGCGTCCGGTACGCCATCAGCGGCTCCGCTCCCCTGTCGCCCCGGCTGTCGCACTTCTTCCGATCGATCGGGGTGCTCATCCTCGAGGGCTACGGCCTCACCGAGACCACCGCGCCCGCCACCGTGAACCGCGCAGCCGAGCTCCGCATCGGGAGCGTCGGTCGGGCACTCCCCGGCGTGGAGATCCGCATCGCCGACGACGAGGAGATCCTGATCCGCGGCGTCGACGTCTTCGACCGCTACTGGAAGAACCCCGAGGCGACCGCGAAGGCCTTCGCCGACGGCTGGTTCCGCACCGGCGACCTCGGCCGGCTCGACGGCGACGGCGTGCTCACGGTCACCGGACGCGCCAAGGAGCTCATCGTCACGGCGAGCGGCAAGAACGTCGCGCCCGCGCCGCTCGAGGACGGTGTGCGCGAGCACCCGCTCGTCGGGCAGGTCGTCGTGGTCGGCGAGGGCAAGCCCTTCGTGGCCGCGCTCGTGACCCTCGACCGGGACATGCTGCCCGGGTGGTGCGAGGCGCGCGGGATCAGCCCGGCGTTGTCCGCCCACGAGGCCGCCTACGACGAGCGGGTGCTCGCGGCCGTGCAGGACGCCATCGACACCGCGAACGGGCGGGTCTCCCGTGCCGAGTCCGTGCGGTCGTTCACGATCCTCGACACCGAGCTGACCGAGGCGTCCGGGCACCTCACGCCGAAGCTGACGATCAAGCGGAACGTCGTGCTCAAGGACTTCGCGGCGGACATCGAGCACATCTACTCGGGCTCGAAGGTGCAGACGACGGCGACGCCCGTGGTCCCGGGTCGCAAGCGGTCCCGCGCGTAGGAGGTCGAATCGCGCGTGGGAGGTCGGTTCTTCCGACCCCCTCCGCACGAATCGGCTTTCGATTGCGGGTGCGATGGGCGGAACGCACTGGAGGCCCGGTGCCGGTCCATGGGACCGGCAC
>JASCOI010000018.1 GCA_029959665.1 Microbacteriaceae bacterium PS02333
CTCGGCGCGGCGTACTGAAAGCGCGCCGAACACACTCCGACAAGGAGTGGAGAACCAGCTATCTGCGGCTGGTGAGCGCTCCGGGTGTTTCCCGGTCTGTGCATGGGATTCGGCACCCCACCGGAAAAGGTTTGGACCGGATTCTCCTCGTGACCGTTCCGTGACCATTGCGCTCGTTGATCATGTGGTCAACAATGGCGCCATGGACGTCGTCACCGCAGAGAACCTCGCGTCGCCGCTCCGCGACCCGAGCTCGGACCCCCGTCGGGCCACCCGCGTCGCCCTCGTGCAGATGCGATGGCTCGAGGACCCGGCAGCGCACCGAGCGCAGCTGGCCGATGGGATCGCCGCCGCCGCCGCGAACGGAGCGCAGGCCGTGTTCCTGCCGGAACTGACGCTGCTGCGGTACCCGGGCGACACCCCGGCGAGCGGCGTCCCGAAGGACCTCGCCGAGTCGATCGACGACGGCCCGACGATCACCTTCGCGCGGGAACAGGCCCGGGAGCACGGGATCCTCGTGCACGCGTCGCTGTACGAGCGGCCGGTCGAGGACGACGACCCCGAGGACCCGCGCGGCTACAACACGGCGGTCCTCGTCTCGCCGGACGGTTCACTCGTCGGACGCACCAGGAAGACGCACATCCCGATCAGCGCCGGGTACTACGAGGACACCTACTTCCGCCCGGGTCGGGACGACGACGCCTTCCCCGTCTACGAGCCGCCCGGACTCGGGGCCCGCGTCGGACTCCCGACGTGCTGGGACGAGTGGTTCCCCGAGGTCGCCCGCTCCTACGACCTCGCAGGCTCCGAGGTCCTCGTCTACCCGACGGCCATCGGCTCCGAGCCGACGTTCCCCGCGTTCGACACGGCGCCGATCTGGCGGCACGTCATCGTGGCGAACGGCATCACCGCCGGCCAGTTCATGGTCGTCCCGAACCGGTGGGGCGACGAGGGCGACATCACCTTCTACGGATCGTCCTTCATCTCCGACCCGTTCGGCCGCGTCCTCGTCGAGGCACCTCGTGACGCGAGTGTCGTGCTCGTGGCCGACCTCGACCTCGAGGCCCGGACCGAGTGGCTCCGACTGTTCCCCTTCGCGCTGACCAGGCGACCCGACCTGTACGACTCCCTGGTGGCCCCGGTCGACCCCGTCCGCGACGACCACGGCGCGACCGAGGCGATCCGAGCCTCCATCCCGGATCGAACGATCCCGGATCGAACGATCCCGGACCAGCCGACGGCGACCGGAGCAGTCTCGTGACCTGGCGGATGCCGGCGGAGACGGCTCCGCAGGAGCGGACGTGGATGGCGTTCCCGCGACCGGGCAACACCCTCGGTGACGATCCGGCGAGCGCCGAGGCCGCGCGCACTGCGTGGGCGACGACCGCGAACACCATCAGCGACTACCAGCCCGTCACGGTCGTGGTCGACCCGGTCGCACGACCCGACGCCGACCGCCTGCTGTCCCGCTCGGTGGACGTGCTCGAGGCGCCGCTCGACGACTTCTGGATGCGCGACATCGGGCCGACCTTCGTCGTCGACGACGAGACCGGCGAACGGGGCGCCGTCGACTGGGTGTTCAACGGCTGGGGCGCGAACTCGTGGTCGACGTGGACCCGCGACGCCGAGATCGCCGCGACGGTCGCACGGGCTTCCGGTGTCCGACGGATCCCGTCGCTGCTGGTCAACGAGGGCGGCGCGATCCACGTCGACGGCCGGGGCCGGGTGCTCGTGACCGAGACGGTGCAGCTCGACCCGCGGCGGAACCCGTACGCCGACCACGCCCGCGTCGAGGAGGAACTCGCCAGGACGATCGGTGCGACGGAGGTGATCTGGCTGCCGAGGGGCCTGACGCGCGACTACGACGGGCTCGGAACCCGTGGACACGTCGACATGGTCGCCACGTTCGCGGGAGCAGCGACCGACGTCGTCCTGCTCCACGCGCAACCGGACCCCGGCCACCCGGACCACCTCGTCATGCCGATGATCCGTCGGGCGATCGAACAGGCAATCGACGCCACGATCGTCGAGATCCCGGCGCCGGCGACCCTGACCGACGACGGCGGCCCGGTGGACTGGAACTACGTCAACCACGTCGTCGTGAACGGCGCCGTGATCGCGTGCGGGTTCGGCGAGGAAGCAGCAGACGCCCGCGCACGGGGCATCCTCGCCGACGTCTACCCGGGCCGTGAGATCCGTACGGTCGACGCACGAGCGGTCTTCGCCCGCGGCGGCGGCCTGCACTGCATCACGCAGCAGCAGCCCGCCTGAGTCGCCGGGCTCAGTCCGGTGCGACGCCGAGCCGTGGTGCCAGCCACGCCAACCCGGCGGCGATCGCCGGTCCCGCGGTGCTCCAGCTGTGCCTGCCGCCCGGGAGGATCCACGTGGTGACGTGCATCCCGGCGGCCCGCGCCCGCTGCGCCTGGACGGGCGTCACCTGCCCGTAGACGTGGTCGTCACCGCCGGCGGCGAAGAACGCGTCCGTGTCGCGGTACGGCCCGTGCGCCGCGAGGATCGCCGCGGGCTGCGCTCGTCGGTAGGCCGCTGCGTTGCCGGAGAACCCCTCCGCGATCGTCTTCTGGACGGGTCCGATGCTCGGTCCGTCCTCTCCCGACACGTCGATGAGGTTCCCGAACCGCTCCGGGTCCCCTGCGCCGATCTGGATGGCGCACGTCCCGCCCTGCGAGAACCCGCCGATCGTCCACGCCGCGGCCCCCGACTGCACCTTGAGGTGTGAGGTGATCCACGCGGGTACGTCGTCCTCGAGGTAGGTGGCACTGTTGCCGAGCGGACCGTCCACGCACATCGGGTTGGCCGACTCCGGGCCGAGCTGGTCCGGCACCACCACGATGGGTGCGAGCCCTCGGTGCAGGGTGGCGAGTGCGTCCATCGTCGCCTCGATGTGCCCGCCGGTCTGCAGGTCCTCGGGTCCGGCGCCCTTCGACTGGCCGGACATCAGGACCACGACGGGCAGGTGCGGCGGATCGGGGGTGAGCGCGGCGGGCGGCAACCACAGCAGGGCGTCACGCGCGTGGAAGTGCGACCGGGTGGCCGGGATCGCGACGCGGAGCAGTCGCCCGACCGTCGGGATGCCGTCGGGAGGCGTCCACGTGGTCGCGAGGTCTGCAGTGACCGGAGCGACCGTCTGCCCCGGCGCCTCGCCGGCCGGGATCCCGTCGGCGGGAGGCTCGGCGGTCGCGACCGCGGTCGAGATCGCACTCGGGCTCGCGGTCGGGGTCGCGGTCGTGGCCGAGGTCGGCGGAGCAGCGACACCGGATGTCGTCGGGGAACCCGCGGCAGCCCTGGTCCACCACGTCGCAGACACGCCGAGGTTCACCGCGGTCAACACCGCCAGGACGACGACCACCACGGTGACGGTCTGAGAGCGAGATGTCCGTTGCATGGGAAGGCCGATCGTAGGGAGCACCGCCGGGAAGTCCGCCGTCCGGGAGATCGCCACTCCTGAGGGTTCTCGACGCTCCCCGGCGGCTGGTTCCCGGCATCCACGGGGGTGCTGGTCTGCAATCGCCCCGGAGTACAGCAAGCGGGGTGCCGGTGTACGTCACGGCGGGTCCGGCGGAGCCCATGGCGTCGGTACTGTGCTCCGAACCGAACGCTCAGGAGGAACGCCCATGGCATCACCCATCGCGGTCACCGCCCCGGCAGCACCGGCGCGCGGCGGGTCCCTGAAGCGGAGCCTCGGGCTCTGGGCGATCGTCGGCCTCGGTCTCGGCTACATGACCCCGACCGTCGTCTTCGACACCTTCGGGATCGTGTCCGGTGAGACCAACGGCGCCGTGCCCAGCGCCTACCTGATCGCCCTCGTGATCATGCTCCTGACCGCCGTGAGCTACGGGAAGATGGTCCGCGTCTACCCGGCAGCCGGATCCGCGTACACGTACGTGCGGGAGTCGATCCACCCCAACGCCGGCTTCATGGTCGGCTGGGCGTCACTGCTGGACTACCTCCTGCTCCCGATGGTGAATGCCCTGATCATCCGGCTGTACCTCGAGCAGGTCTTCCCGGCGCTGCCCGCATGGGTGACGGTCGTCGTGTACACGGTGTTCGTCACCACGGTCATCTGCCTGTCGATGCGCGGCACGTCGAACCTCAACATGGTCCTGCTCATCGGCGCGATCCTGGCGATGATCGCGTTCGTGGTCTTCACGGTCATCGAGCTCGTGCACGGCGCGGGAGCCGGCACCATCGCGAGCACCGAGCCGTTCGTGCACGACGGCGTGACGATGTCGGCGCTCCTCACCGGCGCCACCGTCGTCTGCTTCTCGTTCATCGGGTTCGACGCGGTGACGATGTACACCGAAGAGGCGAAGTCGATCAGGATCATGCCGAAGGCCATCCTGATGACGGTGCTCATCGGCGGCCTGATCTTCCTGGTGTCGGCGTACTTCGCGCAGCTGCGCTTCCCGACGAACGCCCCGTTCGGCGAGTTCACGGACGACCCGCTCCCCCAGATCGGCCTGATCGTCGGCGGCCCCGTGTTCCAGGCGGTCCTCGTCGCAGCGGGGTTCGTCGCGGCACTCGCGTCCGGACTGGCCTCGCACGCCAGCGTCGCCCGCATGCTGCTCGTGATGGGCCGGAACAACGTGCTCCCGAAGCGCGTGTTCGGCTACGTCAGCCCCCGCACGCGGACGCCGATCCCGAACGTGGTCATCGTGGGCGCGGTGACCCTGCTCGCCATGACCTTCTCGCTCGACACGATCTCGTCGTACATCAACTTCGGCGCCCTCATCGCGTTCACCTTCGTCAACGCGACCGTCATCGTGCACTTCGCCGTCCGCCAGGGCCGCCGCCACACCGCGCGCGACCGGTTCGCGTACATCGTGCTCCCGGGTGTCGCGATGCTCCTCACCGGTGTTCTCTGGTCACAGCTGCACGCCGACGCGCTCATCGCCGGCTGCGTGTGGGCCGCCATCGGCTTCGTGTACCTCCTGGTCATCACGAAGGGGTTCCGCGTCCAGCCGAAGGGCTTCGACGAGAACCAGCCGGTGACCGGCGTCAACAAGCAGCTGACCGACGAACAAGCCTGAGAGGAAACGATGACCGACTACGCCGTCACCGACCCGACGACCGGCGAGGTGCTCGCCACCTACCCGACGATCACCGATGAGGAGCTCCGCGCCGCGATCGACACCGCGGACCGCGCCCACCGCGAGCGCACCAGCACCGTCGCCGACCGCGCCGCGATCATGCACCGGGTCGCCGACCTCTACCGCGAGCGCCGCGACGAGCTGGCCGCCACGATCGTCCGCGAGATGGCGAAGCCCATCGACCAGGCGATCGGAGAGGTCGACTTCTGCGCCGACATCTACGACTACTACGCCGACAACGCGGAAGGCTTCCTGGCGGACGAGCCGATCACCCTGGCTCCGGGTTCCGATGGCAGCGCCTTCATCCGCAAGGACTCGGTCGGGGTGCTCCTCGGCATCATGCCGTGGAACTTCCCGGCGTACCAGATCGCCCGGTTCGCCGGCCCGAACCTGCTCATCGGCAACACCGTCCTCCTGAAGCACGCCCCGCAGTGCCCCGAGTCGGCCCTTGCGGTCGAGCGGATCTTCCACGACGCCGGGTTCCCCGAGGGCGCGTACACGAACGTCTTCGCGACGAACGACCAGGCAGCGGACGTCATCGCCGACCCCCGCGTGCAGGGTGTCTCCCTCACCGGCTCGGCCCGTGCCGGAGCCGCAGTCGCCGAGATCGCCGGACGGAACCTGACGAAGGTCGTCCTCGAGCTGGGCGGTTCGGACCCCTTCATCCTGCTGTCCACCGACGACCTCGACGCCGTGGTCGAGTCCGCCGTCGCCACCCGGCTCGAGGGCAACGGGCAGGTCTGCAACGCCGCGAAGCGGTTCCTGGTCGCCGACCACCTGTACGAGGACTTCCTCGCGAAGTTCACCGACGCGATGTCCGCCGTGGCTCCGACCGACCCGACGACCCCCGGCGCGGAACTCGGGCCGCTGTCGTCCCCGGCGGCCGCCGACCGGCTCGAGCAGCAGCTCGATGCGGCGAAGGAGCAGGGCGCGACCGTCGTCACCGGCGGCGAGCGCTCCGGCAACGCGTTCACCCCGACCGTGCTCACCGGCGTCACACCGGACAACGACGCGTACCGCGAGGAGTTCTTCGGCCCCGTCGCGGCCGTCTACCGGGTCACCGACGAGGACGACGCGGTCCGGCTCGCGAACGACACCCCGTACGGTCTCGGCTCGTACCTGTTCACGACCGACGCCGAGCAGGCGCTCCGGGTCGCCGACCGCATCGAGGCGGGGATGGTCTACGTGAACATCGTCGGCGCGGACAGCCCGGAGTTGCCCTTCGGCGGCGTCAAGGCCAGCGGCTTCGGCCGCGAGCTCGGCCCCCTGGGGGCCGAGGAGTTCGTGAACAAGAAGCTGATCCGCATCGGCTGACGTCGTCCGCGGATCCGGCTCCACACCGGACGGGAGGCACGGTGCCAGCTGGCACCGTGCCTCCCGTCCGTCGTCCTCGGCGTTCACTGCCGGGTGTGGTGCCTCCTGATGAAGATCGTCCCGACAGCGCCGACCATCGCCGAGCCGATGGACAGAGCGCTGCCCACGGACATGGTTCGGTTCCAGAGCGCGGATCCCTCCGCGACCGACGTGGACCACACCATGAGTGCGATGCCCGCCCCCAGCAGCATCGCGGCGACCGCGATGACCATGCCGTCGATCATCCTCATGACGTCCCGTTTCGTGACCACGCTCACTGCGACCTGCACCACGGTGGTCCGACAGGAAGGACGTGGAATCCGATCCCCCGTCCGTTTGCCGCGCAGTACGCGACGGCAGCCGCCCCGATCGTCAACAGAGCTGCAGCGATCGCACCGGCCGCACCGCCGATGCCCGTCGCTGCCGTGATGACACCGACGAGGGCCGCGACTCCCGCACCGCCGCCGAGCGCCGCCACGATCTTGTTCGCGTTGCAGGAGCTCAGGTAGAGGTTCACCTGCAGACCCGTGATGTCTGCTGAGTTCCGGCCCGAGCACGCCAGCACTTCGTCGGCCGGTCCACGAAGCGCGTCGACGGCGGCCCGTGAGATGTCGACGTTCTCTGCGTGCCCGCCGGCCGCGACGTACCCAGTTGCGAACTCCGCGGTGTCCTTCGAACTCGCACCCGCTCTCAGCGCGACAGCACCGTCGAAGGTCTTGGTCGTGTCATCGACCCCCATCAGCAACTGATCTGCACGCTGCTGAGCAGATCCCGTGTCGATTGCGTTCAGCGTGCCCGCACTCGCGGGCGTTGCGGTCAACGCAATGCTCATCGCGACCGTCATCGCCGCTGCGGTCGTCATCCACTTCTTCATCTTCGAGTCCCCTCCGATGATCACGAGCGCACCGTTGCGATCGTTGAAGCAACTGTACTGATACACTACACATCAATGCAATAGATCAGGGTGAGCTGCTCCGCACCACCGTCCGACGATCGTCACCGTCGCCGTCGCGCTCTGGCTCCTCATCGTCGCCGTCGCCGTAGCACTCATCGTCGTGCGGGCGATCACCACGGCCGTCGGCCCGGGTCCGACCCACGGGGGCGCGCTGCTCCCGGCCGAGGTCGTCGCGGTGCTCCTGTACGCCGCGATCACCTGGGCGGTGTTCCGGACCGCGGCGGGATCGCGTCGCGCACGTGTCATCCTCGTCGTCGTGGCGGCCGCCCGAGCCGGGCTCGGGTTCGCGCTCGCGCCGCTCCCCCTCGCGACGATCGCGCTGACCATCGTCGCCACGGTGCTCCTGTTCCTCCCCGCAGCGCGCCCCTGGTTCCCGCGCTCCCCGCGTCCTGCGCGCGCCCAGCGCGCACCCGAGCCGGAGACCGTCGGCTGGGATCCGGAGACCGGCGAACGCATCCTCCGACAGGACTGACGGACGGGAGGCACGGTGCCAGCTGGCACCGTGCCTCCCGTCGGTCCTACTGCGGGTCCGCCGGCTCACCACCCGAGTCGACGTCGCTGTCCTGCTCCGGGTCCTCCGTGGCGTCGCCGGTGCGCGAGCCGTCGGGGAGGTCCTCGGTGTACTGCCGGGCTTCGTCGGAGGGCTGGCCGGATCCGTCGGGAGTCGTGTCACTCATGGACCGGACCGTACGCGCAGCCGGGACCGCAGCCGTACAGGCGTGCGCTCAGACCGCGATCCGACCGCCGTCGACCGGCAGCACCGCGCCGTGCACGAACGACGCCCCGTCGGTCGCGAGGAACACGATGGCCTCGGCGATCTCGTCGGCGGTCCCGGGACGACCGGCGGGTCCGGCAGCGGCGAGTGCGTCGAGGCTCTCCCCCATCGCGGCGGTCCCCTCGGTACGGGTCGGGCCGGGGCTCACGGCGTTGACGCGGACCCCGGCTGGGCCGAACTCGGCCGCCCACGACTTCGTCAGCAGGACGAGTGCCGCCTTGCTCGAGCCGTAGAGCCCCATCCCGGCAGCGCCGAACTCGGCGACCATCGTCGTGACGTTGACGATCGCACCCGAACCACGCTCGGCCATCCCCGGCGCGAGCGCCGCGACCAGGAAGAACGGCGCCTTGACGTTCACGTCGAAGACGTCGTCGAAGCCCTCGGTGGTCGTCGACGCGGTGGGACCGAACGGGAAGATCCCCGCGCTGTTCACCAGGACGTCCACGGCACCGCCACCGAGTTCGAGGGCACGGGCGGCGAGCTCCTTCGCGCTCGCCTCGTCGCGGAGGTCGGCGGCCACGAAGTCGGCAGACCCCCCTGCCGCGCGGATGGTCCGGACGACCTCGTCGCCGCGTTCGGCATTGCGGCCGGAGACGACGACGTGCAGTCCTCGGGCGGCGAGGAGTTCGGCGGTCGCGCGGCCGATGCCGCTGGTGGCGCCGGTGATGAGAGCGGTCTTGGTCATGGTCGATGTCCTGTCTGAACAGATCGGTTCGGTTTGGTGCTGGTAACTGTACCGATCTGTACGGTAAAGTCAAACCATGCCCGAGACCGCTCCGCGAACCCGCCGCCGCCCCGCGTACGAACGTGCCGTGGCCACCGCCGATCGTCTGTTCTACGAGCAGGGCATCCACGCGGTCGGCGTCGACCAGGTCGCGGCAGAGGCCGACATCTCCAAGGCGAGCCTGTACACGCACTTCCGGACGAAGGACGACCTCGTCGTCGGCTACCTCCGTGGTCGGAGCAGCGCGTGGCAGGCGCATGTCGCGGCCACCCTCCCGGACCGTGGCGACACTCCGCGTGACCGCGTGCTCGCGGTGTTCGACCTGCTCGGCGAGTGGTTCGAGGAGCCCGGCTACCGAGGCTGCCCGTTCATCAACGTCGAGGCAGAGTTCGGCGCCGGCCACCCCACGCACCAGGTCACGCTCGAGCACCGCGACTGGGTCCGCGAGCTGTTCGAGTCGCTCCTGACCGAGGCCGGCGCCGACGACCCGATCGGCACGGCACTACAGTTGTGCGTGCTCTACGACGGTGCGATGGCGAGCGCGCAGGCCGACCCGGCCCGGCCGTGGGCGACGGCGGCGCGAGCAGCGGCAGCCCGCCTCATCTGATCGGCAGGGAAGGGATCGCGGATCAGGTGGTCAGCGACCGTCGCAGGACGCCGCTCACGTTGCCGGTGCGGTCCACCACCCACACCATCACCGAGTACTGCCGACCGGTCGGCAGTCCGGCGATCGTCGCGGAGCCAGCGGTGCTGCTCGTCGCCACCGCCGCGCCCGAGGTCGGCGTCGCCCCGCTTCCGTCGCCGGGTACGAGCCGCACGATCGTCGTGGCGGCGTCGCTCGACGACGACGTTCCCCACGTCACCGTCGGCGTCCCCGCGGTCGAGACGGTGACCGGACTCGCACCACGCGGCGCGGTGACATCGCTCCGGTACCGCCAGAGCAGCTCGCCGGTGACCGGCCCGGGGCGGGGGTCGTTCCCGCAGGCGACCGAGAACCGCACGCGCGCACGGTCGACCGAGCCGTCCGGCGCGAGCGCGAGGTCCGAGATCGTGGCGCTCCCGTCGGTGCCGTTGCAATCGCGACTGGCTCGGCTGATGTCGAGCAGGAGCGGAGACCCGTCCCCGACCTCGCCAGCGTGGAAGATCCCGTTCCCGAGCGTCGACGACCCGACCGGGGTGAGCGACAGGCGGCTGAACGCCGTCGTGCTCGAGTAGACCTGCTGCGACGAGAACACCGCGGTACCCGGCGATCCGTTCGATCCCTGGAACATCGCCAGCGGGCCGTCGGCGTCGACACGCGTGCGGTTCAGCGCGATCCAGTTGTTCCCGCTCACCGTGAGGCTGCTCGTCCCGACCGGCGAACTGCCTGCGAGCGATGTCCGCACGCTCTTCCCCGCGACGGGGATCCCGAGGTCGGCGACACGGGGGCCGCCGTTCTTCGGCGAGAACCCGACACGGACCGTGCACGTCGCTCCGGCGGCGAGGGTGGTGCCGCTGCAGGCGTCGTCGGTGAGCGCGAAGTCCGCGGCGTGCGCTCCACCGAGGACGGCACGGCCGAGCCGCTGCGGCGTCCCGGACGCGTTGTGGATCGCCTGGGTCGCCCAGATGCGCGTGCTCCCGACCGCGGTCTGTGGCCAGGTGAGGTCCGTGCTCGAGAAACGGACGTCCTGCTCCGGCTCTCCCATCCTGACCTGCCCGAACGACGCGTTCGCGGGGCTGTAGCCGGCGTACAGGAACGTGATGTCGAAGCGCGTGGGGACTCCGGACGCGTCGAAGGCGATGTCCCGGACTTCCCACCGGCTGTCGTGGGCGAGGGTGACCGTGCCGACCGTCAGGTCCGCGCCGTCCGATCGGGTGAAGTCGACGTCCTTCGACCAGGCCGCGTTCGCCGGGTCGCGGAACCGCAACTCGATGTGCTTCCGGTTCGCAGCGACGATGTGGATGTCCCCGTCGCCGTACAGCTGCGGCTGCTCGAACCGGTCCGGCGCGGTCGTGTTCGCGATCATCCCGATGATCGGTGGGTGGTCGTCCGCTGCGGCCGCGGGTTGCGCGGCGATCGTCGCGCCGAGGACACCCAGGACGAGCCCGACGGCGATGAACGGTGTGCGTGCCGACTGCGGCATGGGTCCTCCTGGTGGGCCCGAGCAGCCCTCACGTCGATCATGTCGGGTTCGGTCGACGCTGTCCGGGGAGACTGGAAGATCGTCGGCCGCCGCCAGCGTGATCTGAGCCGCTCTGCAAGACTGCGGTGATGCAGCGGTTCACCGTCCGTCCGATCCACGCCGATGAGTGGGAACGCGTCCGCGAGCTCCGCATCCGCGCCGTGCACGACCCCGTCGCCGCGATGGCGTTCGTCGACTCAGCCGAGCACACGGCGTCGCTGCCCGACACGTTCTGGCAGGATCGCGCAGCCGGCGGGTCGGATGACGCCGGCGACGCGGCCACGGTGCGGCAGTTCGTCGCCGAGGACGAGTCCGGAACGTGGATCGGGACGGCGACCGGGCTCCTCGAGCGTCTCGGCGATCCGGATTACGAGGGCCGCCCGGTCCCGCGCGACGGCTGCTCGGTCGTCGGCGTGTTCGTGGCCCCCGAAGCTCGTGGCGGGGCGGTGCTCGCCGCGCTCTTCGACGCGATCGCCGGCTGGGCGGACGGCCCCGCGCGGCTGTACGTGCACACCGGCAACGCCCGCGCGCGGCGCGGGTACGAGAAGGCCGGCTTCCGGGAAGTCGGCACCGAGTTCACCGGCGCGCTCGGTCCGACGGTGGAGATGCGGCGGTCCTGACCCGCTGACGGACGGGAGGCTCGGTGCCAGCTGGCACCGAGCCTCCCGTCCGCACCGTGGTGCCTACCGGGCCGCAGCCGGCTGGGGCAGGGCGGCTGCGATCTCCGCAGCGACCTCGCGGCCGATCCGGACCGCGCCGTCGACGTGCTGGTAGCCGGCGCCGGCCAGGTCGCTGGAGGCGAAGCGGATCGGCCCGACCGCCGCGCGCTGGTCGGCGCCGTAGCGTGCGAGACCACCGAGGTCGAAGCTCGCCGCGTACGCACCGCGGGTCCACTCCTCGGTGCCCCAGTCGCTCTCGTAGTAGACGACCGGGTCGGCTGCCTGCGGTCCGTAGTAGTGGACCAGGGACTCCAGGACCCGTGCCTTGCGCTCCGCGGGCTCGAGCGCGAACACGGCGTCAGCGTGCTCGTCGGACACGAAGCCCACGAGCGTCCCCTGCTCCTTGCCGTACGAGGTGTTGTCGTACGCCTCGTGCACGAGCTCGTAGGGGCTGAACGCCGTACCGGAGAGCCCGGCCTCCCGCCAGAACGGCCGGTCGTAGACGGCGTGCACCTTGATCACGAAGCCCATCGACAGGTGCTGGTGGAGCTGGTGCTGCCGTCGGGGCAGCGGCGGGTCGTACGAGATCCGCGTGTAGAGGGGCGGCGGGACGGCGACGAGTGCCTGGCGGGCGTGCACCTCGATGCCACCGTCGGCGAGCGCGACGACGCCGTCGTCGGTCCAGCGCAGCGTGCGGACCGGGGCGTCCAGGTGCACGTCGTCCCCGAGCTGCTCGGCCAGCAGGAGGGAGACCTGCTGCATCCCGCCAACGACGCGCTTGTCGAGGATGAAGTCGGCGTCGACCAGGTTCGTGAAGCTCCCGGCGGACGCGGCCATCAGGAGCGCCTGGAGCGCGGAGAAGGCGTGCGCGGGCTTGGTGAGCATCGCACCGGCGATGAACAGCTCGACGTTGTCGGTCGCGACGCGGTCGTCGCTGAGGCCGTGCAGCCAGTCGCGGAAGGACGTCTCGTCGAGGCGCTTCGCGTCGGGCGACTCCCACGGGCGAGCGGGATCGACGTGCGCGACGTACTCGTCGACGACGGACACCAGGCGTTCGATCTCGTTCGCCGTGGCCGCCGGCAGCGGGAAGATGTCGCCGGTGTACTCGGTGCGGGTGCCGTCCGCGTCGATGTAGACGCTCTGCCCCTCCCGGTACCGGTCGTACGTCTCGAGGCCGAGCTCGTCGAGGGTCTCGAGCAGCGCGGTCTGGTCCGGCGACACCCACTGGCCGCCGATCTCGAGCGTGACGCCCTCGATGTCGTTGGTCCAGGTGCGGCCACCGACGCGGTCACGTGCTTCGAGGACGGCGACGGTCCTGCCCTCGGCGCGCAGCCGGGTCGCCGCGGTCAGGCCGGTCACGCCGGCGCCGATGATGACGACGTCTCGCTCGATCATCGTGCGTCTCCTGTCGTGGTCGTGCTGCGCTGCCGGAACGGGTCGGGCGTCAGGGTGTACATCGTCTCGAGGTACTCGGAGATACCCTCCGCCCCGCCCTCGCGGCCCATGCCGGACTGCTTCACGCCGCCGAACGGTGCCGAGGCGTTCGACACGACCCCGGTGTTGAGGCCGAGCATCCCGGTCTCGAGTCGCTCCATCAGGCGCTGCCCGCGTGCCGGGTCCTCGGTGAAGGCGTACGCCACGAGACCGTACTCGGTGTCGTTCGCGCGGGTGATCGCCTCGTCGTCGGTGGCGAACGTCGCGATCGCCAGGACCGGGCCGAAGATCTCGTCGGTCAGGATGGCGCTGCCCGGCTGCACGTCAGTGAGGACGGTGGGCGCGTAGAACGTCCCGGGGCCGTCGATCGGGTGCCCGCCGGTGCGGACGACCGCACCGCGCTCGACCGCGTCGGAGACGAGCCGGTCGGCCTTCGCGACGGCGCGGTCGTCGATGAGCGGCCCGATCGCGACGCCGTCCTCGGTGCCGGGGCCGACCCGCATCGCTTCGACGTGGGCGGTGAGCCGGTCGGCGAACTCCGCTGCGACGTCCTCGTGCACCAGGAACCGGTTCGCCGCGGTGCACGCCTGGCCGGTGTTCCGGAACTTCGCGGCGAGCGCGCCGGCCACGGCCTCGTCGAGGTCGGCATCCGCGAACACCAGGAACGGGGCGTTGCCGCCGAGCTCCATCGAGGTGCGGAGGACGTTCTCGGACGCCTGCGCGAGCAGGGTCCGACCGACGGGGGTCGATCCCGTGAAGGACAGCTTCCGGAGCCGGGGGTCCTCGATGATCGGGGTGGACACGGCCTTCGCGTCGCTGGTCGGGACGACGTTCACGACGCCGTCCGGCACGCCGACCTCGCGGAGCAGGTCCACGAACAGCAGGGTCGTCAGCGGCGTGAGCTCCGCCGGCTTCACGACGACGGTGCAGCCGGCGGCGAGCGCCGGGGCGATCTTCCTGGTCGCCATCGCGAGGGGGAAGTTCCACGGGGTGATCAGGTACGCGGGACCGACGGGCTTGTGGGACACGATCGTCCGGCCGGAGCCCTCGGGGTTCGTGCCGTACGAGCCGCCGATGCGGACCGCTTCCTCGGCGAACCAGCGGAGGAACTCGCCGCCGTAGGTGACCTCGCCGTTCGCCTCGGCGAGGGGCTTGCCCATCTCCAGGGTCATCAGCAGCGCGAAGTCGTCGCGGCGCTCCTGGAGCAGGTCGAACGCGGCACGGAGGAGTTCTGCACGCTGCCGGGGCGGTGTCGCTGCCCAGTCGGCACGGGCCCGGTCGGCGGCGTCGAGCGCGCGGAGACCGTCGGCGGCGGTGGCGCTCGACACCTCGACCAGGACGTCCCCGGTTGCCGGGTCGTGCACCGCGAAGGTGCTGCCGTCGGATGCGTCCTGCCACGTGCCGTCGATGAACAGGCCGGTGGGGATGCGGGAGAGGAGGTCGTGGGTCATGCCGTTGCCAGCCCTTCGAGGACGATGCCGACACCTTCGACGAGCAGTGCGTCGTCGATGGCGAGCGGCGGGAGGAAGCGCACGACGTTGCCGTACGTGCCTGCGGTCAGGGCGATCACGCCGTGTTCGACCGCGTACCGGACGATACGCCCGGTCAACCCGGAGTCCGGGGCACCCGTGTCCGGATCGACGAGCTCTATGGCGATCATCGCGCCCCGCCCGCGGACGTCGCCGATGCGGGGGTCCTGCTCTTGCGCCGTGCGGAGCGCGCCGAGCAGGACCGTCTCGATCTCCTGGGCGCGTTCGACCAGTCCGTCGTGCTCGAAGGCGTCGATGGCGGCGAGCGCTGCCGCACAGGCGATCGGGTTGCCGCCGTAGGTGCCGCCGATGCCGCCGGCGTGCGGTGAGTCCATGATCTCCGCCCGGCCGGTCACGGCGGACAGCGGGAGCCCGCCGGCGATGCCCTTCGCGGTGGTCACGATGTCGGGGACGACGCCCTCGTGCTCGCTGGCGAACATCGCGCCGGTGCGGGCGAAGCCGGTCTGCACCTCGTCGGCGATGAACACGACGTCGTTCGTGCGCGCCCACTCGGCGATCGCCGGCAGGAAGCCCGAGGCGGGGACGACGAACCCGCCCTCGCCCTGGATCGGCTCGATGAGCACGGCCGCGGTGTTCTCGACGCCGACCTGCTTCTCGATCTGGCTGATCGCGCGTGCCGCGGCCTCGGCGCCGGAGAGCCCGTCGTGGAACGGGTAGGACATCGGCACGCGGTAGACCTCTGGTGCGAAGGGACCGAAGCCGCTCTTGTACGGCTGGTTCTTCGCGGTGAGCGCCATCGTGAGGTTCGTGCGCCCGTGGTACGCGTGGTCGAACACCACGATCGCCTGCTTGCCGGTGTGCTTGCGCGCGATCTTCACGGCGTTCTCGACGGCCTCGGCGCCGGAGTTGAAGAGCGCCGTCCGCTTCTCGTGGTCACCGGGGGTCAGGCGGTTCAGCGCCTCGGCGACCTCCACGTACCCGTCGTAGGCCGCGATGGTGAAGCACGTGTGCGTGAAGGCGAGTGCCTGCGCCGCCACCGCTGCGGCGACGCCGGGGTGCGCGTTGCCGACACTCGTCACGGCGATCCCGGACCCGAGGTCGATCAGGGAGTTGCCGTCCGCGTCGACGACCACGCCACCGCCGGCCGCGACGACCGCGATCGGCACCGCGACGCCGACACCGGACGGCACGGCGGCGGCCTTGCGTGCGAGGAGCTCCTGGGAGCGCGGACCGGGGATCGCGGTGACCAGGCGGCGCTCCTGCGGGAGCCCGGGTCCGCCGATGGTGGTCGCGGGGACAGCGGTGGAGGTCATGCGGCGATCGTAGGAGCCCATCGTGGCGGACTCATTGTCCACCACGTACAGAAGCGCGGGGAGAGATCGCCACGGTGGATACTGATCACATGCCGGCCACCCTGCGATCCCTGCTCGACCGTCGCGACCTGCGGCTCCGCATGCTGACCGACGCCGATCCCGACGTCCCGATCACGTGGCTGCACAGCTCCGACCTCCCCGACCCGACCCCGTTCCTCGGCGCCGGGCAGGCACTGCTCACGACCGGAACCCAGTTCGACTCCGACGCCGAGGTGTCGGCCGAGGCGGCGGACGCGTACGTCCGACGACTGACCGACCGCGGAGTCGTCGCGCTCGGCTTCGGGACCGAGGTCGTCCGGGCCGGCACGCCCGACGCCCTCGTCGAGGCCTGCCGCACCCATGGGCTGCCGCTCTTCGAGGTCCCCTACGAGACCTCGTTCATCGCCGTGGTGCAGGCCAACGCGGAGACGATCGCCCGCGACGCGAACGCCAGGAGCGCATGGGCACTCGCGGCACAGCGCGCCATCTCCCTCGCCGCCCTGCGCCCGGACGGCCTCGGCGCCACCCTCGCCGAACTCTCCCGGCAGCTCGACTGCTGGGTGGGGCTGCTCGACGTGTCCGGGCGGATCGACCGCGCGTACCCCGAGAACGGCATCCCGTCCGACGAGCGCGAACAGCTCGAAGCCGAGGGGGCTCGACTCCTCCGGGGCGGACAGCGCGCGAGCCTCCCGATGAGCACCGCCACAGGGGGTTTCACCCTCCAGACACTCGGGTCGGGAGGGCATCTCGACGGCGTGCTGGCCATCGCGACCGGATCGCTCGACCAGGCCGGCCGCGAGGTCGTCACCGCCGTCATCGCCCTCGCCGGACTCGCCCTGCAGCAGAACCGCGAGCTCGCCCGTGCCCGCGGGCTGCTCCGCACCGGCCTCCTGACGATGCTGTCGTTCGGCGACCCCGAGGTCGTCGAGACCACGTCGCGCGAGCTCTGGGGTCCGCTGCCGGTCGAACCCGTCCGCGTCGCCGCGATCGACGTGCCCGACCACCAGACGGACTCCGTGGTGGACCTCCTCGAACTCTGGGTGCAGGAGTCCCCCGGACAGCTGTTCTTCGCCGTCGACGACGCCCTGTTCCTCTGCGTGAGCGCCGAGGGCCCCGGACCCGTCGAACGCCTCACCATGCAGTACGGGCTGCACGCCGGGCTGTCCGACGGCGCCGGCTACGCGTACTTCGGCCGCGCCCGGGCCGAGGCCGTCCAAGCACTCGACCGCAGCCGCGAGGGGCGCCCCGGCATCGTCGAGTTCGGCGACCTCGCCCGCGACGGCGTCCTCGCGCACCTCGCACACACGGACGCCGCCGACATCGCGAGGGCGTTCCTCGCTCCGGTCACCGAGCACGACGCCACCGCCGGCACCGACCTCACCCGGACGCTCCGCACCTGGCTCGAGCAGAACTGCGAGTACGACCGCGCCGCGCACGTCCTCGGTGTCCACCGGCACACCGCACGCGCACGCATCGAGCACGCCGCGAGGCTCCTCGACCGGGACCTCGGGCTCTTCGCGACCCGCGCCGACGTCTGGGCAGCGTTCGTCGCACTGCCGGCGGCGTGAAACACTCCGCGCTGCCTAGGCTGGTTCCGTGCCCTCTCAGCCCCGCCGCCGACTGAGCGCCGCGGACCGCCTGTCCCAGATCGACGCCGCCGCGGTGGCCGTCGCACGCGCGGACGGCCTCGCCGGGGTCACACTGCGGTCGGTCGCCGCGTCGATCGGTGTCGCGCCCTCGCTCGTCGCGCACTACCGCCCGTCGATGGAGTCCCTCGTCGCCGACACGTTCCGCGCGATCGCATCGGCCGAGGTCACCGAGGTGCGTTCGATCGTCGAGGCACGGCCAGCCCCGGTCGCACGGCTCGCGGTCCTGCTCGCGTCGATCAACGATCCCTTGCGCGACGACGTCGCCGCACTGTGGGCGGACGCGTGGAGCATCGGTCGAACGAACCCGTCCCTCGCCGAGGCCACCCGCTCCGTGATGGACGACTGGCAGGCGCTCGCCCGGTCGGTCGTCGCCCACGGTGTGGCGGACGGATCGATGCACACCGACGACGCGGAGCGCGTCGCGCTCCTCCTCTTCGCACTCGTCGACGCGACGAACGGCTACGCGCTCGTCGACTACCGGTCCCGCGCGGAGCGCGGGGACCTGGTGGTCGCCACCATCGCCGGAGCCGTCGGCCTGTCACCAGCGCAGCTCACGTCCTGACGGCACCCACCGGCCCGACTGGAGGCTCGGCGCCGGTCCGGAACCGGTCCTCCAGACCGTCCTTGGTAAAGGTTGTGCGCTATCCTTTACCAAGGAGAGCGGGAAGGAAAGGTTCGGTGGGCACCACGGCGGTCGGTTGGGAGCAGCACGTCCTCCCCCGGTTCGAGAACCCGGACCTGCTCCCACGTCGTCAGCGCGAGCTGCGCCACAGCCCGTACCGAGCAGCCGTCGTGCCGCGGATCGCGGACCTCGACGTCCGGGTCGCCGCGAACGCGCGGGCCGATGCAGACGACGTGTCTGGTGCGATCACCCGGTTCGACGCGGAGTTCGCACACTTCCCGGCACCGTTCTCGGGCGTGCTGCTCCGGAGCGAGTCGGCATCGAGCTCCGAGATCGAACAGCTGACCGCTGGAGCCCGGGCGATCTCCGAGGCAGAGATCGACGAGCGCGTCACCGGGAACGCACCGCAGATCGTACGGAACGTCCGTGCCATGGAAGCGGCGATCGCCCTCGCGGACGACATCGGCGAGGAGACGATCATCGCGATGCACCGCGCCCTCCTCGCCGAATCGGCACCGTCGATGGTCGGGCACTACCGGAACGAGCAGGTCTGGATCGGCGGGCGACTCCCGCACACCGCGGAGTTCGTTCCGCCCCACCAGAGCGGTGTCCAGGCGGCGATGGACGACCTCGTGGCGTTCGTTCGCCGAGACGACGTCCCCGTGCTCGTCCAGGCAGCGGTCGCGCACGCCCAGTTCGAGACCATCCACCCGTTCCCGGACGGCAACGGACGCACCGGACGCGCTCTGGTCCAGTCGATCCTGCGCCGCGGCGGGGTGCTGCAACACCTGACGATCCCCGTGAGCAGTGGACTCCTCACGGATCTGGATGCCTACTTCGCTGCGCTCGGGGCCTACCGCGCCGGCGACGCGACGCCGATCGTCGAGGTCTTCGCCGACGCCTCGCTCGCCGGCGTCCGGAACGCGTCCGTGCTCGCGGACGACCTGCGGCAGCTCGAGTCCCGCTGGGACTTCGCCATGCGCGAGCTCCGTTCCGACGCGGCGGCACGGCGGATCGCCCGGTTCTCGATCGAGCACCCGGTGCTCAACTCCCGGCTCGCGGTCGAGCGGATCGGCGCGACCCGTCCGGCCGTGCTCAACGGGCTCGCGCAACTGGTCGATCTCGGGATCCTGCGCTTGGCGAACTCGAAGCAACGCAACCGGGTCTGGATCAACGACGACGTGATCGACGCGCTCGACGCGTTCGCCGAACGGAGCGGGCGCCGCGAGCACCCGCGGTACTGATCCGCTCAGGCGGCCGAGAACGGCGCAGTGACCTCGAGCTCGCCGTGGTCGACGAGCCACCGGACGGCCTCCTCGACCGTCTCGCCCGCCGTGTGCTGCGGGTCGTAGCCGAGCAGCCGACGCGCCTTCTCGATGCTGAAGACCTGACTGCGCGACAGGTGCTCCCAGCTCGCGCCGGCCGCGTCCTCGTCGGTGGTCTCGCGGAACCGGTCCCAGCTGACGGACTCGAGCCGGGCCTCCTGTCCGAACCACGACGCCGCGAGCGCCGCGTACCCACGGACGTTCAGGGCATCCGGTGCGACGACGGAGAAGTCCTCGCCTGCGGCGGCGTCCCGGTGCTCGACCGCGAGCTCGAACGCCTGCGCGACGTCGTCGGCGTGCACGTGGTGCATCGTCTCGGCGCCGATCCCGGGGATCTCCAGCGTCGTGCCGGTTGCAAGGCGCCGCCAGACCGACGGGTCGAGGTTCCCGAGCGGACCGATCGGAGCCCAGCCCGGTCCGCTGATGTGTCCCGGATGCAGGCTCGTCGTGACGAGACCACCGTCGGCGGTCTCCTGCTTGAGCATCCGGGCGATGCGGTCCTTCTCGATGCCGTAGGTCCCGAACGGCGGGGTCATCGCGTCCTCGGTGATCGGCAGCACCTCGCTCGGACCAGCGCGCCACACGGAGCCGCAGTGGACGAGGTGCGTGCCGGTGCCGCGGAGCCGCTCGACGAGTGCCGTCGCCGACTCCAGCGTGAAGCACACGAGGTCGATCACCACGTCGGGCTGCAGGTCGGCGACGCGATCCGGGAAGGTGCCGTCGCGGTCCTCCTGCTCGCGGTCGGCCGTGACCTGCTGCACGAGTTGCCACTCGGGAGCGTCGGCGTACGCACGGCGCTGCCCGCGGCTGATGTTCACGACCCGGTGTCCGGCGCGGACGAGCCGCGGGACCAGGAACGTGCCGATGTGTCCGCTGCCGCCGATGACCACGACGCGTTGGTTGCTGCTCATGCCGGTCACGGTAGGCCGGTGCGGCTGCGGACCGTGACCGGTAAGCCGATCGCGTCAGAGACTGAGTGCGAGTCTGACTCCGGCCTCGACCTGACCGAGCAGGTAGGCGGGCAGCATGCCGACCGGGTGCGGGTCCAGGAACTCGCGGCTGACCGGGCCGACCTGGGTGACGTTCGCGACCGAGTCCTTGTCGAGGCCGGACGCTCCCGACGGCACGAGCACGTTGCCGGGAAACCGCTCCATCGCGGTGTTCGAGGTGAGCGGAACGGTGAGCACGGTCTGGATCTTCGATCCCATGAGCCAGTCGGCCTGGAGCACGACGCATGGTCGCACCTTCGCCGGCTCGGAACCCCTCGGAGAACCGGAGTCAGCCCAGACCACGTCGCCGCGCTCGATCACCACTCGTCGCCTTCGACGCGGTTGCGCTCGCTCTCACGGAGGAAGAGGTCGTCGTCCTGCCCGGACGCGGCAAGAGCAGCGTTCGCGAGGGCGGTGAGCTCGGACGTCCCCTCGAGTTCGTCGGCGAACCGCGCGGCGGCCGTCCGGTAGAACTGCGACCGGTTCATGCCGTGCTGTCTGGCCACCCGCTCGAACCGTAGGAAGTCAGCGTCGGGGACCGAGATCGCCTTCTTCATGGGCCGAGTATAACCGGTAGTACCCGCGGGAGTCGAGGTCCGAGCCCGCGACGGCCGGCGAGGTGACCGCAGTCGGATCGGACCGGCGAGGCGGACGCTTGCCGAGCCTCCAGTCCGCCGAGCGCGCCCGCAACGACGAAGGCCCCCGCTCTCTCGATCGGGGGCCTTCTCATCGTTGCCTGGTGGCGTTAGCGGAAAACCCTTGCTCCCCACCACTTCACGGCCCTCTCTTCGTCGTCGCACGCGGTCGATCCCACCAGCGGGTGAGCAAGATCCCATCCCCGCGAACACGGGGTTGAACGGCCGATGGGTCGGTCACCTTGCCGCATCTCGAGACCCCGTTCCTGGCGGCAGTCGCCATTACTAACGGATCTCGGGCCGTGATCCTCCACCTCGGTGGGATTTTGCCCCTCGATGGAGCGGTTCAAGGGGACCTCGTGGCAGGTTTTCCATCTCCGACTCGTTGTGGCTCGAGCCTCGACGCTGCAGGCTCCGTGCCCCCAGTTCGGGGAATCCTGCGGACGCAGAGCACTTGACGCCCTCGTTTGCTTGTTACGACGTTGTCGGGCGGCGACATCTCCGAGTTGTGTCTCCCCGGCTTCATGAGACTGGTCGAACCACTCGAACTCTTCGGCAGAGCCATCCATCATCGGGGACCATCCAGTCGATTCCCACTCGCGATGAGTGGCTTGCACCGCACCTCGCGGTACTGAGCGCCGAGCCAACGGCGGGTACAGACGATTCGCTCGCGAGTTGGCGCTGAGGTCAGTTGAGGCAGTAGCCGTGGGTGCCCGCGCATGGTCGTCGACGTCATTCACCGATCGTGCTGCCAAGGGCTACACAGCGCATCGACGCGGCCCCCGGCGGCGGTAAGTCACCAGCAGCGGCCGGTTTGACACCAGCACCTGACTGGCTCGAGCGTTCGCGGATGAGTCGTCACGGCTCCCAGTGCAGGCTTTCTGCGCTCGATATGGCCCTACGCTTAGGGCCATGGGACGTCCGGCGCGCGAGCTACCTGCCGAGCTCTCAGACGCACCCTGGCCGGACCGGCCCTCGGCCGACCCGCTCGCTGAAGTCGCCCGCCAGTTGGTGCTGAATCTGCGTGCGGCGACCGGCGGTGAGAGCCTCCGATCGGTAGCCGAACGGTGCGGTCTCAGCCACACCACGCTCGTTCGAGTGATGAACGGTAAAGCGTGGCCGGACCTCGCAACGATCGCGCGGCTCGAAGCGGGGCTGCACGCTCCGCTCTGGCCGCGGCACGAGGATTCGTAACTCAAACGCCAACCCTCGCCGAGATCACACGATTTACGCGCCGATACTCGAACAACCACCGATACCGATTGACATTGCCTTCAACGGTTTTCTCGTATGGAGGCGGGATCCAGATGGCTGATGTGACGCCGGCGAGGGTCTGCAACTGACTCCATGTCCGGTCATCATCGGCGCGCATGGATACCAAAGCTTGCCGCTGCACGACGCCGGTTTCTGCGGCGATCCGCGCGTCGCCGATGGCCATGAGTACCCGCCTCAAGGTCGAACACGGACCGCTTGGGAGCGCGAGGAGCCGTTCCCAGGAACGGGTGTCGATGACCAACGTTCCCTCGCTGTGAGGTGTGGAAATCACGACGCTGAAGAGTCCTGCCAGTTCCGCCGCCACCATGTCCCACCCGGCTGGCAAAAGACGCCTCATGACATCGGAGTGCAGCGGTGCCATGATCTCCGGTCGAGGTGCCTCCTCCACCATCCGTCCCTCCCTCCCAAGCGTCGTCTGCCGGTAGACACCAAGCCGTGGTGGTGCTTAGTATCACCATAGCCGGTCGCCGCGATTCGCGGCGATATGGGAAGTGCGGGTGCGTTGACAGCACGCATCGCTCCAGCGAGGAGGTAGCTCGGATGTCCGAAGCTGAAGACGTTGCTCACAAGCAGCGGAAGCGCGCTCCGATGGCCCGAATCCCGTTCTCGCAGCTTCGTTCTGATCCGCCCGAGGGCATGCAAGCGCTCTACGCCGAAGTGCAAGACGGCCAAATCCTCATCCCGGGTCTGAAAATGGGCGTCGGCGCTCTCCCCGTCCAGCGGTGGGAGCCGACTCATGCAGCCGCCGGTTGGACGCTTCACGGCGCGGAACTCACTCTCGACATGGGTCATCCGTTCGGGTCGATGTTCTACCGCAACGACGAGGACGGCCGTGTGCTGCGTATCGGGGTGAAGTGGCATCCGCCGGCGCAGCAGCTCGAGTTCCCCGCTCTGCACCCGTCGAAGCCAGAGCTGACCTCTGACTGCGCCGATGAGGAGATCGCTGCGGTGGT
The DNA here is from genome assembly GCA_029959665.1 of Microbacteriaceae bacterium PS02333. GTDB lineage: Bacteria > Actinomycetota > Actinomycetes > Actinomycetales > Microbacteriaceae > Curtobacterium > Curtobacterium guangdongense. The sequence continues at coordinate 23,461 of JASCOI010000018.1, forward strand.
GTTGGACGCGCGGAGTCGGATCGGGACTCTTGTCGCGGTCAACGCGCAGATCGGATCGTTCGTCGCCACCGAAGAGTCCGAGAACGCCATCCTCGACGCGTCCGGCCTCGGGCTCGAGCGGCTCTCCGAAGACGACCCGCGGCTCGCCGGCCGTAATGCGCCCCGGCCGCCAAAGCCGGGCGGGGGCGGCGTTGATGAGTGATCGGCAGTGGGTGCAGGACATCCGGCATCACCAGACGATTCTGTCGTTGCCGTTCGGGCTCGGGTGGACGATTGACATCACACAGACGCTGGTCGCGCTCGAGGCCGCGGGGATGCCTGCGCGTGTGGAGGCGTTCGACCGGCTCCGGTTCGAGGACGGCCGGTCCGGGTTCCTGTCCACCCCGAACCCGACCGTCACGATCAACGACGACGGCACACCGGCCGAACGGACCGAGGACCTCATCGTCATCCCCGGCGGGTCGGAAGGCGGCGTGCTCTCGCTCGCCCGCCGCTACCCGGACCTGGTGTTCGTGAACGGGAAACGGCACCGAGTCTGGGCAGACGGCAAGCAGGTGTACGGGTCGTCGATGGAGCGCGACGCGACCCCGGGGTGGCGGACCGTGTTCGCCATCGCCCGCACCATCGCCCTGCACGGCGGCGGCACACGCGCTATCGCGGACCGCATTGGCATCCCACTCGACGACGTCCGCGCCGCCATGCCTGCTCTCGGGACGCATGTGTTCCACACGCCGATTGGATGGGAAGCAGCCGACCAGGCCGCCCTGTGCGACTGGGCGCTGGCGGCGTACCCGGGTTACGGCGGAATCAGGACCCGCTGGCGCCGCGACACCACTATTGACCAGCAGGCGGACCAGCTCATCGGTCTCGGCGGGGTGATGTCGGACCGGTGGGCCGCGCAGCAGTCCGGAGTCCTCGTCCCACCGAACCGGCTGACGGCGTTCTTCGCCCAGCACCCCGACATGCAGGCGCTCGGTTACGAGCCCGCTACCGCGAATGAGGCAACGGTGTCGGTTGTCATCCCGCAGGACACCACCGTCCTCACCGGCGCTGCGGGGTGCTGCACGGACGGCTTCATCACCGCGCACGTCCTCTACGAGGACAGCTGGGTTACCGCGAACACGGACGCGGTGAACGGGCTGCGGCAGCTGCTGCACTTCCAAGCGGACCTCGCTCACGACCTCCGCTGGCACCCCAACAGCAACTAACGAGAGCCATTCATGACACTGCAGCTGTTGTCTCTGACCTTGGCGTACGACGACACCCGGTTCTTCGGCTCCGTCATGTTCACCGACCTGAATGTTCCCGACGACAAGCCGGCGACGGTCCTCATTGATCACGCCGACGAGCCGCCCTGGTTCCGCCTCGCCAACGTCGACCCGGACAGTCAGTCTCAGTCGGTCCCGGCGATGGTCGAAGCGGACCGCATCATGCGGTTCCTCCTCCACTACACCCGCGAGCGCATCGGCCGCACCTCCGCCGACTTCCCGCAGCCTTAACCCCGCCCTGCTCAGGCCCATCCCTTTGGAGGTAGTTGCTGATGATGCGGTTGGTGTCCTTGCACCTGTCGAACGACCGGATCCTCTGGGGGCATGTCCTCCTTGAGGACACCGAGGACCCTGACGCGCACCTGGCGCAGATCCTCGTCCGCCCCATCGACGTTGAGCCCGGGTATGAGCTCTACGACAGGACCAACACGGTCCTGTCGGACCTATCGGTGCCGGCGGTGCGGGAAGCGAACCGCATCGTGCAGACCCTCCTCATCCCCGCATCCGAAATCGCACGACGGGAGAAAGCCGTCCGAGCGGTGATCCACTCCGGCTACCTGGAAGGATCCCCGGACGACATGCCATGGCAGTCGCAACTGTGGATGTACGCCCGCGGTGAAGTCACCCGCGAGCAACTGTCCGCGTATGCCGACGAAGGCCGACAGATCCCCCGCCAACCCGAACACTCCGCGGTCGGCCCGGCGGACGTGCCCGAGGACTGGTGGCAGACAACGCAGGCCCGAATCCGCCGGAACCTTCTCAACACCACCCTCACCGAGGCGGAAGTCGCCGCCGCCCTGCAGGTCAGCATCGACGAGGTCGGTGAGCTGTTCGAGGCGAACCGGCTAATCAGCTTCGACCTCGACGGCGAGGAACGCATCCCCGACTGGCAACTCATCCGACCCGCGCTCCCCGAGTTCGGCGACCCGTCCTCATTGCTTCCCGGCCTCGACGTCCTCTACGCCGCAGCACCGCAACCGCTTCTCGACGCTGCCGCAATGACCGAGTTCATAACCACACCCCTCGACTTTCTCACCGTCGACGAACGGATCCTGACGCCGTTGGACTGGATGCGAGAAGGACGGCCGCTGACCACGATCATCGCCCTCTTCCGCGGACGACGATGGCGGCCATGACCACCAGGCCGGAGCTGTTCCTCCTCAACGTCGCGTACGACGACACCGGGGTGCACGGGCACGTGTTCTTCCGCGACCCACCCAGCACCGAACTGCGGCAGGTCATCATCCGCAGCACCGACACCGGCAACATCTGCGAACCAGCCCACGGCGACACCCGCGACGGGTGGGAACCATTCCTCGAAGAAACCCGCTGGCTCATCGCGCTCACCCGACCCGACACCCCACAGGAACACCACTGATGGGGCCGGGGCTCGAATGGGTGACCGCCGCGTACGCCGGCAGGCCCCAGATCACGATGCCCTACGGGCTCGGCGACACCACCGACCTCACCAACGCCCTCGCCGTCCTCAAGCTCGCGGGGCTTCACGCGGTCGTGGAGTCGCACGACACGATCCGCCTCGCCGACGGCCGCCGCGCACGCTTCCCAACCCTCACCCAACGCCCCCGCGACGAGGACCCGAACAAGGCGGAACTGCTCCTGCTGGCACCACGCACCGTCACCGTGACACAAATCGCGCTCGCGGAACAGACCGCATCGATGCTGCTGGTCGACGTCGACCGACGCCGAGTCTGGATCGACGGCAGACAAGCCCTCGGGACGAAGGAGCGGTGGAAGGACGCCGCACCGATCAACGTCGCCTTCGCTGTGGCTCGCATGCTGGCTGTGAACGGCAGCACCTTCGACGGGTTGGTGCGGGCAGGGCTGTCCCCCGGGCAGGTGGATGACGCGCTCGCACGCCTCGGCAAGCGCGTCCACCGCACCGACATCGGGTGGGAGTCACGGCAGGTCGGTGGCCTCGTGGACTTCGCAATCGCCTGCTACCCAGGACCGGGCGGTGTCAGGACAAGGTGGACATCCGACCTGCCACTCAAGGAGCAGGCGGAGCGACTCATCGGCGCCGGCTGCCGCATCTCCGGCCGTGCCGTCTCCGACCGGCCCGGCTACCCGGCCATCAGTAAACGCGAGATGCCGTACCGGGTCGTCGCGTTCACCGAGCAGCAGGTCGACATGGCCGCGCTCGGCTTTGAACCCGACACGATCGGCTTCGCCGGCACCGAACTCATCCGGCCCGCCGACCCCACGATCTTCCTCACCGCAACCGCCGCCGGCTACACGGACCGCACCGACGACATCATCACCGCCAACACGCTCCTCCGCGCCGACTACCGCAACACCGACGACGCAGCTTCACTGCAAGAAGTACGCGACCGGCTGCAGTTCCTCGCCGACACCGGCTACGACCTCCGCCACAACCTACCGAGCTAAGACGCCAAGCTTCTTGACTCCACGGCGTCCGTTTGAGGCAGCCCCGTGAGAATCAGATCGGACGGGCTATCTGCGACCCGGCGATCCGCGAGCGACCGAGCACGCACCCCGCCGTCCGCTGGACGACCGGCTACTGGACGCCGAAACGGACTTACCGGATCCGATCCCGAGGTCGCGGATCGACAATGGAGTTAGCGTGGTGCGATGTACACCTTGTCCGACAGCATCAGCGAGGAGGACCGTCATCTCTACGGTGCACTCGCAATCCGACTCCTTGACCTTCTGACGCTGTGGGACCGCCTGCTTGACAATCTCTACTGGGTCGCCGCGGAGTGGGTGGCGGCAAACAGCTCACACGCGACTCTCCTCCAGGATGGGGAGCTGCGACGCCGTCGCGACGATGACGCAGCGCGGGACTTCTTGACGCTGTCTCGAGAGTCGGGTGTTTCGGGTGACCGAGCGCTGTTCCTCAACGTGTTTCGTCGAGTGCAGCAAACCCGTCATCACATCGCCCACGCTGGGGCAATGAACGCGATGACGGACGATGGTGTCGCGAGCATCGGAATCCCTCACTACGCGGGCAACAAGCGCGTTCGGAGCCTGGACGGGCAGAGGAGCACGATCACGATGGCTTTGATACAGAAGCGTTCAAGGGACCTGGAGTGGCTTCTGCACCATGTCGACTGGGTACGCATGAGCTTGGACCAACTGGGGGGTCCGCTCTCGACCGATCGCGACCGAGGGGCTCCGCCGCCGGACCGACCCGCGCCTCGGTGATGATCGCCGCACGCACCTGCTCAGAGGTCCCAGTCGCCGACCGCGTAGCGGGCGCCGACGCTAGTGCATCCGGCAAGTGACTGCAGCGGGCTCCTGAGCCCCGACGGTCTATCCGCGACGCGGATGCCGGCATTTCAACGAGTTGCGCCTTGCGCCATAACGGGGGTGACACGCTGCCAGTTCCTGCTCGGGGCGGCAGTTGTGGTATATAGTCCGGTCCATGTCGTGGGGCGTGTTTTGAAGGTCCCGAGTCTCCTCCTGGGTGGCTCGAGACGTGGACGTTCGGTCACGCCTGCTCTCATCGAGGCCGTTGATCAGGTCTGGGTCTCGGCCCACCACCCCACCGCGGGATGGGAACTTTTGCGCGGTGCAAAGCGTCTGCCGCCGCACGAAGCAGCAGACTATCTTCTCGAACAGATGCCACTCGTCGAACAAGACGCCAGTCTCGCGCTGCGCCTAAGCTGTATCGGCATTGCTCTTGGCTCGTTAAGTCCGTCCTACCAAGCACACGAGAACGCACGGTCCATCTGGCGGTCCACCCTCCCCGTGATGTTGGTGCGCCCCCGTCCGCGTCGTAATGCGTCTCTACAGAGAGAGCTTGCCGAGCAGGTGGGCTATCTTGTCTATGATTCCGTCGAAGGCAGTGAACGTCGCCGACAAGTCCACGACTTCGCGGATGAGTTCGAGCGTGCCTTCGCCGGTGTCTGACGGACCAGAGTTGGACGGACGCTTCGTCGCCCGGTTAGTGTGAGACCGCAGGGACGCGGAAACGACGGAGGACGTGGTGGGCCCATATAAGCCGAGGTATCGGTCAACTGCGAAACCCGTAAGCATGCCGCTCTCGATTCCCCTGACTCGGCCGTCAGCTTGGAGCAACAGCGGCGAGCCTGACGGCCCTTTCCACATCCTTCGCCTCAACTTTCTGGTCAAGGAGCGGCAACTTCTAGACACGGGTTATGGCGAGGCGACGGCATCCATCGTCAGTCCGGTGAATACCCAGGTGGAAGCCCGTCAGAAAGTCACGTTCGAGTACGAGCAGGTGGACACGACCTCTCTCGTTGAAGAGCACCTCCTGTCCTCAGGCCTCACCACCAAGCTGAGCGCCGACCTGCGCCTGGGGCGCGACAAGTTTGGGACTGCAGGATTTTCGAGTGCGCTCGAAGAGCAGCTCATCGAGTCCCTGCACACCACTAGAACCGTCTCATCTGCGCGCACTCGCAAGGTCACTCGCGAGGAAGAGGTGACAGTCACCATCACCGGCGGCAACGAACGAGCTGTACACGCCGCGCCGTATCGGCTGCACGAGATGACTGTTCGGCTTAGTCATGTCGACTACCTCACCGTCTCTTACGCCTCCAGCCATGCTGGCCTCCGTATCCATCGGGTGAAAACACCTGAACTGCCGGACGGAGAGGTGCTCCATCGAAACTGGACTCCTTACGGACTCCTACTCGGCGCTTACCGGTTCTGGGTTCGCGAAGGCGACGCGGGCCGGAACTTAGTGAGTGTGAGTGAGCACGAAGCAAGCCACATCAATCCGGCGCATGTAAGGTTCATTCCGGACGAATCGGACGATCGCAGGTTCTACGACTTAAGCCCGTTCAGGGGAACTCCGAGTCTCTATAAAATCTCTAACGCCGCATTTCCACTGAAGGACAGTCAACGCCGCGAAGTATGGTCGGAAGCTGACGTGCTTGCGCTTTCGGAATGGGAAGTAGACTCAGCTTGGTCCTGGGAAAATCTACGTCGTCGACGACGCGCAGCGTTCAAGCTCGCGGGCCCGGCGTGACCCAGCGGACGTAGGCTACGCAATACCTGGTGCCATTGCACCTCATGCTGCAAATCGATCGTTGTACCCAACGCGCTTCCGCTCACCCCCTGCATTGGTAGTGCCACGCGTTTGGGTCCTTGGCAAGATGCCCGTGCATTCGGTTAGAGCTTCGGTAGCCGATGGCCTAACGAGACTGGAAGCGGGTGCGTTGGATCATCGTCGCGTGCGCCGCGCCCGAGGAAGATGGGGGCGGCCCGTCCGGTCTGACCCGAACAGAACCAGACGGGCCGCTATAGATCCCGTTACCACTGAGCATTCGGAACGACCGCTGGTGTGGATTGCTCTCCTCGCCGGCAACGTGCCCGCGCCGCAGTTCGGGTCAACGACGCGGGCACGCCCTTTAACGGGCCGTAGACGACCAGTCACGTATTCGGAGCCCCCATTCGGGGGCTTTGGTCGCAGATTTCGCTCCGAGTGGCAGGTAGCGCCCGTCGCCCGCGCGCACCGCCGGCGAGTTCGTCTGCTTCGGTTCTCGTCCGCCGTGAGGGAGGAACCAGGGTCGGGCGCCGCTGCCGCGTAGCGGTTCCCTGACAGAGCAGAGTGGGCGGCACCGGAGGCCCGGAACCGCCCACAACCGCACCTAGACCGTTAGCCGCCGAACTGGTAGCCGACCGTTGGTCCCGTCACGCCGTCGAGGAGTGCGACAGCCAGGTACGACCCGCTGACGAGAGCACCGATTCCAATGACGATGCGATCAGCACGGCTGCCGAACCAGCCAAGCACGAACAGCAGGCCCAGAAACGCGATCCCGACTCCCGGCAGCACGAGGTTGCTCGCAAGCTGTGCGAGCAACACGGTTCCGAGGAGAAGCGCATGCTTACCTGCGGGTTGCTCGGCTTCGCTGGCGTGATCGAGCTGCATCAGAACCCGACTCCTTCGCCTGCGGACTGGACGCCAGCCTTGGTGATGGTCGCGTGCATGCTGCCACCATACGTCGGACCGATCTTGCCGATGCCGTAGCGGATGGTGATCTGCTCATACAGGATGTCCTTGCCCTTGGGCGAGTAGTTGGCGCACTTGTCAACGGAAATATTCGGGCCGAAACTGTAGCTCTCTTTCGTGGTGTCCGTGGTGTTGCAGCGGATGTACCCCTGGTAGCCGCGGTACTTGGTCTTCGACCACGCCGACGCGCCGTCGTAGTACTGCAGGGTCTTCATCGTGCTCTTCCAGATCATCGTCCGGCTGTTGATGTGCACGTTTGCGGTCTTCGAGCGGATCTTGCCCGCGGCGCGGATAACCGCACCGCCGGTCGGGGCAGTCGCAGCGGTGTCGCCGCTGTCGAAGGTCGCTTCCGGGGTCATGACTCCCATGCCGTCGTACGCCGCGGCGTCCTGGTCGTCGCTAGGCATCACGGCGCAGACGTTGAAGTCGTCCGGCTGCGTCGTCGTGCCTGACTGCGCGTTCTGCTGCAGCAGTGCTTCGGCGCAGTAGTTGTCGATCGGGGTGTCCGATGCGGTGAACTTCCACGGGCCGAACGTCTTGTCGGCGGCGACGCCGGCAGACGTGCCGGTCACGTGAGCGGTCCAGTAGTACGTCTGGCCCGCCGTCAGCGAAGCCGTGGGACGGAATACCTCCGTCGTCGCTGCGCTGGTCTCGATGGGGTCGGTGACGCCGTCCGGGTTCGTCGTCAGCGTGTACTGCGCGGTGACGTCGGCGGCGAACGAGTCATTCGTGGCCTTCAGGTACAGCCCCGTGTCGGTCGACGCGTACGCCGTGTCGACCGGGTAGCCGGAGACGCCGTTAGTGACCCAGTCACCGCCGAGGTTGAATAGCATACTGGTCGTGGTGACAGCGTTCCCAGCCTGGTCCACGATGGTTGCGTCGACTCGGTGCTCGCCACCTCGGGCGGCGACGCTCACCTTCGCGGTCGTCGTCTTCGTTGCGGACAAGTCAACCGAGCCCGCGTCGGCGCCGTCAACGGTGAGGCCGAGCTGCTGCCCGGTCCCGGTTGCGACTGCAGCGGTGACGGAGCACGTGAAGTCCGCCGTGGGGATGCGGTAGGTGGTGGAGCCTGCCGCGTAGGGGCAGGTCACCTTCGGTGCGATCGGGCTGGCGTACCAGCCCTGAACGTCGAAGACGTAGTTCGTTGCGGAGCCGATGTTGTGCAGGTCGAGCTTGCCGTTCGCGCCGAGCGGCACCGTGATGGTGTTGGTGCGGATGGTGTCGTAGTCGTAGTTGATCGCGCTCGTGTTGGGCTCGTCCGCGTCGTCTGCCCATACGCGTGCGTAGCCTCCGTTCTGGCCGCCGTGCGCAACGGTGAGAGAGAGCACGACCGCAGAAACACCGGACCCGATGACCGGGACACCGGCCTGTCCTGCGACCTGGATGGCGCGGGTCTCGTTCGCGCCGACGATCTTGTTGCCGGTTGCACGGGAGTCGTAGACGCGGCCGGTACCGGGAGTGAAGACGGCGCCGCTCTTACCCGCGGCGGTGAAGTAGCCCTGCACGTCGACGACCAGGTTGATGGTGCTGGTGCCGTTGTAGATGTTGATCTTGCCATCGTCGGAGAGCTCGACCTGGGCCTGCATGCCAGTTGTCGTGCTCCCGGCATAGTTGAACGAGTTCGTTGGACGAGTCCCGTCGGCAGCGTAGGGGGTGAGATACCCGACCTTGTCCGTCGTGTTGATCGCAATCAGGTTCACGATCGCGCCTGATGCGTCGGCGGGGACGCCGGCCGTACCAGACACCTGGACGGTCACGGTCTTACCGCCAGCAACTGTGGCCTTGGTTGCTCCGAGCCCGGAACGGGTGTCGACGATCCGCTTTCCGTTCAGAGGCACGAAACCACCGGGGGCGGTGCCGTCGGTGTTGGCCGTGTAGTACCCCTGCACGTCGAGGATGAGGCGCACGGAGTTCTGCGTCTTGACCTGGATCGTCCCGTCTGCTGCCACAGCGAGCACAGAGGAGAACGACGTGTTGTCGTTGTCGATTCCGCCGTAGATCCCCATCGACGTCGTCGAGGCGTTCGCGTCGGGACGGCCGTAGAGGATGGCCTGGGAGGGAATGTCTGCAACGGTCGCGACGAGCGACACCGCACCCACCGAACCGTCATCAGGAACGCCCGCAAGCCCGGCAACCTTCACGGTCCGCCATGTGTCAGCTGGCATCGGTGTGCTGTATCCACCGATGTTGTTCTTCGTGTCCAGCAGACGGCCGGTAGCGGGAACGAACACACCACCGGTTCCGGTATCGCTCAACGCCTGCGCTGGCGCGGCGACGAGCAGTGATCCGAGAAGAGCAAGCGCACCGAGGGCCGCCGCAGCAATACTGCGTCCCCTCGGTCGCGGAGCGTGCAGCACTGTGCGCACGAGACCCCCTAAATCTTGAGACAGCCCCGTGCTGTCAACCCAAGAAGAGTAATCTCCAGCTCTTTCATAGCCACCCCCCAGAGCGGGGCACAGACCCGAGTATCTAACTCCCAAGTCGATAGCGAGTCCAACCCTTAGCAGGCGCACGAGCGGCGGTAACGATCTCGGGTGAAGCGGTAAGGGAGGGTGCCTACTCAGGCACCGGTGAGGTAAGCACCGATTTGCGCAGCGAGTTGCCTCACACGGTCAGCGTCAACGAGGTAGCGCGCACGAGCGGTCTGTGCGGGCTGCGTTTGGGTGAGTGCTCCGATGGCGACAAGCACATCGATGTGCTCCTGCGTTACAGACGTGGGCAGGTTAAGTACCTCGGCGAGCTCGTCGGCGCTTCGCGGCGTGGACCCACCAGCGAGGGACCGCACGATCCAGGCACGTGGAACGCGCGCAACCGCATCGAGGGTCTGTCCGATTTGAGGGAGTTCTGCCTGGGTCGTCATGCGCTCATTCTGCCGCGCCGGGAAACACGCCTCAATCGAACGTGGGCGGCTCGAATAGCAAGGATGCGCCGTCGCAACTGAACGAGCAAGGACGCTACCGGCCAGGTCATCACGGATCTGCTCCGGGGACCAGTTCCGCACCAACCGCAGCTCGACTTGCAATGCAAGCTCGACCCGGTCCAGCTTCCGCGGTTTCGGGCGCCGCGCACGAGCCCGGCACTGCTTCTCGGCGGAGTACGGCCGGTAGGTCCGACTAGTCGCGGAGTTCCTCGTCAACTCACGGCTGATCGTCGATGGCGCCCTACCGAGGGCTCTAGCGATCGCACGCACGCCCTCACCCACGAGGCGCAGGTCCGCGATCTGCAGCCGCTCTTCCTGGCTCAAATACCGGTCCGAGCGGGGCTTGTGAGCGAACGGGTTCCGTCCGCCGGCTGCTTTGACCCATCGGTATCCCTGACGTCGGTCCACGCCGACAGCATCACAGGCCGCCGTCCGTCCGAGGCCCTGTCTCAATAGCTCCCAGAACCGTGCCTCTCGAGCACGGTGTTCCAGCCTCGATCCCATCTGCAGCACTCCGATTCACGGTGGTGTTGCAACGACCGGCTGAACCCAAGGATCGGTCACCGGACACGGCAGCGGCGGTGTCCCCTCAGCACGCGACTCCGAAAAACGCACTGTGACGCTATGCCTCTGGTCAGCGCGTGCCGGTCCGCCCTCGTACGGCGGCTGCCCGGATCCGTTCCCACGGAACATCACGAGACGTGTTGGCTGCGAGCCCTCCGCCACGCAGTCCCATGACCCTCTGCGCTTTGAAGAGGTCCGAGTTGTTGGGGTCCTTCACGCTGCTGTGCCAGAGCCGTAGCTTTGACTCATACGTGAAGGCGTCACGAACGCCCGGCAAGGTTCCGCGCTCGGTCACCCATCGATATGGGGACGGGTCGAGCAGTTGATAGTCGATCGCGCGTGAAACACACGCGGCAACCCAGTCAGCGAACTGGATGTTGGCGCTGAGCTTGCTGTCGACGTGCATGGGAGGCTCGATGATGCGGCGCATCTCGGGGAAGTCTGCCGCGCGACCAAGGATGTGGCTGTACATCCGCGGCAGACGCTCTGCACGAGTCTTCTCGTTGATCTGATCAATCACGACCATGACGTTGGAGTTCCGGGTCTTCGCGTGCCGGGCGATCCGGTTGAGTGTCTCCTGCATAGCAGCTGTCTCGCGATCGACCGGTTCAGTCCCGCCAAGCGGTGCGACCTGTCCCGGCGTCCCCAAGGGCTTCTGGTCGGCGTAGTAGAACAGGCGGCCGCCCAGCTCGACCACTTGGCGAACCAGTCCGGCGAACACCCGGAGCTGTGCTGGGTAGTGCTTGTGCGTGTTCGGCCGGAAGAGGTCGGCACCCTTCTTCTCCCAGCGTCCTGGGTGCTCCGCTTCGGCCAGATCCTTGGCGAACAGCGTGTTCTTGTCCTTCTGGAACAGCGAGCCGAAGTAGCGAGCCTTGTGCTCGGGGATGATGAAGCCGGCGTAGCCGAACGCCGCGCTGGTGTTGTACTTGTTGTTGTCGCGGCTCACGAACGCACCGGTCTCGCCAACCTCGTCGATGTACGCAAGCAACACATGAACAAGTATCACGCCTCAACGCAGAAACCCACGCCTGACGGCGTGGGCTTCTCGAATTGGCGCTCGGGGAACTGTCTCATCCCTAGCTACCACCGCTGACTGTAGTCGATGCGTGTAGACCGTTTCCACCCCCGGTGCGAACTTTCATCCATGAGACGGCAAGACGTGCAGCGCCAGGTGCCGTTTCGAGTCTGCTGGTGCGAACGGCCCCCTATGCGACCGAACGGCGAACTGTGAGCGGGGGGGGCGATGTGCGCGCACCCGACGTGCCACCCGAGGTGCACGAGTAGCAAACGTTGCCATCCGCCAGCGGCGGTCACGCCTGGACCGCTGTCGCTCTGAGACCCACAGACAGCACCAGCCCCTACCGCGGCCGCGGTAGGGGCTGGTCAGACTAAGCCGAGCACTACAACTGCAGATCGATGACCCGATCACTAGGCGCGGTGACAGTGACGACGCCGCCCTGCGGAGGCTCCACGGTTGCGATCCCCTCGTGATCGACGGTCAAGACGTAACCGGCGACAACGGCGCGGAGGTGTCGTCCCTCAAGCTTCTCGACAGGAGCAGCCCCGTTTCGAACAACGTCGGTGTCGATGTACTGGATCGGACGAGCTTGACCTCGCACCCACGGCCGCGCCGGACTGGCCTTACCCACCAGCGAAGCGAACTCTTCGGACTCGTTCCCGCTGAAGTACACACGACCCTCTGAGTCGCGGTCGAAGCCGTCTGCATCGAAAGCGGACACCACGCGCTCCTTGAACACTCCGATGATGACATCGCCGTAGCGCTCTGCCGCCTCATCAGTGATGCCCGCCCACCAGCCCAGCGTGGCGTCATCCATGTCCCGCATCCCCGACAGGACCTCGCGGTATGACTTCTTCAAGTTAACTACGATCATCTTAACTCCTTCTAGGTGGATAGATCGGCCGTAGTTGAGAAGGTAGACCGCTCGCCAGTATCTGTCAACAACTAGATGCTTAGATGCTGTCTAGATGCGCTAGGCGCGGCTCCTAAGCAGTCCGCTAGCCGATCGCTCAACGGGACACGTCAGCGGCAACGCGACCTCGTGGATACTGCACGAAGTCATCTGCGCAGCACTACTCCCGCATCTAGGCTGACTGGATGTCCCCGAGCGAACCAGACGATCGTCCGTCGGGGGGTCATGTCGTGCTGCCCCAACTCCTGTGGGAGCGTCGCTACGGAGCCGTCCAACACATCATCAGAGCCGGGCAGCGCCGCACCGATCCGGCGAACTCCAACGCCGGCGGTTGCACCCGCGGATCCTGTTCCTGCGCTCACCGACGGTGAGACAGACGTTTGGCTGACCGACTGGCAAGTCGAGGAAGACGGATTCGATGTCGCGGTCGGCGAGCGCATCACATGGACCCTGTATGAATCGGACCAGCCGTGGATCGACCTGATCCTTGCGGTCCCGAGGACGGTTCCTCTGCAGCGCGACACGTACGACCATGAACGCAGCGAGGAGGAGCTGTCTACCCGACGCGACCTGAGCGGTGTCCTAATCCGCATCGACCAGGTCTCGGTGAGCTTCGTGAGCTCGGAGCGCGCCGGTTACTCTGCGCCGCAAGCCCATGGCGGGCAGCAGCACGCTGTGTCCTCCCTGTCCAACCGTCGCCCGCACCACGGGACCATCACGGGATGGATCGTCCGAGTCCGCTCCTGAAGGAGATAGCAAAGCGACATCGAGGGCCCGCGCTCCTGATGTGGCGCGGTCTCTCACCGCCAGCCTGTCCGTTCGACGATGGTCCGGCGGACGCCATCGAGCAGGAGGATGCTGGTCGGATGACAGACGAGGACGAAACGACCGGAACACCGCGTCGCTTCCGAACCCTACGACCGAACCCCCTCCGAGACGTTCTCCCGTGGGTGGCCGTTGTGGTGGGCGT
>JASCOI010000190.1 GCA_029959665.1 Microbacteriaceae bacterium PS02333
GCCGCTGCTTTTTTTTTAAACCGCCCGGGGTTTCCCCCCGGGGGGGGGGGGGGGGGGGGGCCCCCCCCCCCCCCGGGGTGGTGGTCGGTCCTACTTGCTGGTGACCTTGAAGCCCTGCTCGTTGCCGTACTTCACGATGGCCTTCTGCCATGCCTCGAGCCCGGCGTTCAGGTCCGTCTTGTTCTGGTATGCCTGACCCACCGTGTCCGCGTAGACGCTGTTCGCGTAGACCTGGAACGGCAGGTACTGCCACCCCTCGGCGACGTCGGAGGAAGCCTTCGACAGGGTCTCGTTGATCGCCTCGCCGCCGAAGTACTCCGGCTTCTCGGCCGTGAAGGACGACGAGCTGAGCTGCGCCTTGGTGGATGGGAACCCGCCGGACTTGAGGAACACGTCGATCGAGTCCTGCGAGGAGTTCAGCCACTTCAGGAAGCCGGCGGCGAGCGCCGGGTTCTTCGACTGCTTCATGACGACCTCGGCGGATCCACCGTTGTTCGAGGTGACGTCGGACGAGCCGTCGTAGGTCGGGATCGGGGCGACGCGCCAGTTGCCGCTGCCGTCCTTGACGCTCGACTCGAGCACGCCGGGCATCCAGGCGCCCGTGACCATCGTCGCGATCTCACCGTTGCCGAGCTGCTTGTACCAGTCGTCGGTCCAGCCGGGCGTCTGCGAGAGCAGGCCCTTCTCGACGAGCTGGTTCCAGGTGGAGGTCCACTTCTTGGTGCCCTCGTCCTGCAGGTTCACCGAGACGTCGGTGCCCTTGACCTCGAACGGACGGCCGCCGGCCTGCCAGATCATCGACGTGGTGAAGCCGGCGTCACCGCTGTCCGCAGCGATGTACGCGTTCGGGTTCGACGCGTGGATCTTCTCGGCGTCCGCGACGTACTCGTCCCAGGTCTTCGGCGGGGTGGTGATGCCGGCCTCGTCGAAGGTCTTCTTGTTGTAGAACATCGCCATGGGGCCGGAGTCCTGCGGCAGGCCGTAGACCTTGCCGTCGAGGTCGACCGACTGCCAGGTGCCGGCGCCGTACTTGCTCTCGAGCGAGTCGAAGCCGTAGGACTTCAGGTCGACGAGCGAGTCGGCGAGGGCGAACTGCGGCAGTGCGAAGTACTCGATCTGCGCGACGTCGGGGGCACCGGAGCCGGCCTTGATCGTGTTCTGGAGCTTCGTGTACTGGTCGTTGCCGGTGCCGGCGTTGACGAGCTTGACCGTGACCTTCGGGTACGCCTTCTCGAACGCGGCGACCTGGGCCTTCGCGGACGGGGTCCACGACCAGTAGGTGAGCGTCCCGCCCTTCTCGAGGGCCTTGGTCATGTCGTCGGACGAGCCGCCGGACGACGAGCCGCCAGAGGCGCAGGCGGCCAGGGCGATGGTCGCCGTGACGCCGATGGCGAGGGCGCTGAGGCCGCGCCGGAGTCGCTTGTTCATTCGGGTGTGCCTTCCACTTCTTCGTGATGGGGTGTGCTGCTGTGGTTCGCGCGGGCCCCGACGGGGGCCCGGCAGGGTCAGGCCTTGACGGACCCGGCCGCGAGGCCGGACTGCCAGGAGCGCTGGAGGAAGAGGAACGCGATCACGATCGGGATGATCGTGAGCAGCGATCCGGTGACGACGAGGTTGTAGATCGGGTGCGCGGAGACCCCGACGGCCTGGGCGCTCCACTGGTTCAGGCCGACCGTGAGCGGGTAGAGCTTCGGGTCGCTGAGCATGATCAGGGGCAGGAAGTAGTTGTTCCAGGTCGCGACGACGGCGAACAGCAGGACCGTCACGACACCGGGTGCGAGGAGTCGCAGGGCGATGGTGAAGAAGATCCGGAACTCTCCGGCGCCGTCCATCCGGGCCGCCTCGATGACCTCGGTCGGGACCGCGTCGACCGCGTAGGTCCAGATGAGGTACATGCCGAACGGGCTGATGAGCGAGGGCAGGATGATCGCCCACGGGGTGTTCGTCAGGCCGACGGCCGAGAAGAGGAGGAACGTCGGGACGGCGAGGGCCGTGCCGGGGATCGCGATGGCACCGAGGACGATCGCGAAGACCGCGCGGCGCCCGGGGAACCGGAACTTCGCCATGCCGTAGCCCGCGACGGTCGCGAGCAGGGTCGCTCCGCCCGCACCGACGACCACGTAGAGCACGGTGTTGCCGAGCCACTGCAGGTAGATGCCGTTGTCGTAGGTGAGCGTCTCGCCGATGTTCTGGAAGAGCGAGAAGTCCGGGCCGAACCACAGGCCGAACGTCGAGAGCAGGTCGGCCTGCGACTTCGTCGCGTTCACCACGAGGTAGAACAACGGCAGCAGCGAGTAGACGGTGATGACGACCATCACCACGAGCAGGAGCGGCGACTTGCGGGCGCGGGGACCGCGGCCCTTCGAGGCCGTCGTCTGACGGGAGGCACGGGTACGGCCCGCCCCGCTGCGTCCGCGGGTGGTCACCGCCTCCGTCACGGTCGGGGGCTGGGTGTCGACGGCGCTCATCGGTTCTCCGCTCGGGTTCCGCGGACCTGCACGACGTAGGCGATCACGGCGGTGATGACGCCCATGACGATGGCGACGGTGGCGGAGTAGTTGAACTGCTGGCCGCTGAAGGACAGCGAGTAGGCGTACATGTTCGGGGTGAAGGCGCTGCCGATGACGTTCGGGGCGAGGGTCTTCAGGAGGTTCGGCTCGTTGAAGAGCTGGAAGCTGCCGATGATCGAGAAGATCGTGGCGATGACGATGGATCCGCGGAGCGCCGGGATCTTGATGGACCAGACGGTGCGGAACGGGCCGGCGCCGTCGATCTCGGCGGCTTCGTACAGGTCGGTCGGGACCACGCGGAGTGCGGCGTAGAAGATCAGCATGTTGTAGCCGACGAACTCCCACGTGACGATGTTGCCGATCGCCGCCAGGACCCAGTCGGGGCTGAACGGCTGGAGCAGGTCGATGCCGAGCGCACCGTTGATCGACCCGGTCAGACCGAACTGGTTGCCGTAGATGAAGCCCCAGATGAGTGCGGCGACGACACCGGGGACCGCGTACGGCAGGAAGATCGCGATGCGGAAGAACGACGATGCCCAGAGCCGCGCACTGTCGAGCGCCAGGGCGGCGACGAGGGCGACGAACAGCATGATCGGGACCTGCACGACGAGGAACAGGGCGACCCGACCGAAGCCGGTCCAGAACTTGGCGTCCTGCAGCAGCTGTAGGTAGTTCGCCAGACCGACGAACTGGTTGCCGCCGACGAGCTGGTCGCGGAAGAGGCTGAGCCAGAGCGCGTAGCCGATCGGCACGATGAGCATCGCGGTCAGCACGACCACGAACGGGCCGACGAACATCCAGCCGGTCCACCGGGCACGCTGCCGACGTGGCCCGGACCGGGCGGCCGACCTGGCCTGCTCGAGCGTTGTCATGGGACTCCTTCGTCTCGCGTCGACATCGCGTTCGCGGCGATGCGACCTGATGTTGACGTCAACATCGTGGTCGAAGATAGCATGGCAACGTCAACATGCAACCGCGTGACAGAATCGTGATCGAAACCGCACCAGGGACGTGAAGGGATGCCCGCGATGACGACCGCCCCACCGGCCGGAGGACGAGCGCCCTCGATGGCAGCGGTCGCCGACGCGGCCGGCGTCTCGATGCAGACGGTGTCCCGCGTCGCCAGGGGCTTCGACAACGTCAGCCCCGAGACCCGCGATCGCGTCCAGCAGGCGATGACGTCACTCGGGTACCGCCCGAACCGAGCGGCCCGTGCCCTGCGCTCCGGGCACTTCCGCACCATCGGCGTGATCATGTTCACGCTCGCGTCGTTCGGGAACATGCGCACGCTCGAGGCGATCGCCGACGCCGCGGGTGCCGCCGACTTCACGATCACGCTGCTCCCGATGGCGTCGCGCACGAAGGACGGCGTCCGCTCGGCGTTCTCGCGGCTGCAGGAGCAGGCGGTCGACGGTGTCGTGATCATCATCGAGTCGCACGTGATGGACACCGCAGAGGTCGTCCTGCCCGACGGTGTGCCCGTCGTGGTCATCGACTCGACCGGCACCACCGACCACCCGGCGATCGACACCGACCAGGCACTGGGCGCCCGGCTGGCCACGCAGCACCTGCTCGACCTCGGACACGAGACGGTCTGGCACGTGGCCGGCCCCGCGATGTCCTACTCCGCCGGAGGCCGTCGGGCCGCGTGGGAAGCGACGCTCACCGAAGCCGGGCGGACCGTCCCGCCCGTGTTCGAGGGCGACTGGGGCTCGACCTCCGGCTACCGCGCCGGGCTCGAGATCGCCCGTCGTCCCGAGATCACCGCGGTGTTCGCGGCGAACGACCAGACCGCCCTCGGCATCCTCCGCGCATGCCACGAGGTCGGTCGCTCGGTGCCGGGGTCGCTCAGCGTCGTCGGGTTCGACGACTCGCCCGAGTCCGACTCGTTCTGGCCGCCGCTCACCACGGTGCACCAGTCCTTCGACGAGGTCGGCCGACGCGCGGTCAGCACGCTCCTCGGACAGATCGCGGGGACGGCGGCGGTCGCGGCGACCGATCTCGTGCCGGTGTACCTCGTCGAACGTGCGAGCACGGCGGCCCCGTCGTCCTGATCCGACCGACGCGTCACTCCAGCGACGCGACGCCCCGTCGGAGCACGTCCCGCGCGGCACGCGCCCGAGGGATCACCCACACCGCGCTCCACGTCGCGAGCCCCGCCCACAACGCGAGCAGGATCGCGGTGAGCACGGGCGGCTGCTGGTCACGCATCGACCACGTCATCGCTCCCCAGCACACCGCGAGCACGATCTTCCCCCAGCCCGCGACCTGCTTGTCAGCCTCGGCCTGCACGAGCGGGATCCACACCGACGCGGGGACACCGGCGGGCACCTCGCCCTCGGCCACCCATCGCTGCACCGCGACGACGCGCTCGTAGCCACCCCCGAGCCGCCAGGAGCGCACGGTCAGGAACGCCCCGATCGCTGCACCGGCGGCACCGACGGGGATCGCGACGGCGACGAGCACCCCCGTCGTCGCACCGGCCCACGGCGACACCAGGAGCATCACGAGCACGACGGCGAAGGCCGCCCCGGCGACGCCGGAGCCGACCAGCCGCATCCGGCCGGCCTCATCGATCAGTCCGACGCCACGCATGCCCTGGACGGTACCCGCTCCGGACGGGAGGCTCGTGGCAGTCCGGCACCGAGCCTCCCGTCCGGCGGTGCGCGCGTCGCACCCACCACGCGCGACCCGGCCCATGGCGCGCGATTCGACCCACCACGCGCTCCCTGACCCATCGCGCGCGCCATGGGAAGCGGAAACGCGGGGGGGGGGGCGGGCCCCCCCCCCCGCCCCCCCCGGGGGGGCGGGCGAACACCCGGG
>JASCOI010000191.1 GCA_029959665.1 Microbacteriaceae bacterium PS02333
GACGGGAGGCGCGGTGCCAGCCCGCACCGAGCCTCCCGTCCGGCGGCGCGCACGCCCCAGGGCACGTGGCCGGCCCGGCCACCGACCCTGCTGAGCGTCAGGCGGCGGGCGCCTCGGCGGCGGCCGTCGCGCCGTAGACGGCGGTCAGGATGCTCTCGACCCACTGGATCAACGCGTCGTCGGGAAGGGCCTCGCCGTGCGGACGCGGCATCGGGATGCTCGACGCGTTCTGCTGCGGGAACCACTTCGCGCCGGGGAACATCCGCTTGAGCCGCACCTGCGACGAATCCGCGAGCTCCTTGCCCGCGACGCGCAGGTTCGATCCCATGACGACCACGTCGGACAGCCCGACCTGCTGGGCCATGCGGCGGAGCCGGGACACCTCGACCAGGGTCTGCACGGCCTGCGGGGGCTGGCCGTAGCGGTCGGTGAGTTCGTCGAGCACCATGTCGATCGAGTCGTGCTGCGACGTCGGTGCCGAGGCGGCGGAGAGCTTCTGGTACGCCTCGAGTCGGAGCCGCTCGGACTCGACGTAGTCCTCGGGGATGTGCGCGTCGACGGGGATCTCGAGCCGGAGCTCGGTCTGCCCCTCGGCGACGTCCCCGCGGAACTGCGACACCGCTTCGCCGATCATGCGGAGGTACAGGTCGAAGCCGACGCCCGCGATGTGGCCGGACTGCTCGCCGCCGAGCAGGTTGCCCGCGCCGCGGATCTCGAGGTCCTTCATGGCGACCTGCATGCCCGCGCCGAGCTCGTTGTTCGCGGCGATGGTCTCGAGGCGGTCCTGCGCGGTCTCGGACAGCGGCTTGTCGGCGTCGTAGAGGAAGTACGCGTAGCCGCGCTCCCGCCCACGACCGACTCGGCCACGGAGCTGGTGCAGCTGCGACAGGCCGTACTTGTCGGCCCGGTCGATGATGAGCGTGTTCGCGTTCGCGATGTCGAGCCCGGTCTCGATGATGGTCGTCGAGACGAGCACGTCGAAACGACGCTCCCAGAAGTCGACCATCACCTGCTCGAGGGTCTGCTCGGACATCTGCCCGTGTGCGACGGCGATGCGGGCGTCCGGGACGATCTCGGCCAGGTGCGACGCGACCGACTGGATGTCCTTGACCCGGTTGTGCACGTAGAACACCTGCCCCTCGCGGAGGAGCTCACGCCGGATCGCCGCGGCGACCTGCAGGTCCGACTGCGGGCCGACGAAGGTCAGGATCGGGTGGCGGTCCTCTGGTGGAGTGGCGAGCGTCGACATCTCGCGGATGCCGGTGACTGCCATCTCGAGCGAGCGCGGGATCGGCGTCGCGGACATCGCGAGGACGTCCACGTTGGTCTTGAGCTTCTTCAGCTGATCCTTGTGCTCGACACCGAAGCGCTGCTCCTCGTCGATGATGACCAGGCCGACGTCCTTGAACTGCACGCCCTGCGACAGGATCCGGTGCGTACCGATGACGATGTCGACCGTCCCGTCGGCGAGCCCCGCCAGCGTCTCCTTCGACTCCTTCTCGGTCTGGAACCGGCTGAGGGCGCGGAGGTGCACCGGGAAGCCGGCGAAGCGCTCCTGGAAGGTCTCCATGTGCTGGCGGACGAGCAGCGTCGTCGGGACGAGCATCGCGACCTGCTTGCCGTCCTGCACGGCTTTGAACGCCGCACGGATCGCCACCTCGGTCTTGCCGTAGCCGACGTCACCGGAGAGCAGACGGTCCATCGGGATCGGCCGCTCCATGTCGCGCTTGATCTCGTCGATGGTGGTCAGCTGGTCTGCGGTCTCGGCGAACGGGAAGGCCTCTTCGAGCTCGCGCTGCCACGGGGTGTCCGGGCCGAACGCGTGCCCCTTCGACGCCATGCGCGCCGAGTAGAGCTTCACGAGGTCGACGGCGATGTCGCGGACGGCCTTGCGCGCCTTCGACTTGGCCGACGCCCAGTCCGAGCCGCCCATCTTCGACAGGGTCGGGGACTCGCCGCCGACGTAGCGCGACAGCTGGTCGAGCTGGTCGGTCGGGACGAACAGCTTGTCGCCCGGGAACCCGCGCTTCGACGGCGCGTACTCGAGCACGAGGTACTCGCGCTGGGTCTTCACGGCGTTGCGGCCGCCGCTCGACACCTCGCGCGAGACGAGTTCGACGAACTTGCCGATGCCGTGCGTGGCGTGCACGACGACGTCGCCGGGCTTGAGCTGCAGCGGGTCGACGACGTTCTTCCGGCGGCTCGCGAGCTTCCGGACCGTGCGCGCACCCTGCTGTGCGCTGCGACCGTAGAACTCGGCTTCCGACAGCACCGCGATCCGGGGATCCGGGATGGCGAAGCCGTGCTCGACCGCGGCGGTCGTGACGATCGCGACACCGGGCTGCGGCGGCGCGGTGACCGCTTCGGCACGAGCGGCGACCCCGGCGTCGGCGAGGACCTGCACGGCGCGCTCGACGAGCCCCTGCCCCTGCGCGGTGACGACCACGGCCCAACCGTCGTCGGTGAGTTCCTTGACGTGTGCGACCGCCCCGTCGGCGCTGCCGGCGAAGCTCGGGACGGCGTCGGCGCGGACGCGGACGTACTCCCCCGCCTCTGCCGCCGCATCCGCGTCGCTCAGGGGCTCGTCAGCGCCGCTGTCGAACGGCGAGATCGTCCACCAGGTGCGCTGCCCACGGGTCTGCTTGAGCTGCGGGACCGTCAGGAAGTTGCCCGCGTCGAGGTCGATCGGCGCCTGGGCCCCGGCGACGGCGGCACTCCACGCGGCCTGGAGGAACTCCTGGTTCGTCTCGGCCAGGCTGTGCGCGCGCCCGCTCACCCGCTCGGGCGAGAAGACCGCGATGGTCGCGTCGGCGGGCAGGTAGTCCGTCATGGGGACGAGTCGTTCCACGAGCGCCGGGGCGAGGGACTCCATGCCCTCCACCGGGATGCCCTCCGCCACCTTGGCGAGCATCTGCGACAGGTTCGGGAACTCGTGCAGCATCTCGCGGGCGCGCTGTCGGACGTCCTCGCTCAGCAGGAGTTCGCGCGACGCAGTGAGCTCGACGGAGCCGAGGTCGTCCTCGGTGGTGCGCTGGTCGGCGACGGAGAAGGCCTTGATCGCCTCGATCTCGTCGCCGAAGAAGTCGACGCGCACGGGGTGGTCGGCGGTCGGCGGGAAGACGTCGAGGATCCCACCGCGGACGGCGAACTCCCCGCGGCGGGTGACGAGGTCGACCCGGGCGTAGGCGAGGTCCACGAGCTGCGCGGAGATGCCGGCGAGGTCGTTGCCGCGCGAATCGGTCCGGAGCACGACGGGTTCGAGCGAGGTCAGGTTGCTCGCGATCGGCTGGAGCGCCGCACGGACACTCGCGACCACCACGGTCGGCTGGCGCTCGGCCGGCGGAGCGTCCTGCCACTGCTGCAGCGCACGGAGCGTGGCGATGCGGGTGCCGACGGTCTGGGCGCTCGGGGAGAGGCGCTCGTGCGGCAGGGTCTCCCACGCCGGGAACTCCAACACGCGGGCGTCCGGCAGGTAGCTCGTCAGGGCACCGCGGACCGCCTCGGCTTCACGTCCGGTGGCGGTGATCACGAGGACGCACTGCGGCTCCTTGCGCTCGGCCATGAGCGCGGCGAGGAGCGGCACACGCAGGCCGTCGACGACGGAGAAGTCGGCGTCACGAGGAGCGGCGCGGAGGACGCGATCGAACGCGGAGGCGCGCGAGAGCGCAGGGATGATGCCCGAGATCGTCACTCAGGACATGGTACCGGCGACGTCCGACAAGGACCGCGGCGTGCGCGGGCCGCGAACAGCCAGGCGGATCAGGAGGGTGCGTGCACCCGCTGCTGGGCGGCGAGGAGGCCGAGGTCCGCGATCGCCTCGACCGCGTCCGCGGCGTCGGCGAGCAGGTTCGGCAGCGTCTTCTTCTCGGTCGGCGAGAAGTCGCGCAGCACGTAGTCGGCGGGGTCCTGGCGACCCGGTGGGCGGCCGATGCCGACGCGCACCCGGGAGAACTCGTTCGTGCCGGTGGCCTTGATGATGTCGCGGAGCCCGTTGTGTCCGCCGTGCCCGCCGTTGCCCTTGAGGCGGACGGTGTCGAACGGCAGGTCGAGCTCGTCGTGCACGACGACGAGGTCCGCCGGGGTGGCGCTGTAGAACCCGAGCACGCTCGAGACGGGGCCGCCGGAGGTGTTCATGAACGACCCCGGCTTGGCGAGCACCAGGCGGGGGCCACCCGGCACCAGACGCCCCTCGGCGACCTGGTTCGGGGTCTTGTGCTTCTTGAACGTCGCACCCATCCGGGCGGCGAGTTCGTCGAGGACCATCTGGCCGACGTTGTGACGGTTCCCCGCGTAGCCGGGCCCGGGGTTCCCGAGCCCGACCACGACGAGGATGCGATCCGTCACGACGTCGACCAGGTGTCCTCGAAGGGTGTTACTCGGACTCGACCGGCTCGGAGCCGCCCTCGGCACCGGCTTCGGCGCCGGCCTCGGCAGCTGCCTCGTCCGCGGCGTCGTCGTCGGCGGTGCCACGCGGGGTGACGATCGAGACGACGAGGGTCTCGCCCTCGGTCTCGAGCTCGGCGCCCGACGGGAGCTCGATCTCGGACGCACGGATCTGCGCGCCGTCCTCGAGGCCCTCGACGTTCACGACGACGTGCTCCGGGATGTTGGTCGCCTCGACGAGGAGCGACAGGGTCGACTCGTCCTGGACGTGGATCGTGCCGGAGAAGGACTCGCCCTCGACGACGACGGGCACGGAGACCGTGACCTTCTCGCCGCGGCGGATGACCACGAGGTCGATGTGCTCGATGACCTGGCGCACCGGGTCACGCTGGACGTCCTTGACGAGGGCGAGCTGCGCAGCACCCTCGATGTCGAGGTCGACGATCGCGTTGGCGTGACGGACGAGCAGCATCGTCTCGTGGCCCGGGAGGGTGATGTGCTGCGGCTCGGTGCCGTGGCCGTAGACGACCGCGGGGATCTGGTCGTTGGCACGGATCTTGCGCGCAGCGCCCTTGCCGAACTTGGTGCGGACTGCCGCTGCGAGCTTGGTGTAGTCGGCCATGGTGCCTCCTGGTCTCGTGGACGACACCGGGGTGCCGGCATCGTGGGGTCTGTGGTGTTGCAACTCGAACGCGTGCACGCGTGAGGAACGCTCCCAGAGCTTGGCCGGGTCTCCCACCGCGTCGATCACGGCCGCGCACGCGCGGCCCTCGCCGAAGTCGTCAGCAACTCTACCAGCACCTGCCCGGGCGTGTCGCCACGGCTGTGGACGGGGGGGGCTGGGGGTCGAATCGCACGTAGGAGGTCGAATCGCGGGGGGGGGGGGGGGGGGGGGGGGGGCCCCCGCCGGGGGCGGGCGGGCCCGGCGGGGGGGGGGGGGGGTTAA
>JASCOI010000192.1 GCA_029959665.1 Microbacteriaceae bacterium PS02333
CCCCCTCCACCCCCCCCCGGGGGGTGGGGTGAAAAAAAACCCCCCCACCCCCCCCGCGATTCGACCACCTACGCGCGAATCGACCACCTACGCACGATTCGACCACCTACGCACGATTCGACCTACTCAGCGGACGGGGGCAGCAGGTCCGGCCGGACGCGCCGCGTCCGCTCCACCTGCTGCTCGTGGCGCCACTCGGCGATGCGCCCGTGGTGCCCGCTGAGCAGGACCTCGGGCACGTCCAGGTCGCGCCACGACGCGGGCTTGGTGTACGAGGGGTACTCGAGCAGGCCGTCCTCGTGCGATTCCTCGACGAGGGACTCCGGGTTGCCGACGACACCGGGGACGAGTCGCCCGACGGCCTCGATCATCGCCATCGCCGCGACCTCGCCACCGTTCAGGACGTAGTCGCCGAGGGAGAGCTCGACCACCGAACACCGCGACGACGCCCAGGAGAACACGCGGGCGTCGATCCCCTCGTACCGCCCGCAGGCGAACACGAGGTGGTCCGAGTCAGCGGCGAGCGACCGGGCGATCGACTGCGTGAACGGCGTGCCGGCCGGCGTGGGGACGACGAGCGTCGACGACCCGTCCGGTCGCAACAGCGCCGAGAGCGCCTGCGCCCACGGTTCCGGCTTCATGACCATCCCGGCACCACCGCCGTACGGGGTGTCGTCGACGGTGCGGTGCCGATCGGTCGTCCACTCCCGCAGGTCGTGCACGTGCAGGTCGAGCAGTCCGCCCTGCCGTGCCTTGCCGAGGAGCGAGACGTCGAGCACCCCGAAGAACTCCGGGAAGATCGTGACGATGTCGATGCGCACGGGGCTACGAGATCGTCTCGGGACGCGACGTGTCCTCGGGGTCCTCGAACAGACCCGTCGGCGGCGTGACCGTCACGGTGCCGCCTGCGACGTCGACCGCGGGGACGATCGCGCCGACGAAGGGCACGAGCACCTCGCCACGATCGGGGGTGTCGACGGCCAGCAGGTCCTGCGCGGGCAGGTGGTCGACGCGGGCGACCGTCCCGACCTGGACGCCGTCGCGCATGACACGCAGGCCGACCAGCTGGTGGTCGTACCAGGCGTCATCCTCACCGGTCTCCTCGGAGGGGTCCTGATCGACCCAGAGGATGGCCCGTGCGAGGGTCTCGGCGGCGTCGCGGTCGGCGATCCCGGTGAAGAACGCGACCGGGTGGCCGTTGTACCAGCGGAGCTCGTCGATGGCGATGGTCTTGCCCGACCAGGGAGAGTCCTCGGGGACCTGGAGCGTGAAGACCGCCCCGCGCGTGAACCGACGATCCGGGTCGTCGGTGTAGAGCTCGAGCTTGAGACCGCCCTTGAGCCCGTGCGCCTTGGTGATGCGACCCACCCGGAGCTGGGTCGCCTCGTCAGGAATCGGTGTCGACCACGTCGACCCGCACCCGCTTGCCATCGGCGAGAGCCGTGACGAGGGTGCGGAGCGCCTTGGCGGTCCGACCGGCGCGTCCGATCACGCGGCCGAGGTCCTCGGGGTGCACACGCACCTCGAGGACCTCGCCCCGCGCGGAGGTGGAACTGGCGACGCGCACGTCGTCAGGGTGATCGACGATCCCCTTGACGAGGTGCGTCAGCGCGGATTCGAGCAAGGAATTACGCCTCGGTCGTCTCTGCGGCGTCGTCGGCCGACTCGGTCGGAGCGGCCGGGGCCTTCTTCTCCGACTTCGGCTTGAGGACGGCCTTCTTGGCGGTGTCGACGACGAATGCCTGCTTCGGCTCCGCGACCTTGACCTTGGACTCGGTGTCCTTCTCGCCCTTGAACTTGGCCCAGTCACCGGTGAGCTTCAGCAGCGCGGCGACCTGCTCGGTCGGCTGCGCGCCGACGCCGAGCCAGTACAGCGCACGCTCGGACTCGATCTTGATGACCGAGGGCTCCTCGGTCGGGTGGTACTGACCGATCTCCTCGATGACGCGACCGTCGCGCTTGGTGCGCGAGTCGGCGACGACGACACGGTAGTACGGCGCCCGGATCTTACCGAGACGCTTGAGACGGATCTTGACAGCCACAAATGCTCCTGTTGCGTGTTGTTGTGGTTGAACCGGAACCGCGGGCGTGGGGGCACGCGCGGTGAAAGCTCGGATGAGATCGTGCACCGCTGGATAGAGGGTCGAGCGGACACGATTCGACCGTTCATTCTTGCAGGTTTCCCGGCGAGAAGCGAGTCGGGACGCGCCGTCACGGTGCGAGTGCGCGGACCGCCTCGAGCGCCTCCGACGTCGCACGCACCGCATCGACGCTCCGCGCGTCGCGCGCGCCGCCCACGATCGCGTACGGCACACCGGCGGCCTGGAGGCCGGGCTCGAGTCCGGCGGCACCGTCACGGTCCGCGTGCACGGCGGTCTCCTGCCCCGCGCAGACCACGACGGAGTCCGCCGGGATCATCCGCTCGGCACCGTCCTCGTCACGGATCCAGAGCGCACCGGGCTCGATGCGCAGGTACTCCTGGACGCCGCCGACCATCCGGACGCCGGCGTCGCGCAGCCGACCGAGCGCGACCCAGCGGGACGTCAGGCCGACACCCTGGCCGAACTTGCCCGAACGGCGGAGCACGGTGACCTGGTCGCCCGGTCGCAGCGTGCGCGACGCGACCGGCTGGCGCTGCGGCAGGTCTCCCACGACGTCCTGTGCGACCGGGACGTCCCACCGCTCGGCGAAGGACGTCGCGCGGACCTCCTCGGACGGCGACTCGGTGAGGAACGCCGCCGTGTCGACGCCGATGCCCCCGCCGCCGATGATCGCGACGGTGCCCGCGGGGACGCCGTCGCGCAGGGCTCGTTCGTACGTCAGGACGTGCGGCAGGTCCGCTCCCGGGATGTCGACGATGCGCGGGACCACGCCGGGCGCGAGCACCACGGCGTCGCTGTCCACCAGGTCGGCGGCGGTGGCGGCACGGCCGAGCCGCACGGTCGCACCGCGGTCGTCGAGCTCGGTCCGGGCGGCACGGACGGTCGCGGCGTAGTCCTCTTTCCCGGGGATCAGCGCGGCGAGGCCGAACTGCCCGCCCAGTTCCGACGATGCCTCCCAGAGCGTGACGTGGTGGCCCCGGCGGGCTGCGTCCACGGCCGCGGCGAGCCCGGCTGGCCCACCGCCGACGACGTCCACGCGCTTGGGGTCGGTCGTCGGGCGTGCGGGGAACGCGACCTCACGCGCGGCGCGGGGGTTCACCAGGCACGAGACCGGCTGCCCGACGATCGAACGATCGAGGCACGCCTGGTTGCAGCCGATGCAGGTGTTCACGAGCTCGAAGCGCCCGGCGAGGGAACGCGACACGAGCTGCGGGTCCGCGAGGAACGGGCGGGCGAGGGCGACGGCGTCGATCAGCCCGGACGCCAGCACGGTCTCGCCGTCGCGGAGGTCCGTCATCCGGTTCGAGGCGATGACCCGGACGTCCGGGTACGCCGAGGCGCGGACGACGCCGGCGATCCGGGAGGCGTGGGTCAGCCATGCGCCGTGCGGCACCGCGGCCTGCACGGTCGGCGTCCGGGACTCGTGCCAGCCGATGCCGACGGAGATCCCGTCGAGCCCGAGCGGCAGCAGGTCGTGCACCAGGGCGTCGACGTCGTCGTCGGTCGAGGACCCGGGCATCAGGTCGGCGCCGGACAACCGGATCGTCACCGCGATGTCCGGCACCGCTGCACGCACTGCCTGCACGACCGCGACCGGGAACCGCCGGCGTGCCGCTGCCGAACCGCCCCACTCGTCGTCTCGCAGGTTCGTGAGCGGCGAGTGGAACTGGTTGATGAGGTAGCCCTCGGACGCCATGATCTCGACGCCGTCGAAGCCGATGTCCCTGGCGGATCGGGCGGCCGCGGCGAAGTCGGCGATCGTCCGCTCGATGTCCGCTGCCGTCATCGCCTCGGGGACGACCCCACGTGCTGCGGCCCAGGGCAGCGCCGACGGGGCGATCGCCCGCTGCGGCTCGCCGTTCCGGTCGGTCATCCCGCCGACGAGCGCGTACCGCCCGGCGTGGAAGAGCTGCGCGAGGATCGTGCCGCCCGCATCGTGCACGGCGTCGACCGCCACGCGGAACCGCTCGTCGGCACCGTCGACGCCGAACACCGCGAAGTCCGGGCCACCGCGGGCCTCGTCGTTGACCGCGATGCCGCCGGTGATGATGCACGCGGCTCCCCCGGCCGCACGCTCACGGTAGAACGCCGCCATCCCGGCACCGCCGTCGTCGTGCACCTCGAGTCCGGTGTGCATCGACCCCATGACCACCCGGTTGGGCAGGTGCAGCGGGCCGAGCGTCCACGGCGAGGAGACGACGGCGAGATCGGGCATGGCGACGGTGCTCATGGCCCTACTCTGCCGGAGGCAGCACGGCGTCCCGCAGCGGCGAGGTCGTGTCGGCCCAGTACGGCGGCGCGATGACGGTGAGCCCGCCGTCGACGGACAGCACCTGGCCCGTGATGTACGACGCCTTGTCGGACAGCAGGAAGTCCACCGCGTCGGCCATGTCGTCAGCGGTGCCCGGTCGCTGCAGCGGCAGCTTCTCGTAGACGGTCTCGATCGGCGCCTGGCCGGGGACCTTCGTGTAGAAGTACTCGAGCGAGTCGGTGTCGATGAGGCCGCCGTTGACCGCGTTCACGGTGATCTGGCGCGGGCCGAACTCGACCGCCATGTACTTCATGTAGGACTCGCTCATCGCCTTCGCGGCACCGAGCGCGGCGTAGGTCGGGAACGCCCGGAGCGAGCCGTACGAGGTGACGACGACGATCCGGCCGCCCTTGTCCATGAGCTGCGCGGCGCGCTGGGCACCGAGGACGAACGAGCGGGCGTTCGTCGCGTAGCTGCGGTCCAGGTGGTGCAGCTTCAGGTCGGCGACCGGCTTGAAGGCGCTGGCCGCGGCGTTCGCGACGAAGTAGTCGAGGCGTCCGTACGTGTCGCGCACCAGGTCGAACAGGGCGTCGATCGACTCGGGCTGCTCGATGTCGACCTGCGCGGTGATGCCGTCGCCACCGGCCGCCTTGACGTCGGCGAGCGACTCCTCGGCCAGGTCGGCGTTGCCCTTGTACGTCACGACGACCGTCGCGCCGCGCTGGCCGAGCTTCTGCGCGAGCAGCCGGCCGATGCCGCGGGAGGCTCCGGTGATGAGCGCGATGGGTGCGGTGCTGTCGGTCACTTCAGTCCTTTGCGTTGCGTGAGCAGGATACGGACTGGAGGGGGGGGGGGGGGGGGGGCCCGCCCCCCCCCGCGGGGGGGGGGGGGGGGGGGGCCCCCCCCCGGCCGGGCG
>JASCOI010000193.1 GCA_029959665.1 Microbacteriaceae bacterium PS02333
CCCCCGCGCCCCCCCCCGGGGGGGGGCCCCCGGCCCCCCCCCCCGGGGGGGGGGGGGGGGGGGCCCCCCCCCGCCCCCCCCCGGCCGTCTGCCGGTCACGCGCAGGGCGCGACCCGCGTCAGGAACGCGACAAGCGCTCCACCGTGGCGTGCGCGCCGTCGGCGATGAGTCCGTCGAGGGCGTCGCGGTAGGCCGCGACGAATCGCTCGTCGTCGACGAGGTCGCCGAAGACCTGCCGGTTCGCGATGAAGGCGAGCCGATCGTCTCGCTGCGTCGATGCGATCCGGTTGAGGGACTCAGCGAGGCGGTCGACGATCTCGATGGCTTCACCCGACTCGTCCGTGCCCTCGTCGTACCTCGCCCACGACGCGACGATGCCGGCGGACAGCGTGACCGGGCCGCCTGATGCGAGGTTGTCGCGGACGACGGGCAGCAGCCACTTCGGGATGCGGTCGCTCGACTCGGCGCAGAGGCGCGCGAGGGTGTCCCGTACCTCGGGGTTCTGGAAGCGTTCGATCAGCGTCGACTTGTAGTCCTCGAGGTCGATGCCGGGCACGGGGTGCAGCGTCGGGGTCGCTTCCTCGTCCATGTAGCGGCGCAGGAACGTCGCGATGGCGGGGTCCTGCGTCGCCTCGTGCGCGTAGCAGTACCCGGAGAGGTACCCGAAGTAGCAGAGGCCCTGGTGGGACGCGTTGAGGAGCCGGAGCTTCATGAGTTCGTACGGCTCGACGTCCTCGACGATCTGCACCTCGGCGTCCTGGTACGGCGGTCGTCCGGCGGGGTGGTCGTCCTCGAGCACCCACTGGAAGAACGGCTCGGCGACGACGGGCCAGGCGTCCTCGATCCCGAGGTCGTCGCGGACCATCGTCCGGTCCTCGTCGGTCGTCACGGGCGTGATCCGGTCGACCATCGAGTTCGGGAACGAGACGCGCTCGTCCATCCAGTCGGCGAACGCTGGGTCCTGCAGGCGGGCGTAGGCGGTGAACATGTCCCGGGCAACGTGCCCGTTGCCCTGGATGTTGTCGCAGGACATGACGGTGAACGGCTCCAGCCCACGGTCACGGCGTCGGCGAAGCGCCTCGACGACCAGGCCGAAGACGGTGCGGGGCGGCCGGTCCCCGCGGAGGTCGGCGACGACGCCCGGTTCGTCGGCGACGAACTCCCCCGTGACGTGGTCGAAGTTGTAGCCGCCCTCGGTGATGGTGAGGCTGACGATCTTCGTCTCCGGGTCCGCCATCTTCTCGACGACGGCGTCCGGGTCGTCCACGGCGAGCATGTAGTCGACGATGCTGCCGATCACACGGGTCTCGAGCGAGCCGTCCGGGTGCTTGAGGACCAGCGTGTACAGGCCGCCCTGGTCGGCCATCGCGGTGGCCATCCGGCGGTCCTGCTCGAGCACCCCGACGCCGCAGATGCCGTACTCGCGGGCCTCGCCCTGCTGGAGCAGCCGGTCGATCACCATCGCCTGGTGTGCGCGGTGGAAGCCTCCGACGCCGAAGTGGACGATGCCGGCGGTGATCCCGGCGCGGTCGTAGGTGGGGACGGCGATCCCGCTCGCCGCGATCTCGTCGAGGGTCTCCGGGGACAGGCGGACGGACATCGGTACTCCTTCGTACGGCGGTCGGGGCAACCGCCAGTCAATCACGAGCACACGTGTTCAGAACACCTGTTCCGCACGGGGTACGTGTCTGAAGATCCGCTCCACATTGGTGCACTCAGTGCATCGATGCACTTAGTGTTTTCGATGTGACCCTGTCGATCGACCGCCGTGCCGCCCTCAAGGCGAAGCACCGTGCAGCGATCCTGCAGGCGGCACGAGACCTCATCGAGGAGCGCGGCGGCCGCGACTTCAGCGTCGACGACCTCGCCGCCCGCGCGGACATCGCCCGACGGACGGTCTTCAACCACTTCAGCTCCCTCGACGAGGTCCTGCTCGCGGTCTGCGAGGAGGTCCTGTCGGTGATCATCGACCGGTTCCTGGCGGACATGGCGAAGACACCGGTCGGGGACGGCTCCCGCGCGTCGATGTTCGAGGAGATCGAGTCGGCGGCCCGTGGCGCGGACCTGGCACGGGCGATCGTCCGGATGAAGTCGATTATCGGCGAGCCGGACGACGTCGCCGACGCCAGGGCGGCGATCCTCACCCAGACCGCGTTCGCCCGCGTGACCGAGCGGCTCGGGGTCGAGGTCCGTCGTCGGCACCCGGCCGCCGACGAGCTCGACGCGGCGCTGCTCGTCGACTCGCTCATGAGCGGCATCGTCGTCATCGCGGAACACTGGCTGAAGACGACCGGCCCGCGCCTCGACCAAGAAGCGATCGACGACTGGGACGCCCTGCTCGGCAGGCTCGTCCACAGCGTCCGCAGCGGGTACATGCCCGCGCACTGAGACTGCACCTCCAGGGGTCCACCGGCGTGCCCCGCCCAACCAGCACCACCACAACGAAAGGAACGGGGCACCGCATGGCCGGTCTGCTCTACCGCCTCGGACGATTCTCCGCTCGGCGGCATTGGCTCGTGATCGTCTCCTGGATCGTGATCATGGGGATCGCGGGCGGCACGTACGCACTGTTCGCCGGGTCGATCTCGTCGTCCATCACCATCCCCGGCACCAAGACCTCCCAGGTGCAGGACGAGCTCGCGGACAAGTTCCCGAGCGCGAACGGCGGCAACGGCACGCTGGTCTTCGAGACGAAGGACGGCGACGCGTTCACCGACGCGCAGAAGACCGACATCGCGGACTTCATGAAGGGCCTCGAGGACCTGAAGGGCGTCAAGGGCGCGACCAGCGGCTTCGACACCCAGCAGCAGCTCGACGACCAGCGCCAGAAGCTCGTCGACGGGCAGCAGCAGATCGACGACGGTCGCACGAAGATCACCGACGGGCAGCAGCAGCTCGACGCGCAGAAGCAGCAGCTCGAGGACGGCAAGACGAAGATCGCCGCCGCCCAGGCGCAGCTCGACACACAGAAGCAGCAGGCCGCGGCAGCCGGTGGCGCAGCGGCAGCCGCCGCCGAGGCCCAGCTCGCGCAGGCACAGGCGCAGATCGACGCCCAGCAGCAGCAGATCACCGCCGGTGAGCAGCAGCTCGCCGACGCGCAGAAGACGATCGACACGAACACGCAGAAGCTCGACGACAGCGAGCAGGAGCTGCAGCAGGGCACGAAGCTCCTCGACCTGTCGAAGGACATCCGCTTCGTCTCGAAGGACGGCAGCGCCGCGATCGGCACCGTCCAGTTCACGAAGTCCACGTACGAGGTCCCGCAGACCACGAAGACGGCCATCTCCGACAAGGCCGACTCCGCCGGCATCAGCGGCGTGAACGTCTTCGTGTCGAACGACATCGCCCAGGGCGTGCCGTCCATCCTCGGACCGGGCGAGATCGCCGGTGTCATCATCGCCGCGCTCGTGCTGTTCTTCATGCTCCGCACGGTCATCGGCGCCGCGGTCCCGCTCGTCAGCGCGCTGCTCGGCGTCGGCGTGGCGTCGCTCGCCGCGCTGTCCTTCTCGAGCCTCGTCGAGTTCATCTCGGTGACGCCGGTGCTGGGGGTGATGCTGGGCCTGGCGGTCGGCATCGACTACTCGCTGTTCATCCTCAACAGACACCGGACACAGCTGAAGCAGGGCATGCAGGTGCACGAGTCCATCGGGCTCGCGAACGGCACCTCCGGGAACGCCGTGGTGTTCGCGGGCGCGACCGTCATCGTCGCCCTGCTCGCGCTGAACATCACCGGCATCCCGTTCCTCGGCCTGATGGGCACGGTCGGCGCGGTCGCGGTCTTCTTCGCGATCTGCATCGCGACGTCGTTCACGCCGGCACTGCTGTCGCTCATCGGCATGCGGATCCTCCGGAAGAAGGAACGCGCACGCATCGGCAACACGGGCTCGACGCGGGTCCCGAACAAGCCGATGTCGACCTGGCGCGCGATCATCACCCTGGTGGCCGGGGTCGCCGTGCTCGGCACCATCGCCCTGCCGGCGGCACAGATGCGTCTCGGACTGCCGAGCGGCTCGTCCGAGGCGGTCGACTCCAGCCAGTACAAGGCGTACAAGACGCTCGACAAGGAGTTCGGCGCCGGTCAGAACGGTCCGCTCCTCGTCGTCGCGACCCTGCCGAAGGCGATCGACGAGGCCGACGTCACGGCCACCGAGGTCACCATCGGCGAGGCCATCGCGAAGAACGACGACGTGGACGCCGTCCTGCCGATCGGCGCGTCGAAGGACCGCTCGATCATCGCCTTCCAGGTGAAGCCGAACGGCGGCCCGGACAGTGTCTCCACGGAGAACCTCGTCAAGGACCTCCGCGCGCAGGACGTGACCGTCGACGACGGCAAGGCATCGCTCGGCGTCGCCGGCAACGCGTCGGCCAACATCGACGTGTCCGAGAAGCTCGCGAACGTCCTGCCGCTCTACCTCGTGGTGGTCGTCGGGCTGTCGCTCATCATCCTGATCATCGTGTTCCGGTCATTCCTGGTCCCGATCACGGCGACGGCGGGCTTCATCCTGTCGGTCCTGGCGTCCTTCGGTGGTCTGACCGCGATCTACCAGTTCGGCTGGCTCGGCAGCGTGTTCGGGGTGCACGACCCCGCACCGATCCTGAGCTTCCTGCCCATCATCGAGATCGGCATCCTGTTCGGGCTCGCGATGGACTACCAGCTGTTCCTGGTGTCCGGCATGCGGGAGGCGTACGCCCACGGCGCCAGCGCGAAGGTGGCCGTCCAGCGCGGGCTGCACGCCGGTCGCGCGGTGGTCACGGCAGCGGCGATCATCATGATCTCGGTGTTCGCGGGCTTCATCTTCTCGGACTCCTCCACGATCAAGCCGATCGGCTTCGGTCTGGCGTTCGGTGTGCTGGTCGACGCGTTCGTCGTCCGCATGCTGCTCATCCCGGCAGCGATGCACCTGCTCGGCCAGAGCGCGTGGTGGTTCCCGAAGTGGCTCGACCGCATCGTGCCGGACGTCGACGTGGAGGGCGCGAAGCTCGAGCGCTCCCACCCGGTCGCCGGGCACGAGGACACGCACACCGGTTCGCACGCGCTCCCCGTCGAGCCCGACGCGAACGCGCACGAGTCCGGTCACCCGCCGGCGCACCGCGCGTAGCGACGCACCAGCCTGGCGGGGGGGGGGGGGGGGGGGGGGGGGGGGGGGGGGCGCGGCGGCCCCGGGGCGG
>JASCOI010000194.1 GCA_029959665.1 Microbacteriaceae bacterium PS02333
CCCGGCGCCCCCCCCCGCGCGGCGGGGGGGCCCGGGGGCCCCGCGCCCCCGGGCCCCCCCGTCCGTCTGCGCGCAGGTTCCCGCCCACAACGCGCGCGATGGGAGGTCGAATCGCGCGTAGGAGGCAGGAAAATCGGGCCTCCTACGCGCGAATCGACCTACCACGCGCGAAACGACCCACCGCGCCGCTGCCGTCAACGCAGGTTGACACACGTCGGCGCGTCAATGTAGGTTGACACGCATGGACCGGCCGACGATCACGAACCTCGCAGCGGGGGCAGCGGGAGACGATCCGTTCTCCGCCCTCGCCAGCGTGCGCGAGCTCCGTCGAGAGCTCGACCGCACCGAGGAACTCGCTGCACGACGCGCCAGGAACGCCGGCGCCTCGTGGCAGGAGATCGCGACGCTCCTCGGCGTCAGCCGTCAGGCAGTGCACAAGAAGTACGGCAGAAACTAGGAATCGATGAGCTCCCCCTTCGCCCGCCCGAAGAAGACCGACGGACCCCGCGCCACGTTCGGCCGCCTGCTGTCCTACCTGTTCGAGAACAAGCCCGCGATGGTCGTGATCATCGTGCTGAGCATCCTCGGCGCCGGGGCGTCACTCGCGCAGCCGTTGCTCGTGAACCAGGTCGTCACGGCGGTCCAGCACGGCAACACGCTGAGCATGCTCGTGTGGGCGCTCGTCGTCCTCGTGATCGTCGCCGGTGTGCTCAACGGCGTTCAGCACTTCCTGCTGCAGCGTGCGGGTGAAGGCGTCGTCCTCTCCACGCGTCGCAAGCTGATCGCCCGCATCCTCAACCTGCCGATCTCCGAGTTCGACACCCGGCGGACCGGCGACCTCGTGTCCCGCGTCGGCAGCGACACGACCCTGCTCCGAGCGGTCCTCACGCAGGGCCTCATCGAGTCCATCGGCGGCATGCTCACCTTCATCGGGGCGATCATCGCGATGGCGATCATCGATCCGCTGCTGCTCGGCATCACCGTCGCGATCGTCATCGTCGCGATCGTCGTGGTCGGTGGGCTGAGCCGCCGCATCCGCGTCGCGTCGAAGCGCGCGCAGGAGAAGGTCGGCGACCTCACCGCCGCGGTCGAACGCGGGATCGGCGCCGTCCGGACCATCCGCGCCGCCGGCGCCACCGAGCGCGAGGTCCACGAGGTGGACGGCCACGCGACCGAGGCGTACAAGCGCGGCCTCGACATCGCGAAGATGTCCGCGTTCGTCGTACCCGTCGCGAGCATCGTGATGCAGGTCGCGTTCATCGCCGTGCTCGGCGTCGGTGGCGCGCAGGTCGCCGCCGGGACGATCACGATCGCCACGCTGATCACGTTCATCCTGCTGCTCTTCATGATGATCATGCCGCTCGGCCAGGCGATGGGTGCAGCGGTCGCCGTCGCGCAGGCGCTCGGCGCGCTCGGTCGGATCGAGGAGATCCTGCACCTGCCGACGGAGGACCAGGACGACGCCGCCGTGCACCCCGCCGCCGCCATCGCGACCGACGACGCCATCACGTTCGAGCACGTGTCGTTCCAGTACGCCCGCTCCGCGGATGCGTCCGGCGCCGACGGCGCAGAGGGCGCCAGCAGCCAGCCGGGAGGCCCGGATCGCCGCCGCGACGTCGCCGACGACGAGCAGGCGGTGCTGCACGACGTGTCGTTCCGTGTGCCGCGCGGCTCGCGTGTCGCCCTCGTGGGCCCGTCCGGCGCCGGGAAGTCGACGACCCTGGCGCTGATCGAGCGCTTCTACGACCCGACCGACGGGGTCATCCGTCTCGGCGGGATCGACGTCCGCGGGCTCGACCGCGACGAGCTCCGCGCACAGATCGGGTACGTCGAACAGGACGCCCCCGTGCTCGCCGGCACCATCCGCGCCAACCTGCTGCTCGGGTCGCCGAACGCCAGCGAGGACGACTGCGTCCGCGTACTGGAGGCCGTCAACCTCGGCGACGTGCTGCACCGCGACCCCCGTGGGCTCGACGCGCAGGTCGGCGAGGACGGTGTGATGCTCTCGGGTGGTGAGCGCCAGCGTCTGGCGATCGCCCGTGCGCTGCTCGCCGCTCCCCCGATCCTGTTGCTCGACGAATCCACGTCGTCGCTCGACGGCGTGAACGAGCAGAAGATGCGCCTGGCGATCGACGCCGTCGCCGAGGACCGCACGCTGCTCGTCATCGCGCACCGGCTGTCAACCGTGGTCGACTCCGACGTCATCGTCGTGCTCGAGCACGGACGGGTCGTCGGGGTCGGGACGCACTCGGAGCTGGTCGAGTCCACGCCGCTGTACCGCGACCTGGCGAAGCACCAGCTCCTGGTCTGACTCAGCCGCGCGGCAAAGCGGAGTCGAAGTCGTTGCCGGAGACGTCGACGACGACCCGGTGCTCGGGATTGCGCGAACAGACGGCGACGGGGAGCCACTTCGTCACCTCACGCTTGGTGCGTCTGCCGTCCTGGTAGTGGTCGACCCACGTCTCCGGGATCTGCACGAACCGCATCCGACGCCCCGGGCACCGGTCGCACTCCGCGGCGAGGCGCAGCCGGTACGGGAACGTCCGTCCAGATTCATCACGGATCCCCGCCCAGGCGCGCCCCCATCGCTTCGGTAGCCGGAGCACGTGGCGTCCGAGGAAGCGGACGATCAAGAACCCGCCGATGCCGATCGCGACGAGGAGCGCCGCCGCGAGCACGCCGACCGGGACCGCGGGATCCATCGCCGGCGCCGCACCCAGCCCGTCGCGGAACTGCCCGACGAGTCTCGAGACCGAGGTCGCTCCGGTGACGAACCCGATGATCGTCACGAGACCGGAGACGATGCCGATCCAGGTGGACGTGATCGGGATGCGGGAGGCCTTGGCGATCGTGAACTCGCGCTCGGGCCCACCGCCGTCGGCGAATCCGGTGATCACGATCCCCGAGTTGCCGTTGCCGATGTGGATGCCGCCGCCGGTGACGACCGGCCCGTGGGCATCACCCCCGACGTTGACCTGCTGCCCGCTGCCGTTCTCGTTCCGGGACGCGTTCCCAAGACCATCGACCATGTCGACCCCTCCGTGACTGTGCTGGTGATGTTTCAGTCAACGGTAGACCAGGGCACTGACATCCAACGAGCCGATCAGTCGAGGACGGGCCATCGCGCTCGGGTCAGAGCTGCGCGCCGCCGGGGTTCGCGAGTCCCTCGTCCATGTCGCTGCGTTCGACATGGCCGCCGGCGGCTGCGATCTCGGCGAGTGCCGCCTCGCTCCGCGTCGGGTCAACACCGACGACGAGGTCCGTGTAGACGCCGACGTCGAGGCCCGCGTGGACACCGTCGAGCGCGGTGGCCCGGACGCAGTGGTCGGTCGCGATGCCGACGATGTCGATGGCGTGCACCTTGCGGTCGTACAGCAGGTCGGCGAGGTCCTCGCCCGACTCGGTCGTGCCCTCGAACGCGGAGTACGCGGGCGCGCCCTGCCCCTTCACGACGTGGACGTCGATGGGTGCGGTGTCGAGTTCCGGGTGGTAGTCGGCCCCAGGGGTCCCGGCGACGCAGTGCACCGGCCAGGTCGTCTCGAAGTCGGGCTCCCCGTCCACCGCGAAGTGACCGCCGTTGTCGTCGTCGCCGTGGTGCCAGTCGCGCGACCCGACGATGAGGTCGTACTCGTCCGCGTGCCGGCCGAGGAACGCCGTGATGCGTGCGGCGACCTCCGCGCCGCCGACGACGCCGAGCGCGCCGCCCTCGGTGAAGTCGTTCTGCACGTCCACCACGAGGAGAGCCCTGGTCATGGGCCCATCCAACACCAGGTCGATCAGGAGTTGGTGAGCTTGTTCCCGCACGAGTAGGCGGCAGCGGTGACCGCGTCGAGGGCGGGCAGCGCGGCCGCACGGGACGACCCGATGGCGTAGAACGCGAACGTCAGCTTCGTGCCGTCGGCCGCGTCGATGTACCCGCCGAGCGTGTTCGCGCTGTCGATCCACCCGGTCTTGGCGTGCACCTTCCCGCGTGCGACGGCGTTCGCCCCCGTGAAGCGGCTGGACAACGTGCCGGACTGCCCCGACACCGGCAGCGCCTGGGCGAGCGTCCCGAGGCCCTTCGCCCCGGCCGCGACCTGGACCATGAGGTGCGCGACGAAGTTCGGCGAGACGGCGTTCGACGCGCTCTCCCCGGAGCCGTCCTTGATGACGATGCCGGCTGGGTCGACGCCGTACGACGCGAGGGCCTTCTGGTACACGCCGGTCAGCGACGCCGCCGAGCCGTCGGAACCCGACTCCTTCGACGAGATCCGCGCGAGCATCTCGGCGAGGGTGTTGTCCGAGTTCGGGATCATCTGGCCGATGAGGGTCGACACCGGCTGCGACGACACCTGCGCGATGATGCTCTGGCTGGTGGTCGCCCGCTTCACGATCTGGGCGTTCGCGGCGCCGACGACGCCGGCGTTCGCCAGGGCCGTCCGGAACGCCGCACCCGCACGCCCGACCGGGTCCTCGGAGCGGGGCGAGGTCGCGGCGCCGGGGTTCGCGCGGTCGCCGTCGACCATCAGCGCGGTGACCTCCGGCTGGTACCCGATCGTCCGCTCACTGACGGGCCACGTCGGGTCCCAGGCGTCGGCGTCGTTCCAGTAGGTGTCGTCGGTGACGATCGTCGAGACCGCGGTGTCCCCGAGCTTCGCCTTCACCTGCTGCGCCAGCTGAGCGAGGGTCGGGGCGCCCGGGTAGACCGTCGCGCCGCCTGCCGAGAGTGTCGCGTCGCCGTGTCCGACGAGTGCGATCGTGCCGCTGCCCTCATCGGTGACCGTGGTCGGGATCGTGTGGTCGCCGCCGAGCACCGCCAGCGCGGTCGCGGTCGTGAGCGTCTTCATGACGCTGCCGGTCTGCGCGGCGGTGTCGCCGTTCTTCGAGAAGAGCATCTCTCCGGTGGAGGCGTTCATCACGTAGCCCTCGAAGTTCCCGAGACCGGCGGCGG
Source organism: Microbacteriaceae bacterium PS02333 (assembly GCA_029959665.1). Lineage (GTDB taxonomy): Bacteria > Actinomycetota > Actinomycetes > Actinomycetales > Microbacteriaceae > Curtobacterium > Curtobacterium guangdongense. The sequence continues at coordinate 4,931 of JASCOI010000194.1, forward strand.
ATGCCGGGCCGACGATCGAGCAGGTCCGGAGCGCTGCGGGCCCGGGGGCGTCGGACGGCACCGTGCGGGGTGCAATCGTCGGGGTCGGCGTCGTACTCGCCGTCGGCGTCGCGGAGCTGATCGTCGTCCCCGCGGCCGACGGCGCCCTGGACGCCGATCCGGTCGGGGGGGGGGCCGCCCCGCCCGCGCCCGCCCCCCCGGCGCCCGCGCCCCCGCCCGCGGCGGGGGCC
>JASCOI010000195.1 GCA_029959665.1 Microbacteriaceae bacterium PS02333
CGCGTAGGAGGTCGGGAATTCCGACCTCCTACGCGCGAATCCGCTTCCCATCGCGGGCGTTCTGGGCGCTTTCACGCGGCGCTCGACCGCGACACCACGCCCCACACGACCGCGAACGACGATCGGGATGCCAGGATGACCGCATGACGGTGAGCGTTCGGGAGGTCGCGGCTCTCGCGGGCGTGTCGCTCGGCACGGTCTCGAACGTGTTGAACCGGCCCGAGAAGGTCGCCCCCTCGACGGTCGAACGCGTGCAGAACGCCATCGCCGAGCTCGGGTTCGTGCGGAACGACTCCGCACGCCAGCTCCGTGCCGGTCGCAGCTCCACCGTCGGACTCATCGTGCTGGACGGCGGCAACCCGTTCTTCACCGACGTCGCCCGCGGCGCCGAGGACGCTGCGATGTCCAAGGGTCTTGCGGTCCTCATCGGCAACTCCGACGAGTCGACGGACCGCGAGCGCACCTACGTCGACCTGTTCGAGGAGCGCCGCGTCGCGGGCCTGCTCATCTCCCCCGCCGGCGACGACCTCGATCGGCTGGTCAGACTGCGCGACCAGGGCACCGCCGTCGTGCTCGTGGACCGTCGCGCCGACGACGAACACTTCGCATCCGTGTCCGTCGACGACGTGGCAGGCGGCCGGATCGCCGTCGAGCACCTCGTGGACATCGGCCGGCGGCGCATCGCCTTCGTCGGCGGTCCGTTCGGCATCCGCCAGGTCGCTGATCGGCACGCAGGAGCGCTCGGTGCGGCCACGGCCGCCGGCGCATCACTCGAGGTGCTGCAGACGTCGTCACTGTCCGTGCTCGAGGGCCGGCGCATCGGCGAGGAGATCCAGCGTCGCCCGGCGGCCGACCGACCGGACGCGGTGTTCGCGGCGAACGATCTCATCGCCGTCGGACTCGAGCAGGCGTTCATCATGCGCGGGTCCGTGTCCGTCCCCGACGAGATCGCGATCGTCGGCTACGACGACATCGCGTTCGCCGAAGCCGCCGTCGTGCCGCTCACGAGCGTCCGGCAGCCGGCGCAGGACCTCGGCCGGCAGGCGATCGAACTCCTGGTGCACCAGGTCGAGCACGGCCAGGACGTCGAGCTCGAACGGGTCGAGTTCACCCCCGAGCTGGTCGTGCGTCAGTCCACCGTCCGCGATCGGTGACGCATCGCCGGTCTACGATCGAGGGATGGTGCAGCCCCCTCGACGCGACGGGCCGCCGAGCGTGCACCACGTCGCCGCGCGGGCGGGTGTGTCGCTCGCGACGGTGTCGAACGTCCTGAACCACCCCGAACGCGTCCGGGAGGCAACAGCGGCCCGGGTGCACGCCGCCATCGCCGACCTCGGGTACACGCCGAACCGGAACGCCCGCGCACTCGCGTCGGGCAGGAGCCGGTCGATCGGACTCGTCGTGTCGTCGCTACAGAACTCCCTGTTCAGCGACATGCTCAACGGCGCCCAGCTGGCCGCCCGGGAACGTGAGTTCGCCCTGCTCATCGCCAGCAGCGAGAACGACCTCCGCGCACAGGCCGACCACCTGGCCTTCCTCGAGAGCACCCGGGTCTCCGGCATCCTGCTCGCCACGATGGAGGAGTCCCGTGACCAGGTCGAGCTCACCCGCCGGCACGGTCACCCCGTCGTCTACGTGAACTACGAACCGACCGAGGTCGACGCGTGCTCGGTCGTGGTCGACAACGAGCGGGCCGGGTACATCGCGACAACGCACCTCATCGAACGGGGCTGCCGGCGCATCGGTTTCGTGAGCGCACGACAGGAACTCCAGCCCGTGCACCGCCGTCGTGCCGGGGTGCTCCGCGCGATCGCCGAACACCCCGGGGTGAGCCTCGTGGACGTGGACGCCGGCGACATCGACCCGCCGGGAGGCACCGACGCCGGGGTCCGCATCGCAGGGATGCCCGTGTCCGAGCGACCAGACGGGGTCCTCGGCGTGACGGACCTGCTCGCGATGGCCGTCGTCACCGAGCTGCGCGCCGCCGGGATCCGCGTGCCGGAGGACATCCCGGTGTCGGGCTGCGACCACAACTCGGTCGCCTGGGGCGGCGCCGTCCCACTGACCTCGGTGACGATGCACGGCGCGGAGATGGGTGCGCGGGCGGTCGAGCTGCTGCTCGCGGAGCTGCTGGACACGCCGGACGAGCACGTGCACCGCACGGTCGTGCTCGACACCGAGCTCGTGCCGCGTGAGAGCACCCTCGGCCGGGAGGGTGCGGCCGCCGCGCGACGTGGCACCCCCGAGGACCCCCGCCGAACCGAGGCCTGACCCGCCGCACGACCTCGACCAGCCGCCGAAGCTCCCCGCCGAGGCACCCCCGCCACGCCGACACGCCCCGAGAATCCGCGGCGTCTCGGCGCGCCGGCGGCGTCTCGACCGCACCAGGGGCCGGACGCGACCCGCCGCCGGACCGGAGGCTCGTGGCGGCGTCATCCCGAGCCTCCAGTCCGGCGGTTGCAACCCGCCCACGCACCCCCAGGACGCCGAGACACCGCCAGAATCCGGCCGCCGCGACGACATCGCGGCGCCTCGACGTGCCGCGGGCGCGTCGCGGGCGTGCCGCCGAACCGCACCCGACCGGACTTGGAGCGCGCCAGCGCGTAACGAATCAGAATCGGTGATTGACACGCTTCAATCCGCATGGTTCCATTCCGATTGAAACGTTCTAAACAGCACGACCGGCCACCACGACGACGCGGTGTCCGGGCCCGTTTCACCCGGGTTCCCCGTAGACCCGGGCCTTACGAGGAGGTAAGGATGTCAGCACGTTCCCTGACCACCCGGCTGCTCGCCATCGGCGGCGCCACGGTCCTCATCGGCGGCCTCGCCGCCTGTTCGTCCGGCGGCTCCGCCGACACCGGCACCACCGGCACCAGCGGCGGCAAGGTCCAGATCAGCTACCTGGTCGACAACGCCACGGCGACCGCCGTCACGACGAAGGCACTCGTCGCGGCGTTCGAGAAGGCCAACCCCGACATCACGGTGAAGGTCGACACGAAGCCGCAGGGCACCGACGGCGACAACCTGGTCAAGACGCGGTTGTCCACCGGCGAGATGGACGACGTCTTCAACTACAACTCCGGGTCCCTCATGCAGGCACTCAACCCGGACAACACGCTCGTCGACCTGTCCGACCAGAGCTGGGCGAAGGACGTCGACAAGCAGTTCACGAAGGTCGTCAGCACCGACAAGGGCATGTACGGCGCCCCCTTCGGCACGAGCTTCGGCGGCGGCGTCATGTACAACAAGAAGGTCTACGCCGACCTCGGCCTGCAGGTCCCCACCACCTGGGACGAGTTCATCAGCAACAGCGAGAAGATCAAGGACGCCGGCAAGGTCGCGCCGATCATCCAGACCTACGGCGACACCTGGACCAGCCAGCTCTTCGTGCTCGGCGACTTCGCCAACATCACGGCGCAGCAGGCCGACTGGGCGACGAAGTACACCGCGCACAAGGAGTCCTACGCGAAGGACCCGGCGTTCGCCGGTTTCGAGCACCTCGCCGAGGTCAAGGACAAGGGCCTCCTCAACGAGGACTTCGCGTCGGCCACGCAGGCGAACGGCCTGAAGATGCTCGCCGACGGCACCGGAGCGCAGTACCCGATGCTCACGAACGCGATCTCGACCCTGCAGCAGGACAGCCCGGACGCGGTCAACGACATCGGCGCCTTCGCCCTGCCGGCACAGAACGCGGACGACACGAACCTGACGATCTGGGAGCCGAACGGCCTCTACATCCCGAAGACGACCACGGGCGACAAGCTCGCGGCGGCGAAGAAGTTCATCGCGTTCGCCAACTCGTCCGACGGGTGCAAGGTGCAGAACGACACCGGGACGCCCGGTGGCCCGTACGTCATCAGCTCCTGCACCTTGCCGGACGACGTGCCGACGATGCTCGGTGACCTGCAGAAGTACATCGACGACGGCAAGGCGACGCCGGCGCTCGAGTTCCTCTCCCCGATCAAGGGCCCGAACCTCGAGAAGATCTGCGTGCAGGTCGGCTCCGGGATCTCCACCGCAGCGGTCGGCGCCAAGCAGTACGACCAGGACGTCGTGCAGCAGGCCCAGCAGCTCGGCCTGAAGGGCTGGTGAGTCGGTGACCGCGACGCTCACGACGGCGGTCGCCCCGCCGCAGACCACGAAGGCCGGACCGGGTCCTGCCCGCAAGCGGATGCGTTCGTTCTACCCCGCGTGGTTCTTCATCCCCGCGATCGCGCTCTACGTCGTGTTCTTCGCGGTCCCGACCTTCGCCGGGTTCTACTTCTCACTCACCCGCTGGACGCTGTTCGACCAGACCTTCATCGGCTTCGACAACTTCGTCCGGTTCTTCCAGGACCCGCAGCTCGTCTCGGGGTTCGTCCACACGTTCGAGTACGGGTTCGTGACGAGCGCGGCGAAGGTGGTCCTCGGACTCGCCCTCGCCCTGCTCCTCACGTCCCCCGTGCTCGGGCGCGGGTACCTCCGGGCGGTCGTGTTCTTCCCGGTGCTGGTGTCGACGATCGGCATCGGCATCACGTTCAAGGCGCTGATGGACCCCTTCCACGGGATCATCAACTCCGTGTTGGGAGGACTCGGTCTCCCCACCCCCGGGTGGCTGACCGACCCGGCGCTCGCGCTCTGGAGCGTCGCGGCGGTGGACATCTGGAAGGGCGTCGGCATCGCGACGCTCATCTTCATCGCCGGCATCGTGGCGATCCCGCAGGAGTACTTCGAGGCCGCCCGCGTCGACGGCGCGAGCGCGTGGACGATCTTCCGGAACATCACGCTGCCGCTGTCCCGCCCCGCGATGGGCACGGTCATCATCCTGTCGCTCATCGGCGGTCTGCGGTCGTTCGACCTCATCTGGGCGATGACCGGCGGAGGACCGGGGTTCACCAGCGACGTCATCGCGAGTGTGATCTACAAGCAGTACCAGGCGGGCTTCTACGGCCTGTCGACGGCCGGCAACGTCGTGTTGTTCGTCGTCGTCACGGCGATCATGGTCCCGGTCTCCTGGCTCATCAACCGGAAGGAGCCGGAACTGTGACGGCCCTGTGCCCATCGAGCCCGGTCTCCTGGCTCATCAACCGGAAGGAGCCGGAACTGTGACGGCCCTGG
>JASCOI010000196.1 GCA_029959665.1 Microbacteriaceae bacterium PS02333
CCCCGCCCCCCCCCCCCCCCCCGGCGGGGCGGCGGGGCCCCCCGCCCCCCCCCCCCCCCCCGTCCGTCCGTTCGCGCGTTCCTGCCCATCGCACCCGCGGTAGAAAGCCGAAACGCGCATAGGTGGCCGGAAAATCGGGCCTCCTACGCGCGTTTCCGCTTCCTACGCGCGTTTCCGCTTCCTACGCGCGAAACGGCTAGCGCGTCAGCTTCAGCCAGACCGCGCCGAGCGGCGGCACCACGAGGTGGGCTGATGCCGGGCGTCCGGCCCACGGGGTGTCTTCTGCCGTGACGACGCCGAGGTTCCCGACACCCGAGCCGCCGTACTCGGCTGCATCGGTGTTGAGGACCTCCTGCCACTGCCCAGCTGCAGGCAGCCCGAAACGACGCTCGACGGGGACGCCCGAGAAGTTGACGAACACCGCCAGCCGCTCGTCGCCGGTCTTCCGCAGGAACCCGATCGTGGAGTGCGGGGCGTCGCCGCCCTCGATCCACTCGAAGCCCTCGGACGTGGAGTCGTGCGTCCACAGCGCTGGCGTGTCCTTGTAGACGCGGTTGAGCGCCGCCACGAGGTCCTGTACTCCTCGGTGGCCGGGGTCGTCGAGGAGCCACCAGTCCAGCCCGCGTTCCTCGGACCACTCGGACGCCTGCGCGAACTCCTGGCCCATGAACAGCAGCTGCTTGCCGGGGTGTGCCCACATGAACGCCAGGTAGGCGCGGACGTTCGCGAGCTTCTGCCACTCGTCTCCGGGCATCTTGCCGTAGAGCGATCCCTTGCCGTGTACGACCTCGTCGTGGCTGATCGGCAGGGTGAACTGCTCGCTGAACGCGTACACGAACGAGAACGTCAGCTCGTCGTGGTGGTAGCTGCGGTACACCGGTTCGCGCTGCACGTACTCGAGCGAGTCGTGCATCCAGCCCATGTTCCACTTCTGGCCGAACCCGAGCCCGCCGACGTCCGTCGGCTGGGTCACGCCGGGCCACGAGGTGCTCTCCTCAGCGATCATCACGATGCCCGGGTAGCGCTTGTACGCGGTGGCGTTCGTCTCCTGCAGGAACGAGATCGCCTCGAGGTTCTCGCGGCCGCCGTGGATGTTCGGCAGCCAGTCGGTGCGGGAGTAGTCGAGGTAGAGGATCGACGCGACGGCGTCGACCCGGAGGCCGTCGATGTGGAACTCCTCGAGCCAGTACAGCGCGTTCGCGACGAGGAAGTTGCGGACCTGCGGCTGCCCGAAGTCGAACACGTAGGTGCCCCAGTCGAGCTGTTCGCCGCGGCGGGGGTCCGGGTGCTCGAAGAGCGCGTGGCCGTCGAACTTGCCGAGTGCCCACTCGTCCTTCGGGAAGTGCCCGGGGACCCAGTCCATGATCACGCCGATGCCCGCCGAGTGCAGCCGGTCGATGAGGTACCGGAGGTCGTCCGGCGAACCGAACCGCGAGGTCGCCGCGTAGTACCCGGTGACCTGGTAGCCCCACGAGCCGCCGAACGGGTGCTCCGCGAGCGGCAGGAACTCGATGTGCGTGAACCCGAGGAACTGCACGTGGCCGATGAGCTGGTCGGCGACCTCCCGGTAGCTCAGCCCGGGGCGCCACGAGCCGAGGTGCACCTCGTAGACGCTCATCGGGCGGTCGTGCGTGGTCGTCTTCGCCCGGTGTTCCATCCACGCACGGTCGCCGTCGGACCACTCGTAGTCGGAGGTCGTGATGACGGACGCGGTCAGCGGTGGGATCTCGGTGCGCCGCGCGAACGGGTCGGCACGCTCCACCCAGCCGCTGTCGGTGAGGATCTGGAACTTGTACCGCTGCCCCTCGACGGCTCCCGGCCAGAACAGCTCCCAGACGCCGAGGTCGCTCAATCGGCGCATCGCCGTGGTGCGGCCTTCCCAGCCCTCGAAGTCGCCGATCACGCGGACGGCGGTGGCCCGTGGCGCCCAGACCGAGAACGCGACGCCCTCGACCCCGTCCATCGTGCGGACGTGTGCGCCGAGGTGGTGCCAGAGCTGCTCGTCGCGGCCCTCGCCGAACAGGTGCAGGTCGAGCTCGCCGAGCGTCGGCGGGAACCGGTACGCGTCGTCGGTCGTCCAGGTGGTGTCGTCGGTGTCGGTGCTCTCGTCGTAGTCGTAGTCGGCCTCGACCCGGTAGCGCCCGAGCGGCTCGGCAGTGGCGCCGGCCCAGAGCCCGCCGCCCTCGTGCGTCAGCTCGATGTCGTCGCCCTCGAGCCGGACGAGCCGGACGGCGTGGGCGAGGTGACGGACGACACGGACGCTCGTCCCGCCGTCGACGGGGTGCGGTCCGAGGACGTCGTGCGGCTGGGACCAGCGGCCCTCGGCGACGGCGGTCCGCAGCCACTCCTCGACGGGAGCCGGGTGCGGCTCCGTCGCGGCGTCGGCCACCGGGCTGGAGGCTCGGCTCGGCTCGGGCGCGTCCGTCCCGTCCTGCGCCGCTTCCTGCACTGCCTCCGGCACGGCTTGCTGCACGGGTTCTGCTCCGGCTTCCAGCGTCGCTTCCGCGGTGACGTGCCGCGGGTGCGCGGAGTCGGATGCGTGGCCGGAGAGCGTCGCCGACTCCGAGACACCGCGATCGGGAGCTTCGCGGCGCGGGAGTCGGGCGCCCGGCATGTCCTCGCCGGGTGCGGAGCTCCGCGGCTCGTACCGCGGCGACTCGAAGCGCGCGGAGGGCGGCGTCGGGACCGGGGACGGCGCCGGGGACGGCGCCGGTGCCTGGGCCGGTGCCGGTGCCGTCGGGGGATCGACGTGCTTCGCGGGGTGCGTCGGCCGGGGGGTGTCCTCCGGCATCAGTCGGGGGAGCACGGGCGGGGGCGGCGGCTGGACCGGCGGCACGCTCGGCCCCTGCCCACGGTCCTGACCGGCGGTGCGGTCGGGCTGTTCGGGGTCGATGGTCATCGGTGCGGTCCTTCCACGACGAGCAGGTGTACGGGTTCCTGGAACGCGTCCAGGCGGACGTAGTTGGACGAGCCCCAGACCCAGCGCTGGCCGGTGACGACGTCGCGGACGTCGAAGGACTGCTCCGGGTCGAGGCCGAGGGCGGCGAGGTCGAGGTGCACGGTCGTCTCGCGGGCCGAGTGCGGGTCCACGTTGGCGACCACGATCACGGTGTCGTCCCGACCGGACCGGATGAACCGACCGGGCAGGTGCTTCGAGTAGACGACGATCGCGTCGTCCTCGGCGTCGTGCACGTGCAGGTTCCGGAGCTGCCGGAGCGCCGGGTGCGCCGAGCGGAACCGGTTGAGCATCGTCACGTACGGTGCCAGGCTCGCGCCCTCGGCCTCGGCCAGGGCGAAGTCGCGCGGCTTGTACTCGTACTTCTCGTTGTCGATGTTCTCCTCGGAGCCCGGACGTGCGACGTCCTCGAAGAGCTCGTACCCGGAGTACATGCCCCAGGTCGGAGCACCGGTCGCGGCGAGCGCAGCACGGATCTTGTACCCGGCGCGGCCGCCGAACTGCAGGTACTCGGTGAGGATGTCCGGCGTGTTCACGAACAGGTTCGGACGGAGGTACGTGCTCGTCTCGTGGGCGAGCTCGTCGAAGTAGTCGGCGATCTCGTCCTTCGTGTTCCGCCACGTGAAGTACGTGTACGACTGCTGGAAGCCGGCTTCGGCGAGCGCCCGCATCATCGCCGGACGCGTGAACGCCTCGGCCAGGAACACCGTCTCCGGGTGCTCGTCGCGGATCTCCCTGATGACGCGCTCCCAGAACCAGAGCGGCTTGGTGTGCGGGTTGTCGACGCGGAAGACCCGGATGCCGAACGCGATCCAGTGCCGGAGCACCCGTTCGACCTCGGCCACGAGGCCCTCCGGGTCGGTGTCGAACTGGATCGGGTAGATGTCCTGGTAGCGCTTCGGCGGGTTCTCCGCCGTGGCGATCGAGCCGTCCGCACGGACCGTGAACCACTCGGGGTGCTCGGTCACCCACGGGTGGTCGGGGGAGCACTGCAACGCGAAGTCGAGCGCCACTTCCATCCCGGTGTTCTTCGCCGTCTCGACGAAGTCGCGGAAGTCGTCTTCGGTCCCGAGGTCGGGGTGGATCGCGTCGTGCCCGCCGTCTTCGGACCCGATCGCCCACGGGCTGCCCGGGTCGTTCGGTCCGGCGTCGAGGGTGTTGTTCGGGCCCTTCCTGGCGGTGTGCCCGATCGGGTGGATCGGCGGCAGGTAGACGACGTCGAAGCCCATCCGCGCGACGCCGGGCAGCCGACGTGCCGCCGTCCGGAAGTCGCCGCTCTTCCAGGAGCCATCCGGGCCCCGCTTGGCGCCTTCGCTCCTGGGGAAGAACTCGTACCAGGCACCGACCCCGGCCCGAGTGCGCTCGACGTCGAGCAGCTGCACGGGGGAGTGGGTCCGGAGCGAGGTGAGCGGTGCTTCGGCCACTTCGCCGGTGATGCGGGGATCGTCGACCGCTGCGAGCCGTTCGGCGGGGTCGAGGTCCTCGTCGCGGACGCGTTCGGCGGCGCGGGCGGCGGCGGGGGAGTCGGTCTCGGCGGCGAGCCGGTCGAGCAGGGCCGCACCGTCGAGGAGCGTCGCTTCGGTGTCGACGCCCGCCGCGATCTTGAGTCGTGCGCCGTGCAGCCAGGTCTCCCAGTCGTCGGAGTACGCCTCCACGTGCCAGGCCCACACGCCGGTGTGGTCGACCTGCACCGTCGCTTCGTACCGGTCGGTCCCCGGTGCGACGAGGATCAGCGGGACCGTCCTGGTCCCGCCGTCGGGGCGCTCCACGACGAGGTCGGCGCCGATGACGCCGTGTCCTTCTCGGAAGACGGTCGCTCCGAAGGTGATCACCTCGCCGTCGAACGCCTTGCCCGGGAAGCCGTTCGGCGTCCTCGGGGCGAGATCGGTGATCGGGATGCGCCCGATCTTCGGACGCCGGGGTCGGTCTGCGGTGGCCACGGAACCGACGCTACCCGGCGGCGCCCTCCGTGTTCACCAGAACCCGGAGACTGTGGAGAACCCGTCGCCACCGATCGGCGGACGGGAGGCTCGTGGCGGCCCGGCACCGAGCCTCCCG
>JASCOI010000197.1 GCA_029959665.1 Microbacteriaceae bacterium PS02333
CGGCCCTGGAGGCGAGCCCCCCGGCGGGCGCAGCGCCTCCAGTCCGTCAGGTCAGCGATCAGGCGCGGCGGCGCCGCACCACGATCAGGCCGACACCGAGCAGGACCGCGAGCGCGGCTCCGCCGACGAGGAGCGGCGAGATCGTCGACCCGGTGAAGGCGAGCTCCGCGGCGGCCTGACGAGCCACTGCGGTGGTCGTGGCGGCCACGGTGGCCGGCGCGACCGTGAACGCGTGCGACACGGTGACGGGGTCCGCCCCGGTGCCGTCCAGCGTCACCACCAGCTCGTGGGCACCTGCGGCGGTTCCGGCCGGGATGATCACGTCGGTGTCGAGGACGCCGTCGTCGCCGATCGTCGCCGTCGCCAGGCGGACCGGCGTCGAGTGCAGGTCGACCGTCACGGTGGAGCCCACGGGCAGGTCGGTCGCGCCGAGGTGGACACGGTCGCCGACGGACAGCGTGGTGCCGTCGATCGAGCCCCCGTCGCTGCGCGCGGTGGGGTCGAACACGAACGGCGTGGTCGAGACGCTGTCGCTCGCGGTGCCCGGTGCGACCGACGTGACGGCGCGCACGCGGAACTCGTAGCGGGAGCCGTTGTCCAGACCACTGATCGTGGCCGGGGAGGTCGACGCGTCGACGCCGGTCCACTCAGCGCCGGCGGCACGGTACTCGACGCGGTAGCCGGTGACGGCCGCACCGCCGTCGTCCGTGGGCGCGGTCCAGGAGAGGACGGCCGCGCCGTCGGCGGGGGTCACGGTCAGGTCGCTCGGTGCGCTCGCGACGGTGACGGGCGTCGCGGTGGCGAGTTCGCTCCACGGTCCGGCGCCGGCGGCGTTCACGGCAGCGACACGGAAGGAGTACTCGGTGCCGTTGGTGAGCCCGGTGACGTCGGCGGACGTGGTGCCGGCGGTGATGGGCTCGCTCCACGTGGAGCCGTCGCTGCTGTACTCGACCTGGTACCCGGTGACCGGGGAGCCGTTCGCGTCGGCGGGCGCCGACCAGGTGAGCCATGCGGACTCGTCGCCGCCGACCGCCTCGACCGCCTGCGGTGAACCGGCCACGCCGAACGGGGCGGCCGGGTTGCTCGACACGGCGGGCCCGGAGCCCGCGGCGTTGGACGCGACGATCCGGTACTCGTAGGTGGAGCCGTTGCGCAGGCCGTCGATGACGGCGTTGGTGTCGGTTGCGGCCGGGGTGGCGACGTCGGCCCACGGCCCGCCGTCGACGCGCTGCGAGATCGTGTAGCCGGTCAGCGGGCTGGAGCCGTCGCTCGCGGGAGCGGCCCAGCTCAGCTCGACCGATCCGTCACCGGGGGTCACGCGGAAACCGACCGGAGCGGACGGCGTCGTGTAGGGGGTCACGGCAGTGCTCGGCTCGGAGGCGGCACCGGTGCCGGAGGCGCTCGTGGCGGCGACCTGGAAGGTGTAGGCGGTGCCAGGGGTCAGGCCGTTGATCGTCGCGCTCGTGGCGGAAGTCGTCGCGGTCACGTTGCCCGGGGTGGACGTGACGGTGTACTCGGTGACGGGGTCGTCGCCGGTGTCCGTGGGTGCCGACCACGACACCGTCGCGGAACCGGCGCCGGCCGCCGCGGTGACGCCGCTGGGAGCAGCGGGCGCCACTGGCGCTCGGACGATGATGGTGGAGGTGACGTCCTGCTGTCCCTTGTCGTTCGCGGCGCGGATCGTGAACGTCGATGACCCGACCGTGGTCGGCGTGCCGGAGAGCCGGCCGGACTGCGAGAGGGTGAGGCCGTCGGGGAGCGCGCCGTCGACGACCGAGAGCGTCGGAGCCGGGTACCCGTTCACCGCGTAGTCGTAGGAGTAGGGGTGATCGACGGGGGTGTTCGACGTCGGGGTGCCGGAGATCGTGCCACCGGCGACGACGTACTCGCGGAAGGCGAGGTCGTAGCTGGAGGCGTAGTTCCGACCCTCGTAGATCGCGCCGCCGCCGGGGTAGACGTTGGTGTCGCACCCCACGTACGCGTTCGACGGGCCCTGGAACGAGATCGCGTACGAACCCCCGGCGGTCACGGGCGCGGTCGACGTGATCGGGACCGAGAACCATCCGACACTGGAGACGGTCGCCGAGCCGGTACCGAGGACCGGGCCCGTGGGGAGCCCGTTCTGCGCTGCTCGGATGGTCAGGTTGTACGTGGCAGACCCGGAGACCTGCGCCTCGTACAGGTCGATGCCGGACACGAGCCCGCTGATCGCCGGCGTGAACGTCTGGCCGTTGTCGCCGTTCGACCACGGGCCGAGGCTGTACGTCTCACTCGCCTGGTCGAGCGTGCCCTGCTGGGCAGCCTGGGCGGAGCCCACGGAGAGCAGTGCCGGTGCGAGTGCGGCCGCGAGGACTGCGGCGCTCGCGATGGCCGTCCGCATCGGCCGGACGGTTCGAGTTGGAGACGGAGCGGTGCGTGCGCGCAAGAGCGTTCCTTCGGGAGAGGCTCCCTCCTGCAGGGAGCAGGCCGATCATATGAGCGCGATTCGCCTCGTTACGGCGCGATCTCCACCCCAGTTCGGGGCCTCAGATGACACGGTGCCATCCTCGACGTATGGACTACACCGCACCAGAGAACCGCTACGACAGCATGCGCTACCGCCGGACCGGCCGCTCCGGTCTCGACCTGCCGCTGCTCTCGCTCGGGTACTGGCACAACTTCGGCGACGACCGGCCGTTCGAGACGCAGCGGGCGATCAGCCGACGCGCCTTCGACCTCGGCATCACCCACCACGACCTGGCGAACAACTACGGCCCGCCCTACGGCGCCGCCGAGGTGAACTTCGGCCGGCTCATGCGAGAGGACTTCCGGCCGTACCGCGACGAGATGGTCATCTCGACGAAGGCGGGCTGGGACATGTGGCCCGGACCGTACGGGCAGGGTGGTGGCTCGCGGAAGTACGTCCTCGCGTCGCTCGACCAGTCGCTCCAGCGGATGGGCCTGGACTACGTCGACGTCTTCTACTCGCACCGGCTCGACGCCTCGACCCCGCTCGAGGAGACAATGGGGGCGCTGCACACCGCCGTCCAACAGGGCAAGGCGCTGTACGTCGGGATCTCGTCGTACGACGCCGAGCGTTCCCGGCAGGCCGCGGCGATCCTGCGCGACCTCGGCACCCCGCTGCTGATCCACCAGCCGTCCTACTCGATGCTGAACCGCTGGATCGAGGACGAGGGACTGCTCGATGCAGCCGACGACCTGGGCTTCGGGGTGATCGGGTTCACGGCGCTGGCCCAGGGGCTCCTGACCGGGCGGTACCTCGACGGCGTCCCGGAGGACTCGCGGGCGGCGGCGGGCAAGTCGCTCGACGCCGGGTCGCTGACGCCGGAGGTCGTCGACCACCTGCGGGCGTTGCACGGCATCGCGGAGCGCCGGGGGCAGAGCCTGGCGCAGCTGGCGCTCGCCTGGGCGCTGCGCGACGAACGTGTGACGTCGCTCGTGATCGGCGCTTCGCGGGTGGAGCAGCTGGAGCAGAACGTGGCCGCGCTCGAGGACCTGTCCTTCACGGAGGAGGAACTCGCCGCGATCGACGAGCACTCGGTGGGCGTTCTCGACGTCGACCTGTGGTCGGGTGCACGTTCGGGCGCGGTCTCGTAGCACGCCCACGGGATGACAGAATCGGTCCCGGAGGTTCGACGATGGTGACCGAGCAACACGCCGAGGAGACGCAGCGCGGCGCGCATCGATCGAGCGGAGCCCGCGGATGAGGTCCATCGAAGTCCCCATGCTCCCCATCGTGATCCCGCTCGGGGTCGTGATCTTCCTCGTCCTGCTCTGGACCCTCCGCGCCCGTGGCCGCGTCACACTTCCCCGGGCGAGCGTCGCCGCCGTCCTCGCGCTCTACGCCGGGGGTGTGATCGCGAACACCGTCTTCCCGATCTTCATCCACGTCGGGACGTGGCCGGACTCCGGGCCGCGCCCACTGCCGCTCTGGCTCGTCCCGTTCGTGGACTACGGGCTCGAGGACGCGCTCGTCAACATCGCGGTCTTCGTCCCGCTCGGCGCGCTCATCCCCCTGCTCCTCGCGCGGCCGAGCTGGTGGCGGGTGACGGCGATCGTCGCCGGCGCGAGTCTCGCGATCGAACTCACGCAGATGGCCACCGCGGGGCTCGCGTACGGCGGACACATCGCGGACATCAACGACTGGATGACCAACGTCCTGGGCGGCGTCATCGGCTACGGTCTGTTCGTCCTCGTGACGCGCTCGGAGTCGGTTGCCGGAGTCGTTCAGCGATTCCGGTGGCCGACACGCGAGGCATCGTGAGCGACGGTCGGTCGACCAGGCTCCGGGGCGTCGATGCCGTCTCGGTCGGAGCGATGGTGTTCACCGCAGCCGGCCTGTGCACCTGCGCCACGCTCCTGATCGACGTCAGTCACGAGGTCGCGTCCGCGGCGTCGCTGTTCGCCGGCCCCCTGACACTCGCCGGCCTGCTCATCCTGGGCTTCGGTGCGTCGGACGAACGTCCGTTGCGGGCGGTCCCGGCCGCGCAGGTGCTGCTCCTGGTCGCCGCGGTCGCGGGGGTGGTCCAGACGACGGCCCTGCGGGTCCGGGTACCCGACGCCTTCTCCGAGCCGTTCCTCCGGCTGGTCGTCCCGGGGATCGGTGTCGTCGGTGGCACGGCCGTGGGTGTCGCGTGCATCCTGCTCGCGGTGCACCGAGCGAGGCGCGTCGTCCCCGCCGCGGTCTTCGTCGGCCTCGGCCTCATCGCGATATCGGCCCTGGTCACGAACGGCACGGCGATCCTCGCCGATCGCCTGCTCCTCACGGCGAGATCCGGCATCGACGTCGCGTCGATGTCGATCCACCTCTCCGTCCTCGGGAGTGGCATCGGGCTGCTCGTCATCGCCGTCGGGCTCCTGTTGTCGTCTCGGCCGACGACACGGCAGACCGAGCGCCGCCCCGTCTGAGGACGGGTCGCCATGCCGCGCCCTGTCCGTCTCCACCGTCGGACGGGAGGCTCGGTGCGGGCCCGCACCG
>JASCOI010000198.1 GCA_029959665.1 Microbacteriaceae bacterium PS02333
GTCGCGGCCGGGGCCGGGCGGGGCGGCGCCGGCGGGAGGCCGCCCGGCGCCGCCCGTCCGTCCTGTGGACGCGACCGGCGCCGGAGCCGTGAGGGCACACCGGTGCGGCAGCGCACAATCGGAACGGGTCGCCGCGGATGCGGCAGGCCCGGAGCGGGCGGGCCCTCGGCCCTCCCATGACCCGAGGAGTGCACATGGCAAGCGGAGTCGCAGCAGTGTGGGTGCCGGTGACCGACATGGACCGGGCGGTGGCCTTCTACCGGGACGCGCTCGGTCTCACCGTGACGAGCCAGGACGCCGACTGGTCGGAGATCGACGCGAACGGCCTGATGATCGGGCTGAACGGTCGCGAACACGCTTCCGGCTCCGTCGACGGCGGCGCGGTGATCACCTTCCAGCCGGACGGCACCATCGACGCCGAGGTCGAGCGTCTGAGCGACGCAGGAGTCGACTTCACCGGGGGCATCTCGGACCACGAGTGGGGTCGCATCGCGCCGTTCAAGGACTCGGAGGGCAACGACCTGCAGTTCTACGCCCCGCCGACCGCCTGATCGCCCGCCGGAGGGCGGCGGACGTCGATAGCGTTGTGGCATGCCCACGCTGCTCCAGATCGACTCGTCCGCCGACCTCTCCCACTCGCGTTCCCGTGCGCTGACCGCTGCGTTCGCCGACGCGTGGCGCGCTCGGGGTCCGGAGTACACCGTGGTGCACCGGGACCTGCACACGGCACCGCTCCCGCACCTGGAGAGCTCGGCGCTGCACTGGGCAGCCGCCGACCGGACCGCCGAGGAGTCCGTCGCACCCGAGGCCGACGCGCTCCGCCAGGAGATCATCGACGAGCTGCTCGACGCCGACGCCGTCGTGGTCGGTTCGCCGCTCTACAACTACACGGTGCCGTCGTCGCTCAAGGCCTGGATCGACCGCATCCACGTGCCGGGG
This sequence comes from Microbacteriaceae bacterium PS02333, assembly GCA_029959665.1. GTDB lineage: Bacteria > Actinomycetota > Actinomycetes > Actinomycetales > Microbacteriaceae > Curtobacterium > Curtobacterium guangdongense. The sequence goes on from JASCOI010000198.1 coordinate 940, forward strand.
GTCCTCGCACCCGCGTTCGACGGGGACGCACAGCCCCTCGCCGGCAAGCCCGTCGTGACGATCGTCAGCCGCGGGGCGACCTACGACGCCGGCACCCCGACCGAGCACTGGGACCACGGCTCACCCGTGCTGGAGCTCATCCTCGGGAACGCCCTGGGCATGCGCCGGTACCCGATCACGGTGAGCGCCACGCTCGCGGACCGGCTCCCGGCGCTCGCACCGCTGGCCGACCACGCCGCTGCCGAGTTCCACGACGCCAAGACGACACTGGAGCGCCTCGCGACCACCGTCGTCTGACGGGTCAGGCGGGGCGGATCTCGTCGCCCCGCCCGAGCAGGTCGGCGTGGAACGCCGTCTGCGTGAGCGCGCTCGCGAGCAAGAACCCCGTCATCGACTCGATGCCGCCGCTGAACGGCACACGGGACGCGACCTCGAACAGCGTCGGGGTGTCGAGCGTGTCGAGGGCCTCGGCGACGTGGCGACTCCGTTCCTCCCGGTGCCGAGCGAGGGTGCGGGCGCGGGACACCACGTCGCGGAACCGGTACTCGTGCCCCGGGCACACCTCGAGGTCCGCGTACGGGTCCAGCCGCGCCAACGACGCCAGGTAGTCCCCGAGCGGGTTCGAGGCGGTGCGGCCGCCGAGCCCGATGCCGGAGTTGATCCGCGGCAGCACGTGGTCACCCGTGAACAGCAATCCGTCGGCCTCGTCGAGGAAGCAGAGGTGCCCGGCGGTGTGCCCCGGTGTCCAGAGCGACCGGATCGTCCGCCCGGCGATCGGCAGCAGGTCCCCGTCGTCGAGCAGGACGTCGGCGTACGGGGGCTCGATCGCGCCGAGCCCGATGTGGCGGCCGGCGCCCCACGCCGCGGTGAGGCCGTCGCGCAGCTCGTGCGGGACACCCCACGTGGCGATCTCGGCCTCGTGCGCTGCCGCGTCGTCGCGCTCGTGGTCGAGCGCCCGGACCTCCGCGGCGTGCATCGCGATGGGTGCCCCTGACATCCGTCGGACGGCGGTCGCGGCGCCGAGGTGGTCCGCGTGCAGGTGTGTCACCGCGACCAGTCCGACGTCCTGCACCGACCGGCCGATCGACCGGAGTCCGCCGTCCAGGACGTCGAGCGCGCCGTCGTCGCTCCACCCGGGGTCGATGAGCGCCAGGGAACCGTCCGTGGTCTCGACGACGTAGACGAGCGTGGCGTCGGGTACGCCGAAGCGGAAGGGGACGGCGAGCGTCCAGATGCCGGGGCGAACCTCCTCGACCGGGGGCAGCACCCCCTCGGCGAGCGCCCGGGCCTGCACGGGGCTGATCGGCGTCGGGGCCGGCGATGCGGTCGGAACGGTCGTCACCCGGCCACCCTAGCGAGGCGAGCGGACGCACCCGGGGTGATCCGAGCCTCCAGGCCGAGCGCGCGACAGCGCGTACACATGACCCATGGAGATCGCACCGATGCTCGCCAAGGCCGTGCCCGAGGTACCGGACCCCGACCGCGTGACGGGCGGCCTCCGGTACGAACCGAAGTGGGACGGGTTCCGGGGCATCGTGACGATCGACGGCGACGACGTCGAGATCGGCAGCCGTGGCGCCAAGCCCCTCACCCGGTACTTCCCCGAGCTGGTCGAGGCGTTCCGCACACAGTTCGGTGGGCGTGACCACCCGGTGGTCCTCGACGGCGAGGTGGTGCTGCGCGCCGGCGAGCCCGGACACGAGCGGCTCGACTGGGAGGCACTGTCGCAACGCATCCACCCGGCCGAGTCCCGGATCCGGAAGCTCAGTGCCGAGACCCCCGCGCAGTTCGTGGCCTTCGACCTGCTGGCGGCTGACGGTGAGGAGCTCGTGGACCTGCCCTTCGACGAGCGGCGTACCCGGCTGGAGGCCCTGGCCGACGAGCTCGCCGACCCGCTGTTCGTGACACGGACCACCCTCGACGTGGACCTGGCGCGCGAGTGGCTGACGACGTTCGAGGGTGCCGGGCTCGACGGGGTCGTCGCGAAGCCCCGGGCCCGACCGTACGAGCCGGGCAAACGATCGATGTTCAAGGTCAAGCACCACCGGACGGCGGACGTCGTCGCGATCGGGTACCGCGTGCACAAGAGTGGCAACGGGGTCGGTTCGCTGTTGGTCGGGTTGTACGGGGAGGACGGCGAGCTCCGGCAGGTCGGTGGCGTGTCCGCCTTCTCCGACAAGCGTCGACTCGCGTTGGTCGAGGAGCTCGACCCGGTGGTCCTCCGCGACGCGGACGGGAGGCCCGTGACCGGTGACGGGGAGAAGTCGCGGTTCTCGTCGGGTCGCGACACGTCCTTCGTCCGGCTGTCGCCGGAGCGGGTGCTGGAGGTCCGGTACGACCAGATGGAGGGTGCGCGGTTCCGGCACACGGTGCAGTTCGAGCGCTGGCGACCGGACCGCGACGCCCGGTCGTGCGGCTTCGAGCAGCTCGAGGTCCCGGCGGCCTACGACCTGCGGGACGTGCTGTCCTGAGGGGTGGTGCCGCTTCCTGATGTCCGATCTCCGAACTAGTTAGTCAAACTAGTAACTTCGTGGAATGATCGGGTCACGGCAGCCGACCAGGGGTGCCACCACGGATCGGAGCGGACCGACATGAGCAACGCAACTCTCGTCCGACACACGCAGCGCAGCCCGCTGAGCGAGGTCCGCGAAGCACGTCACCAGCGCATGCTGCAGCTCAGCGCGGTGATCAGCGGCATCGCCGGCGTCACCGCCACCGCGCTCGCTCTCGTCACGTTCGGGCTCGGCGCATGATCATCGACGGCATCAGCGAGGCACACCGCCCCACGTGGTCCAAGCTCGCGCGGTTGCACTCCGCCACGATCGTGCTGCCGATGCACACGACCCGTGTCGAGGACGTGCTCCCGGACGACTCCTCGCTCTAGGGCTTCCTCGCCCGGGACGGCTGCACCCGAGGGGGCTCACCGGGCATCTTCGGGAAGTCGGGCGGGAACGGCAGCTCACCGAGACCGTTCTCCAGGTCACGCTCCCACCACGCCAAGAGCGGGGCGATCGACGCCGACTCCGCGCCCATCGTCTCCCACGGGTCCCCGGTGTCCCGCAGTCGGTCGGGCATCGTCAGCACCGTGAACGCGGTCGGGTCCGCGTGCGGCAGCTCTTCCCACGTGATCGGTGCCGAGACCGAGGCATGTGCCAGCGCCCGGGGACTGTAGGCGCCCGCCATGGTGCGGTCCCGGTTCGCCTGGTTGAAGTCGACGAACACCCGGCTCCCTCGCTCCTCCTTCCACCAGGCCGTCGTCACCCGGTCGGGCATCCGCCGTTCGAGTTCGCGTGCCGCGGCGATCACGGCGTGCCGGACGTCCGGGAACTCGTACTCGGGGACGATCGGTGCGAAGACGTGCAACCCGCGGTTCCCGCTCGTCTTGATCCACGCGGTGAGCCCGACCTCGTCGAGGACCTTCCGCAGTTCCTCGGCGACGGGGACGGTGTCGTGGAAGTCGGTGCCGGGCTGCGGGTCGAGGTCGATGCGGAGCTGGTCCGGGTGGTCGCTGTCCGAGGCCTTCGACGCCCACGGGTGGAACACGACGGTGTTCATCTGTGCTGCCCACACCGCCACGGCCGGTTCGTCGAGCACGAGCTGCGGGTGCTGCCGACCGCTCGGGTACGTCACGGTGACCGAGCGGACGTAGTCGGGCGCGCCCTTCGGCGGGTTCTTCGAGAAGAACTGCTCGCCGTCGACACCGCCGGGGAACCGCTGCAGCGACACCGGGCGGTCCCCGTTCGCCCGGACGAACGCTTCCCCGACCGTGACGAGGTAGTTCGCGAGGTCGAGCTTCGTGACGCCGGCGTCCGGCCAGAGCACGCGCGACGGGCTCGTCAGTCGGACCTCCCGGTCGCCGTCGGGCCCCGGAACGGTCAGCGTCGTCGCTTCGCTCGCCATGCAGCGGAACCTACACCGCCGCGCCACACCCCCACCCGCGCACCCGCCCACGATCGAGGGAACAGAAAACGTCGGGTCGCGCCCGCCGCCCCGCCCGTTTCTGTTCCCTCGCCGGGCGGGG
>JASCOI010000199.1 GCA_029959665.1 Microbacteriaceae bacterium PS02333
CCGCGAGGCGGCGCCGCCGCCGCTGCCGGCGGGGGCGGGCCGGCCGGCGGGTCCGCCCGCGGCGGGCGCTGCGATCGGCAGCGCCCGCCGTGGTTCCGGTGAACTGGGTCACGGGGGTCCTCGCTACTTCTTCACGAAGCCGGCGTAGTCGTCCTGGAGCGTCTTCGTGTACTGCTCCGGGCTGGCCTTGCCGGCGACCAGGTCCTGCATCGCGGCCGTGATCGTGTCGTAGAACGTCGGGGTGGCGTAGTCGAGGTACGGCGTGATGCTGTTCGACGACGAGATCGACTTGTAGTTGCTCGTGATGTCGCCCGCGATCGTGCCGGACGCCGGGGTGTCGTCAGCGGGGACCACCGTCGGCAGGTTGCCCTTCTGGACGAGGGTCTCGGAGGCCTTCGCGTTCGTGACGAAGTCGATGTACGCGGCGGCCGCGTTCGCGTTCTTCGTCTTCGAGGTGATGGCCCACGCCAGCCCCTCGCCGCCCATCGTGACGGGCTTCGACGCGTCGGGCGGGGTCAGCGCCGTGAACCCGATGTCGTCGGCCTTCGCCGCGGCCTCGAGGGTCGCCTGGTACCAGGTGCCCGTGATGAGGAACGCCGACTCCCCCTTGCCGAACGCCGCCACCGCGTCGTCGCGCGAGACGCCGTTCGCGCCCTCGGTCACGTAGCCCTTGCCGACCCAGTCCGTGATGGTCTGCGCCGCCTTGACCTCGTCGTCACCGGTCCAGCTGCCTGATTTGCCGGCGACGAGGTCGTTCACGGCGTCGTGGCCGGCGAGTGCGGAGAGCACCAGGCCGTAGAGGTGGATACCCGGGCTCTTCTCGACGTCGCCGTAGCTCAGCGGGAGCGTGCCCGCCGCCTTGACCTTCTGCATGTCCTCGGTCAGTTCGGCCACGGTCGTGGGCGGCGAGTCGATGCCGGCGTCCTTCAGGACCGCCTTGTTGTAGTACAGCCCGACGAGTTCGCCGGTCTGCGAGACGCCGTAGAGGTCGTCGCCCTGCCAGGTCTTCCCGTCGGAGGAGAAGGAGTTGAGCTTCAGCAGGCTCGACGGGTAGTAGTCGTCCCAGCCGTAGAGCTTCGCGTAGTCGTCGACGGGACGCAGGAACCCGGCCTTCACGAAGGCGCCCATGTCCGGGTACCCCTGGTTCGCCTGCACGACGTCCGGCGGGTTGTCCCCGGAGAGCGCGAGCTTGAGCGTCGTCTTCAGGTCGGCGAAGGACCGCGAGACCCGCTTGATCGTGATGTTCGGGTGCGCCTTCTCGAACTCGTCGTTGAGGACCTTCTGCGCGTCGTCGATGCCGGTGTCGGTGTTCTGGTCCCAGACGGTCAGCGTCGTCTTCCCCGAGCCGACGTCCTTCGACACCGGGCCGAGGCTCTGCGACGCCGCGGGTGCCGCGGATCCGCCGGGGGTGCACGCGGTCAGGCCGAGCGCGACCGCCGCGGCGACGCCGATGAGCATCGTCGTCTTGCTGATGTGCTTCATGGTCATCCAGTTCTGCGAGTGGGTGGATGGTGCTGGGGAGGGTCGGGTGGGGTCAGGCGCCGGTGGGGACGGACGCATCGAGGAACGACCAGTCACCGGGGGCGGCGGCGCGGCGGAGGAAGGCGACGAGTTCCGCCGGGTGCGGGGCGCTCGCGGCACCGCCCAGTCCGGTGACGGCGTAGGCGGCACTCGCGGCGGCGAACCGGAGACGGGTGTCGAGGTCCCAGCCGTGGTGCGTGCCGGCCATGAACGAGGCCACGAACACGTCGCCGGCGCCGGTCGGGTCGACCACGTCGACGGGGATCGTGTCGGCGGTGGCGACGACACCGTTCGCCGAGTCCACCGCGACGACGCCGTCCCGCCCGCGGGTGACCACGGCGAGCGGGACCCGCTCGGCGAGCACCTTCGCGGCCGCCAGCGCGGTGTCGGTCCTGGTGTAGCGCATCGCCTCGACGTCGTTCGGCACGAAGACGTCGACCTCGGCGAGCCGGTCGAGCACCTCGCCGGACCACTCGCCGGTGTGGTCCCACCCGACGCCGCCGACGACCGTCGTCCCCGACGCGCGGAGCGTCGCGACCCACGCCGGCAGCGGACGGGCGATGCCGACGTGGGTGGCGGCCACCCGGCCGATGTCGTCGGGGATCGTCAGGGGCTCGAGCTGCTCCTCGTACGTGATGAAGCTCCGGTCCTCCGGCCCCGTCAGCGCGACGGAGACCGAGCTCTGATGGCCGGGCACGAGTTCGAGCAGGCTCGTGTCCAGCAACGGCTCCGCGGTCAGCAGGCCGTGCACGTGCCGCCCGAGGACGTCGTCACCGAGGCGGCTGAGCACACGGGTCGGCGCTCCGGCACGGGCCGCGGCGACGGCACGGTTCGCGACGCCGCCCGGGGTGACGGCGAACGCGTCGGCGTACACCTCGGCGCCCTGCTCCGGCGCCGTGACACCGGAGAACACCAGGTCACAGAACACGTCGCCGGCGAACAGCAGGGCGCCGGGATCGGTGGTCGGGCTCGCCTCGGGCACGGCTTCTCCTCGTCATTGCGGATCATCCCTGCGCAGGTCTGCGCGATTCGGGATTCCGATCCGCTGGTGGTGCTCAAGCCTGCGTGGTTCGTGTTGCGAGGACGTTACCTGATTGCTCCAGATTTGTTAAGTCTGATCTGAATCGATGTTTGCGTGATCGATCTTGCGTGATCGTGCGCGATTTCGGATATGGTGACGGCATGATCCTGCGAGAACGGCAGAACCGCATCATCAAGGCACTCCGGCTCGACGGGGCGGCCTCGGTCCAGGAACTCGCCGACGCCCTGTCCGTGAGTCCGGCGACGATCCGCCGTGACCTCGAGATGCTCGACCGCAACGGCGAACTCGTCCGCACCTGGGGTGGTGCCGTCCTCGCACCGCGGCAGACCGCGCAGGACGGCGACGACGGCGAGCCCGTCGAGACCCCGTTCGAGGAGGCCGGCGACATCGACCTGAAGCGCCGGATGGCCGCCGCTGCAGCCGCGATGGTCACCGACGGCCAGGTGGTCATCCTCGACATCGGCACGACCACGCCACAGATCGCCGAGCTCCTCCGCGGGCGCGACATCACCGTCATCACGACGAACCTCGCCGTGTTCGACGTCCTGCGCGACGACGAGGCCGTGCGCCTGGTGCTCCTCGGTGGCGTGGTCCGCCGGAACTACCGCACGCTCGTCGGGTCGTTGGCGGAGGCCGCGCTCGAGCACGTCAGCGCCGACGTGGTCTTCCTGTCGTGCACCGGCGTCCGCGCGAACGGCCACGTCGTCGACAACATGGCCGTCGAAGCCCCGATCAAGCAGTCGATGATCGCCGCCGCCGAGCGCGTCGTCCTGCTCGCATCCGAGACCAAGTTCCCCGGGACGGGGGCGCTCCGCCTCTGTTCCCTCACCGACGTCGACACGCTGATCACGACGACCGGCGCTCCCGACGAAACACTCGCACACAGCCGGAACGCCGGCGGAGAGGTCATCATCACATGAAGCTCTGCATCCTCGGAGGCGGCGGGTTCCGCACGCCGTACGTGTACCAGGCGCTGCTCCGCGACACCGGCTCACCGCGCGTCGACGAGGTCGCGCTGTACGACGTCGACGAGGTCCGGCTGCACGCGATGGTCGCGATCCTGACCGAGCTCGCCGCCGACTTCCCCGACGCGCCCGCCCTCAAGCCGACGACGGACCTGCACCGCGCCGTCGAGGGCAGCGACTACGTCTTCGCCGCGCTCCGCGTCGGGGGGCTCGAGGGTCGGCGCTGCGACGAGCACGTGGCGCTCGACCTGAACGTCCTCGGGCAGGAGACCACCGGCCCCGGTGGCCTGGCCTACGCGATCCGCACCGTGCCCGTGATGGTCGAGGCGGCGAAGGTCATCCGCGACCTCGCCCCGAACGCCTACGTGATGAACTTCACGAACCCGGCGGGCATCATCACCGAGGCGATGCAGAGCGTCCTCGGCGACCGTGTCCTCGGCATCTGCGACACCCCGTCCGGGCTCGGCCGTCGCGTCGCCGGGATGCTCGGCCTCGACCACACCCGCGTGCAGATGGACTACGTCGGCCTGAACCACCTCGGCTGGATGCGCCGCGTCATGTACGACGGCCGCGACGTCCTCCCCGAGCTGATGGCGGACGACGAGCGACTCGGCGCCATGGAGGAGGGGCACGTCTTCGGCCTCGACTGGATCCGTTCCCTCGGCGCGATCCCGAACGAGTACCTGTTCTACTACTACTTCAACCGCGACGCCGTGCGCTCCATCGTCGGCTCCGGCAAGACCCGTGGGGACTTCCTCGCCGAGAGCCAGTCTGCGTTCTACGACCGGGCGAGTGCCGCGGGAGACGGTGTCGCCGAGCTCTGGCGCGAGACCGTCGAGCGACGGAGCGCGTCCTACATGGCCGAGGCGAAGGGCGGCACGCAGGACGAGCCGCTCGACCCGAAGGAACGGGAGACCGACCCGTCGCACCAGGGCTACGCGGGCGTCGCCCTCGGTGTGATGGCCGCGATCAGCCGGAACGAGCGCCAGACGATGATCCTCAACGTCCGGAACAACGGCACCATCGCGGGCCTGCCGCGCGACGCCGTGGTCGAGGTCCCGACGATGGTGGACGCGAACGGCGTGCACCCGATGACGACCGACCAGCCGGACCTGCACCAGATCGGCCTGATGTCGCAGGTGAAGGCCGTCGAACGGCACACCATCGCCGCGGCGCTCACCGGGTCGAAGGACGAGGCACTCAAGGCGTTCGCGCTGCACCCGCTCGTCGACAGCGTCTCCGTGGCGCGCGACCTGGTCCGCGGCTACGTGGACCGCATCCCGGAGGTCGCGGCGGTGCTCACGAAGTAACCGCGCGTTCCGACGCGCGTCGTCTCGGGCTGGGGGGGGGGGGGGGGCGCGGGGGGCGCGCCGCCCGCCCCGGGGGGGGGGCGCCCCCCCCCCC
>JASCOI010000019.1 GCA_029959665.1 Microbacteriaceae bacterium PS02333
CCCCCCCCCCCCCGGGCCCCCGGCCCCCCCCCCCCCCGCGGGGGGCCCCCCCCCCCCCCCCCCCCCCCCCCCCCCCCCCCCCCCCCCCCCCCCCCCCCCCCCCACGGGACTACTGGGAGACGGTGCCGCCCGCAGCCACGATCTTGTCCTGGGCGGAGCCCGAGACCTTGTCGACCGTGACGGTGAGCTTCACGCTGATGTCACCCTGACCGAGAACCTTGACCTTCTCGTTCTTGCGGACGGCGCCCTTGGCGACCAGGTCCGCAACGGTGACGTCGCCACCGTTCGGGTAGAGCTCCGCGAGCTTGTCCAGGTTCACGACCTGGTACTCGACGCGGAACGGGTTCTTGAACCCGCGGAGCTTCGGGGTGCGCATGTGCAGCGGCATCTGCCCACCCTCGAAGCCGACGCGGACCTGGTAACGGGCCTTCGTGCCCTTGGTACCGCGGCCCGCGGTCTTGCCCTTCGAGCCCTCACCGCGACCCACACGGGTGCGGTCCTTCTTCGAGCCAGCGGCCGGACGAAGGTGGTGCACCTTCAGGATCTGGACGCGCTCGTTCTTCTCGTCGCTCATGCGTCGACCTCCTCGACCTTCACGAGGTGCGCCACCGTCGCGATGTACCCGCGGTTCTGGGAGTTGTCCTCGCGCAGGACCGTACGGCCGATGCGCTTGAGACCCAGGCTGCGGAGCGTGTCGCGCTGGTACTGCTTCTCGCTGATGACGGACTTCGTCTGCGTGATCTTCAGCATGGCCATCAGGCACCTGCCTTCTCGGTCGCTGCGGCACGTGCTGCCGCCTCGGCCTTCAGGAGGCGAGCCGGCACGACGTGGTCCACGTCGAGGCCACGACGTGCGGCGACGGCGCGGGGTTCCTCGAGCTGCTTGAGGGCCTCGACCGTGGCGTGCACGATGTTGATGGTGTTCGACGACCCGAGCGACTTGCTCAGGACGTCGTGGATGCCGGCGCACTCGAGCACGGCGCGGACCGGACCACCGGCGATGACACCGGTACCGGCAGCGGCCGGACGCAGGAGGACGACGCCAGCGGCGGCTTCACCCTGCACCGGGTGCGGGATCGTGTTGCCGACGCGGGGGACGCGGAAGAAGTTCTTCTTCGCCTCTTCGACACCCTTGGAGATCGCCGTGGGGACCTCCTTGGCCTTGCCGTAGCCGACGCCCACGAGGCCGTTGCCGTCACCCACGACGACGAGCGCCGTGAAGCTGAAGCGACGACCACCCTTGACGACCTTCGAGACGCGGTTGATGGTCACCACGCGCTCGAGGAACTGGCTGTCGCCACCGCGGTTGTTGCGGTCGCGGCCCTGCTGACGGTCACGACCGCCACCACGACGGCCACGGTTGTCGGCCGAGTCGCGGTTGTTGGACGCGGAGCCGGCAGCGGTCTCGACCGGACGCTCGGCGACGGGGGCAGCAGCCTCCGCCTTGGCGTCGGTGGACTTGGTCTCCTCGGCGCTGGTGGCCTCGGTGGTCTCCTCAGCGCTGGTGGCCTCGGTCGTCTCCTCGACGGCCGGGGTCTCCTCGGCGTTGCTGTTGTTCGCGATGTCGCTCACAGGTTCAGCCCTCCTTCACGGGCACCATCGGCGATCGCGGCGACGCGACCGGCGTACTTGCTACCACCGCGGTCGAACACGACGGCTTCGACACCGGCGGTCTTCGCACGCTCGGCGAGGAGCTCGCCGACGCGACGCGCCTTGGCGGTCTTGTCGCCGTCGAACGAGCGGAGGTCGGCCTCCATCGTCGACGCGCTGGCAAGGGTGTGACCCTTGGAGTCGTCGATGACCTGCACGAACACGTGACGTGCCGAGCGGGTGACGGCGAGACGCGGACGTGCCTCGGTGCCGGTGATCTTCTTGCGGAGGCGGTTGTGGCGACGGGCCTTGGCAGCCGCCTTGCTCTTGCCTCGGGTACGAGTTCCGATAGCCATGATCACTTACCTGACTTTCCGGCCTTGCGGCGCACGTTCTCGCCCGCGTAACGGACACCCTTGCCCTTGTAGGGCTCGGGCTTCCGCAGCTTGCGGATGTTCGCAGCGACCTCGCCGACGGCCTGCTTGTCGATGCCGTTGACGGTGACCTTGTTGTTGCCCTCGACGGCGAAGCTGATGCCCGCCGGCGGCTCGACCGTGATCGAGTGGGAGTAGCCGAGCGCGAACTCGAGGTTCGAGCCCTTCGCCTGGACGCGGTAACCGGTGCCGACGACCTCGAGGCCCTTGGAGTAGCCCTGGGTGACGCCGATGATCTGGTTCGCGATGAGCGTGCGGGTCAGGCCGTGGAGCGACCGGGACTCACGCTCGTCGTCCGGGCGGGTGACGAGGACCTGGTTCTCCTCGACGTTCGCCTGGATGGGCTCCGCGACGACGAGCGCGAGCTCGCCCTTCGGGCCCTTGACCGCGACGTTCTGACCGTCGATGGAGACGGTCACGCCAGCGGGGATGTCAATGGGAAGACGTCCGATTCGTGACATGTTCGATCACCAAACGTAGGCGAGGACTTCCCCACCCACGCCCTTCTGCTCGGCTTCGCGGTCGGTCAGGAGACCCGACGAGGTGGACAGGATCGCCACGCCGAGGCCACCGAGGACCTGGGGGATCTCCGTCGACTTCGCGTAGACCCGGAGACCGGGCTTCGACACGCGCTTGATGCCGGCGATCGAACGCTCGCGCTCGGGGCCGTACTTCAGCTCGATGGTGAGGGTCTTGCCCACGCGGGCGTCCTCGACCTTCCACTCGGTGATGTAACCCTCGCGCTTGAGGATGTCAGCGATGGTGGTCTTGAGCTTGCTGCTCGGAAGCGAGACGGCGTCGTGGTGCGCCGAGTTCGCGTTCCGCAATCTGGTCAGCATGTCTGCGACCGGATCGGTCATCGTCATGATGTGATTCCGTTTCTCGCCTGGTTTCGACACCCGTTCCACGAATGCCGACCTGAGCGATCGAGTGACTCCAGGGCGATTCCCCGGAGTCTGTGTTCGTGCGTGCGGGCCGGAGGACTCGAGAGTCCTTCGGCCCGCAGCGCCCGAAGTAGTTTAGACCGTCTGCTCGGCAGAGCGGAACGGGAAGCCGAGCTGCTTGAGCAGCGCGCGTCCCTCGTCGTCCGTCTTCGCGGTGGTCACGACGGTGATGTCGAAGCCGCGGACACGGTCGATGCGGTCCTGGTCGATCTCGTGGAACATGCTCTGCTCCGTGAGACCGAAGGTGTAGTTGCCGTTGCCGTCGAACTGGCGGTCGCTGAGACCACGGAAGTCGCGGATACGGGGAAGCGCCAGCGACAGCAGGCGGTCCAGGAACTCCCACGCACGGTCGCCACGGAGGGTGACGTGCGCGCCGATGGCCTGGCCCTCACGCAGCTTGAACTGCGCGATGGACTTGCGGGCCATCGTGACCTGCGGCTTCTGACCGGTGATCGCCGTGAGGTCCTTGATGGCCCCCTCGATGATCTTCGAGTCGCGAGCTGCCTCGCCGACACCGGTGTTCACGACGACCTTGACCAGGCCGGGGACCTGGTGGACGTTCGCGTAGCCGAACTGCTCGGTCAGCGCCGCCTTGATCTCGTTCTTGTACTTCTGCTTCAGGCGCGGCTGGACCTTGTCAGCCGTCGCGGCAGTCGTGTCAGTCATCAGAGCTTCTCACCAGACTTCTTGGCGTAGCGGACTCGGACGGTCTTCTTGACACCGTCCTTCTCCACCTCTTCGGTGCGGAAGCCGACGCGGGTCGGCTTCTTCGTCTTGGGATCGACGATCGCGACGTTCGACACGTGGATCGGGGCCTCGTGCTGCTCGATGCCGCCGGTCTTCGAACCACGCTGCGTCTGACCGACGCGGACGTGCTTCGTGACGAAGTTCACGCCCTCGACGACGACGCGGTTCTTGTCCGTGAGGACCTCGATGACCTTGCCCTGCTTGCCACGGTCGCCGCCACGCTCTTGCGTCGCGCCCGTGATGACCTGGACCAGGTCACCCTTCTTGATGTTCGCCATGGCTTACAGCACCTCCGGCGCGAGCGAGATGATCTTCATGAACTTCTTGTCACGAAGCTCGCGACCGACCGGACCGAAGATGCGCGTGCCGCGCGGGTCGCCGTCAGCCTTGAGGATCACTGCCGCGTTCTCGTCGAACTTGATGTAGGAGCCGTCGTTGCGACGGGTCTCCTTCTTGGTGCGAACGATGACCGCCTTGACGACGTCACCCTTCTTCACGTTGCCGCCGGGGATGGCGTCCTTCACCGTGGCGACGATGACGTCACCGAGACCGGCGTAGCGACGACCCGAGCCACCGAGCACGCGGATGGTCAAGATCTCCTTGGCACCCGTGTTGTCGGCGACCTTCAGGCGGGATTCCTGCTGAATCACTGCTGTCTCCTATTTCCGCAAGCGGGCCGCGAGGCCTACTTGGCCTTCTCGAGGATCTCGACCAGGCGCCAGCGCTTGGAGGCGCTGAGGGGACGGGTCTCGCTGATCACGACGAGGTCGCCGACACCGGCCGAGCCGGCCTCGTCGTGTGCCTTCACCTTGGAGGTGCGGCGGATGACCTTGCCGTAGAGGGCGTGCTTCACGCGGTCCTCGACCTCGACGACGATGGTCTTGTCCATCTTGTCGCTGGTCACGTAACCGCGGCGCGTCTTGCGGTAGCCGCGGGTGAGGGCGGCGGAGTCCTTCTCTTCGTTCGCCATCAGTTCTCCTCGGCGGTCTCGGCCTCGGTCGACTCGACCGGCTTGTCAGCCTTCTTCGTCGACTTCTTGGCCTTGGTTGCGGTCTCGACGGGCGCGGGGGTGGCACGGATGCCGAGCTCGCGCTCGCGGAGGACGGTGTAGATCCGGGCGATGTCGCGCTTGACGGCACGAAGACGACCGTGGCTCTCCAGCTGGCCGGTGGCCGACTGGAAGCGGAGGTTGAAGAGCTCCTCCTTGGCCTTCTTCAGCTCGTCAGCAAGACGCTCGTTCTCGAACGTGTCGAGCTCCGTCGGACGGAGCTCCTTGGAACCGATCGCCATTATGCGTCGCCCTCCTCGCGCTTGATGATGCGTGCCTTGAGGGGCAGCTTGTGAATTGCACGGGTCAACGCCTCACGGGCGATGTCCTCGCTGACGCCGGAGAGCTCGAAGAGCACGCGGCCCGGCTTGACGTTCGCGATCCACCACTCGGGCGAACCCTTACCGGAACCCATGCGGGTCTCGGCAGGCTTCTTCGTGAGCGGACGGTCCGGGTAGATGTTGATCCACACCTTGCCGCCACGTTTGATGTGACGCGTCATGGCGATACGAGCGGACTCGATCTGACGGTTGGTCACGTAAGCGGGGGTCAGGGCCTGGATGCCGTAGTCACCGAAGGAGACCTTGGTGCCACCGGTCGCCTGACCCGAACGCTTCGGGTGGTGCTGCTTGCGGTGCTTGACTCGACGGGGGATAAGCATGGTTACGCCTCAACTCCTGCGCCGGCCGGCGCGTCCTGCGGGGCCTGCTGCTCGCGGCCGCCACGGTCGCCGCGGTCGCCGCCACGACGGTCACCGCGGTCGTTGCGGTCGCCACGCGGGCCTCCACGACGCTCGGGGCGCGACGAACGCTGGTTCGCCTGCTCGCGAGCGAGCTCCTTGTTCGTGATGTCGCCCTTGTAGATCCACACCTTCACGCCGATGCGACCGAACGTCGTCCGGGCCTCGTAGAAGCCGTAGTCGATGTTGGCGCGGAGCGTGTGCAGGGGCACGCGGCCCTCGCGGTAGAACTCCGAGCGCGACATCTCGGCGCCGCCGAGACGGCCGGCGACCTGGATGCGGACACCCTTGGCACCGGCGCGCTGTGCACCCTGGAGGCCCTTGCGCATGGCGCGACGGAACGCGACACGAGCGGAGAGCTGCTCCGCGATGCCCTGCGCGACGAGCTGGGCCTCGGTCTCGGGGTTCTTGACCTCGAGGATGTTGAGCTGGATCTGCTTCTTGGTGAGCTTCTCGAGCTCGCCACGGATGCGCTCCGCCTCGGCGCCGCGGCGGCCGATGACGATGCCCGGACGCGCCGTGTGGATGTCCACGCGGACACGGTCACGGGTGCGCTCGAGCTCGATGCGGGCGACGCCGGCACGGTCGAGGGTCTTCTTCAGGTACTGACGCACCTTGATGTCCTCGGCGACGTAGTCGGCGTAGCGCTGACCCGGCTTCGTGCTGTCGGTGAACCAGTGCGAGACGTGGTCCGTCGTGATCCCGAGGCGGAAGCCGTACGGGTTGACCTTCTGGCCCATTACTTGCTCGCCTTCTTGCTCGTCGCGGCAGCAGCCTCGGCCTCGTCAGGGGTCGCGAGGACCACCGTGATGTGGCTGGTGCGCTTGTTGATCCGGAAGGCCCGGCCCTGAGCACGCGGCTGGAACCGCTTGAGGGTCGTGCCTTCGTCGACGAAGACGCGGCTCACGTAGAGGTCGCGCTCGTCGAGGAAGCTGTTCGTCGAGTCCGCCTTGACACGTGCGTTGGCGATCGCCGAGGCGACCAGCTTGTACACGGGCTCCGAAGCGCCCTGGGGGGCGAACTTCAGGATGGCGAGCGCCTCGTGGGCCTGCTTGCCGCGGATCAGCTCGATGACGCGACGGGCCTTCTGAGGCGTGACGCGGATGTGTCGCACGCGTGCGATCGACTCCACCATTTCGTTCCTCCTCTGCGTCGCCGCCTTAGCGGCGACGGCCCTTCTTGTCGTCCTTCACGTGACCGCGGAAGGTACGGGTCGGCGCGAACTCGCCGAGCTTGTGACCGACCATCGATTCGGTGACGAACACCGGGATGTGCTTGCGTCCGTCGTGCACCGCGATGGTGTGCCCGAGCATGTTCGGGACGATCATCGAGCGGCGCGACCACGTACGGATCACGTTCTTCGTGTTGGCCTCGTTCTGCGTGACGACCTTGCGAAGCAGGTGCTCGTCGACGAAGGGGCCCTTCTTCAGACTGCGTGGCATCTTCTGAACTCCTACTTGCGCTTCTTGCCGGCGTTACGGCGACGGACGATGAGCTTGTCGCTCGGCTTGTTCGGCTTGCGCGTGCGACCCTCGGCCTGGCCCCAGGGGCTGACCGGGTGACGACCACCGGACGTCTTGCCCTCACCACCACCGTGCGGGTGGTCGATCGGGTTCATCGCGACACCACGCACGGTCGGGCGGACGCCCTTCCAGCGCATGCGGCCGGCCTTGCCCCAGTTGATGTTCGACTGCTCGGCGTTGCCGACCTCGCCGATGGTGGCGCGGCAGCGGGCGTCGACGTTGCGGACCTCGCCCGACGGCAGACGGAGCTGCGCGTAGGGGCCGTCCTTGGCGACGAGACGCACCGAGGCGCCGGCCGAACGCGCGAGCTTGGCGCCGCCACCGGGGCGGAGCTCGATCGCGTGGATGACCGTACCCACGGGGATGTTGCGCAGCGGCAGGTTGTTGCCGGGCTTGATGTCAGCACCGGGGCCCTGCTCGACGACGTCACCCTGCTTGAGCTTGTTCGGCGCGAGGATGTAGCGCTTGGTGCCGTCCACGAAGTGCAGGAGCGCGATGCGCGCCGTGCGGTTCGGGTCGTACTCGATGTGCGCGACCTTGGCGTCGACGCCGTCCTTGTCGTGACGACGGAAGTCGATCACGCGGTACTGGCGCTTGTGGCCACCACCGATGTGACGGGTCGTGATGCGGCCCGAGCTGTTCCGGCCACCGGTCTTCGGCAGCGGACGAAGCAGGGACTTCTCCGGCGTCGAACGGGTGATCTCGGCGAAGTCGGCGACCGACGAGCCGCGACGACCCGGGGTCGTCGGCTTGTAGTTACGAATAGCCATGATTTATCCCTTAAGGTCCTCAGCCGACAGCCGTGAAGATGTCGATCGAACCGGACTTGAGCGTCACGATGGCGCGCTTGGTGTCCTTGCGCTTGCCGATGCCGAAACGCGTGCGACGGGTCTTGCCAGGACGGTTCAGCGTGTTGATGCCGGCGACCTTGACCTCGAAGATCTTCTCGATGGCGAGCTTGATCTCGGTCTTGTTCGCGCGGGGGTCCACGAGGAACGTGTACTTGCCCTGGTCGATGAGGCTGTAGCTCTTCTCCGACACGACGGGCGCGATGATGATGTCGCGCGGGTCCTTGTTGAAGCCGCTCATGCGGAGATCTCCTTCGCGGTCTTCGACGCGATGAAGGCGTCGAGGGCGCTCTTGCTGAAGACGATGGCGTCCGACACGAGGACGTCGTATGCGTTCAGCTGGCCGTACGAGAGCGCGTGGACGTTCGGCAGGTTGCGGATCGACTTGAGCGTGAGCTCGTCGTCCGACTCGAGCACGACGAGCACGTTCTTGACGGGCGCGACCTTCTCGAGGAGCGTGCGGGCGGTCTTGGTCGACGGCACCTCGGCCGCGACGAAGCCCTCCACAGCGGAGATACGGCCACCGCGGGCGCGGTCCGAGAGCGAGCCGAGCAGAGCAGCGGCGATCATCTTCTTCGGGGTGCGCTGCGAGTAGTCGCGCGGGGTCGGTCCGTGGACGACGCCACCGCCGGTGTGCTCGGGAGCACGCACCGAACCCTGACGGGCGCGGCCGGTGCCCTTCTGCTTGAACGGCTTGCGACCGGCACCGCGGACCTCGCCGCGGTTCTTGGTCTTGTGGGTGCCCTGACGCGAAGCGGCGCGCTGCGCGGTGACGACCTGGTGGATCAGCGGGACGTTGGTCTCGACGTCGAAGAGCTCGGCGGGGAGCTCGACGGAGCCGGACTTGACGCCAGAGACGTCGAGGACGTCGATCGTGGTTGCAGTCGTGGTGGCCATGATCACTTACCCTTCACGGCGGTGCGGACGAAGACGGAGCGACCGCGAGCACCGGGGACGGCGCCCTTGACGAGCAGCAGACCCTTCTCGGCGTCGACGGCGTGCACCGTGAGGTTGAGGACGGTCACGCGCTCTCCACCCATGCGACCGGCCATGCGCATGCCCTTGAAGACACGCGACGGGGTCGAGGAAGCACCGATCGAGCCGGGCTTGCGGTGGTTGCGGTGGGCACCGTGCGATGCGGAGACGCCGGCGAAGCCGTGGCGCTTCATGACACCCGCGAAGCCCTTGCCCTTGCTCGTGCCGACGACGTCGACCTTCGCGCCGGCTTCGAACGTGGCGTCGACGGTGAGCTCCTGGCCCAGCGTGTACTCGCCCGCGTCCGACGTGCGGATCTCGGTGAGGGTGCGGCGCGGGGTGACCCCGGCGGCCTCGAAGTGGCCAGCGGCCGGCTTGTTCACCTTGCGGGGGTCGATCTGGCCCGCGGCGATCTGGATCGCCTCGTAGCCGTCGCGCTCCACGTTGCGGATCTGGGTGACCACGTTCGGGCCGACCTCGATCACGGTGACGGGGATGAACTTGTTGTTCTCGTCCCACACCTGGGTCATCCCGAGCTTCTTGCCGAGGAGGCCCTTGACGGTCTTGGTTGTGTTCGCCATCAGTTCAGCCCCCTTACAGCTTGATCTCGATGTTGACGTCGGCCGGGAGGTCGAGACGCATGAGCGAGTCGACGGCCTTCGGCGTCGGGTCGACGATGTCGATGACCCGCTTGTGCGTGCGCTTCTCGAAGTGCTCGCGCGAGTCCTTGTACTTGTGGGGAGAACGGATCACTGCGATCACGTTCTTCTCGGTGGGGAGCGGCACCGGGCCGACCACGGTCGCACCGGCACGGGTCACCGTGTCGACGATCTTCCGGGCCGACGTGTCGATGACCTCGTGGTCGTACGACTTGAGCCGGATGCGGATCTTCTGTCCCGCCATGTGTTCTCTGTCCTCTCTGCGCCGCGCACCCTCGGGCCGCCTGACGCCGCCGGGTTCCGCCCTGTGCGGACCTGGCTGTTTGCGTGAATCACCGGACGCATCCGCTGGGGATGACCGCTGTTCTCCTGTCAACCGCGCGGACGGTCATGCCGTGTTGCACACGACGGCCCGCGTGGACGTATCGCCACCCCGGCGCCGGACACGGGTGTCCGTCACGTTGTGGGGCTTCGATGTGTTCTGCTGCCTGCGGCCCAACCCAGCCCTGCTGAACAGGGGGGTTGTGCACTGCCAGTGCAGTGATCCTTCGGGGCGCGAACGCCCCGGGAATTTCGGAACCGGACAAGTCTCCCATAGCCCGGGGTTCCGTGCAACCCGGGCGTGTCGCGTTTCCCCGGGCGTGTCGAGACCAGCGTACTTCCCCGCTCTGCCGCGGATCCGCCGGCCTGGAGGCCCGGCTCGCGTCCGCCCCGCAGCGCACGTCCCGAGCCGCCTCGGACGACCCCGCCGAACCGCGAAACGGACACAGCACCACGCAGTCGCGCGGTGCTGTGTCCGTTCTGGGGTTCCGTGTTCGGGTCAGTCCTCGTCGGGGACCACCGGCGGCACGAACCACGGCGGGAAGACCGCGACGCGCGGGACGTGCCCGCCGTGCTCGGAGAGGATGTCCTTCACGGCGTGGCGTGCACGGTCGTTCGGCACGCCGATGACCGCGACCGAGGAGAACGGCACGCTCGGCCCGGCGAGGACCTCCACGCCGTGCATCTCCGGGTCGGTGAGGTCCGTGCGGCGCAGCAGGTTCGCCGCGGCCTCCGGACCGACCGCGAACCGGACGTCCTCGGCGTCGGCGTCGGTGTCCGCCAGGATCACCGAGGCGCCGAAGGCCGCGGTGGGGACGACGAGCACGACGTAGTCGACGCCACGGGCGTGCCGGGCGGCGTCGGACCAGCGCTCGGTGTCGTGCGCCCCGCGTCGGACCTCGTCCCAGCGCGCGCCGTCGGGCGAGAGCGAGAACGGCACGTGGCTGGCGACGCTCGACCCGTCGGGCGCGGTCGCCGCCGCTCGGGCCTCGCGGGCAGCAGGGGCGCTGATGTCGTAGGACGGCGTGACGGCGTCGGACGCGAGGATCGCCCCGTCCGCGACGATCCCGTCGAAGTTGTCGATGTGGGTCACGTGGTGTGCGCGCAGGGCGCCGAAGACCCGGGCGGCCGGCATGACCGGCTCAGCGGTGCGCAGCGCGGTCGCCTTCGCGCGGGCGGGCGAACCGCCGGGGGTCGACCGCAGCGAGGTGCTGACGCGGGTGCGCCGCGGCGCAGGGGCCTTGGGGACGTCGGGCACCTCGCGCTGTCGAGGCGCGCAGATGTCGCAGAGTTCGGTGGGGAATCCGTGGATGCACTCGTCGGTCACGACTGATGTGGGTCCTTCCGTGCCGCGTGGGGGTGGGACGGCACGAGGGTCAACGGTACGTCATCGCGGACGTGTCTCGGCACCGATGGAGGTCATTGGCGGTAGAGCAGTGCCCTGACCTCGGACTCCGCGGCGTGCTCGCGCTTCGGATCGATGGTCTCGCCGTGCTCGTACGCGTCGAGCAGACGGGGGTCGACGTAGCTCTGCCTGGCGACCGTCGGGGTGTTGCCGAGGACCTCGCTCGCCGCCTTGACCGCGTGTGACACCGCACGCTTCCGCTTCGTCTCGCTGGACTGCGGTCCGGTCTCCGCCAGGTCGATCGCCGCCGCGACCGTGCCGTGCAGCGTCCGGAAGTCCTTCGCGGTGAACTCGTCGCCTGCACGCTCCTTGACGTAGGCGTTGATGTCCTCGGCCGACAGCGGCTCCCAGTCGGCGCCCCTGGTCGGACGGAAGGACAGCAGCCGCGCCGTGGGTCCGCGGCGCTTCATCCCGGCGATCACGCTCGACAGGTCGGCGTCGTGGATGGACGACGACCACTCCTGCCCGCTCTTGCCGGGGAAGGAGAGCTCGATGTCGTCACCGGACACGTGCGCGTGCGCACAGAGCAAGGTGGAGAGGCCCCGGCTGCCGTGCTCGGACGCGTACCGTTCCGACCCGACCCGCAGCGATCCCTGGTCGAGCATCCGGAACGCTGCAGCGAGCGCACGACGCCGATCCGGCTCGGGACGTCGCAGGTCGAGGGTGACGCCGCGGCGTGCGCTCGGGAGCGACTCCGCGAGGGCGAGTGCCCGGTCGTACTTGATGCGGTCCATCCGCTCTCGCCAGGACGGGTGGTACATGTACTGCCGCCGTCCGACCGCGTCGATGCCGGTGGCGAGGACGTGGCCGTTGTCGTACGGCGAGATCCAGACGTCCTCCCACGCCGGCGGCACGACGAGGTCCTCGAGGCGCTTCCGGACGTCCGGGTCCGTGACGGTCTGCCCGTCGGGGTCACGGTACGAGAATCCCTTGCCCGAGCGGACGCGGTGGTAGCCACGACCGTTGGTCGCGGATCTGCGGAGGCGTGTCACCCCTCCGAGCAAACACGTCCCGCCTCAGCGGGGCAGCAGGAAGCGACGGATCGCGCACCGCGACCCGGTGGAACCGACCGGCCGACGGGGTGGTGCCGACCGACGACGGACGGGAGGACCGGTGCGGGCGTGCACCGGTCCTCCCGTCCGTCAGGCGGTCACCGCAGGCCGCTCGGTCACCGCCCGCCGTTCGGTCACCGTGCGTCGCGTCGGCGGCGGACCAGGAGCAGCAGCAGGCCGACCGAGAGCGCGAGCAACGCGAGCGCTCCCCCGAGACCCAGTCCCGCCGCACCGGTGAACGCCAGCGCACGGGGCTGCGGGTCGGCGCGGACCGGAGCCGGGTCGCTCGCGCGGAGCGGATCCGTCGCGACCGCGCCGGCCACCTGCGTCGTCGCGGACCGGACGGTCGCGACGTTGGTGATGCGGTCGGGGGCGTCCGCGGCGACCCGGACGGTCAGCTGGATCGCGATCCGGCCACCGCTGGCGAGCGGCTCGTCGAGCGTGCAGGACACCGTCGAGCCGGTCGTGCAGGTCGCGGCACGGTCGTCGACGCTCACGAACGACAGTCCCGTCGGCAACACGTCGGTGACCACGACGGGACCAGGGTCCTCGGTGGGTCCGGCGTTGCTGACCGTGATCGTGTACCCGACCGTGCTCCCGCGCACCAGCTCGCCGGTGTGCGACTTCGTCACGGACAGGCTCGAGAGCGGCTGGACCGCGAGCTCGTCGTCGGCGTCGTTGTCCGCCAGCGTCGTCTCGGTGGTGGTCGTCGCCACCGTGGCCGTCGGCGTCACACCGGGGTAGGCCGCAGCGGTCGGCGTCTGGTGCACCGTGATCGCCGGCGCCAGCGTGCCGGCCGGCAGCGTGCCGCTCAGCGCGAACGACACCGTCGTGCTGCCGTCGGCGTTCGTGACGACCCCGGTGACCGTCCAGGCCGGGTCCGCCTCGGTCGAGACGTACGTCAGGCCCTTCGGCAACGTGTAGGTCCCGGTGACGGCCGCCGCGTCGGAGAGACCGGCGTTCCGGACCTGCACCGTCTCGGGCAGGTCCTTCCCGATCACGGCCCTCCCGGTGTGCCCGATGCTGATCTGCACGTTCGCGACGGCGGCGACGGGCAGCGGGGCCGTTGCCGTCCCGCCGTTGGTGCCGACCGGCTCCGGGGTGCCCTGCGCCGTGATCGCCGCGCGGTTCTCGATCGCACCGGCGGTGTAGCCCGACGCGATCGCCGTGGTCAGCCAGAGTCCCGGCGCATCCGTGCCCGCGACGACGGTCGATCCCAGCGTGCACGACACGACGCTGGCGTCCGTGGTGCCGTCGCAGGCCCACACCGCGCCGTCGGACTGCGCGGCGACGAACCGCATGCCGTCCGGCAGCTGGTCGGTGACGACGGTGTCCGGCTGCTCGTCGGACGGTCCCGCGTTGCGCACCTGCAGGTACCAGACCTGCTGGCCGCCGGCGGTGGTCGTCGTGGAACGGTCCGTCGACCCGGCCCGGTCGACCGGGGTCTTCGACAGCGTCAGCGCGGCGTGCGTGGTCACGTCGACGTCGGCACCCGCGGTGTCGTCCGAGGGATCCGGGTCGTCCGTCGCCGAGGAGACCGTCGCCGTGTTCCGGAGCGTGCCGGCCGGCGTCCCCGAGGCGATCGCCGCCCTCACGTGGAACGTGGCGGACGCACCGGACGCGAGCGTGCCGGTGGACCAGGTGGTCGGGTCGACGCCCTGTTCCCACGCGGCGTCGTCCGTGGTGACCGCGGTCACGGTCATCCCGGCCGGGGCGGTGTCGGTCCACGTGACGCGCTGGGCGTCCGAGGGGCCGGCGTTCGTCACGGTCACGTCGTAGGTCACGTCCGTCCCGGCGTCGGCCGAGGCCGCGCTGGTCCTGGTCTTCGTGATCGACAGGTCCGCGGAGGTGGTGACGCCGACGGTCGCGTCGTCGTGCGCCGTCTCCCCCTTCGCGGTGACCGGCGCGGCGGTCGCGGTGTTCACGATGGACGAGCCACGGAACGCGGCCGGGACGTGCACCACGACGCCGATGGTGTCCGGATCGGTGGCACCAGCGGCGATGCCGTCGGTGCTCACGAGGGTCAGGACGCCGTCGACGTTCGACTCCACGGTCCAGTGCGCGGCGGTCCCGTCGGTCAGCCCGACGTACTCGACGCCGACCGGCAGCGTGTCCTGCACGCGGACGCTCGGGGTCGTCGCGTCGCCCGCCGGCAGGTCGGACGGCCCGTCCGGGTTCGCGACCTGGATCGTGTAGGTGACGTCCTTCCCCGCGTCGACCGACTGGACGTCCGCGGTCTTCGTGACCCGCAGTCCGACCGTCTGCGTCGCGGCACTCGAGGTGCTCGCCGTCTGCGTCGCCGCGTTGTCCGAGCGCACCACGGCCGTGTTCGCGAGGGTGCCGGAGAGGTCGGCGGGCGTCGTCACCGTGATGGTGAACGACGACGTCGTCCCGGCACGCAGGGTGCCGTCGAGCACGCAGGAGACCGTGTCGTCCGACGTGCACGTCCAGTCGCCGTCGGTCTGTGACCCGCCCTGGAGGCTCGTCCCCGACTCGAGCGCGTCGGTCACGACGACCTTCCGCGCGTCGGCCGTGCCGGTGTTCCGGACCGTGATGGTCCAGTCCGCCGGCTCGCCCGCCACGAGGCGGTCGCTCGAGAACGCCTTCGCGATCGTCAGCGAGGTGGTGTCGTCGACCGGGGTGTTCGTGGTGCTGACGTCGTTCGACGCCTTCGGGTCGGTCGTCGACGGGTCGACGGCGACGCGAGCGGTGTTCGCGATCGTCTGCGACGCCGTCGTGTCCGGCTGCACCGTCGCCGTGACGGTGATCGGCGGTGCGGTCGTCCCGTTCGCCAGGCCGTCACGGGTGCAGGTCAGGGTGTTGCCGTCGGTGTCGCACGTCCACCCGCTGTCGTCCGCGACGGTCGCCTGCTCGAGCCGTACGGTGCTCGGCAGCGTGTCGGTCACGGTGACGGTGCCGCGGGCGTCGGAGTCGCTCTGCTCGGCAGGGTCACGGACGTTCTGCACCGAGAGGGTCCACGAAGCGGTCCCACCGGCGGTGAAGCGATCGGCTGCGGCCGTCTTCGTGATGGCGAGGTCCGCGATCGCGACCGGGGTGGTGCTCGCCGAGTCCGAGTCGTTCGCGTCGTTCGGGTCGAACGTCTGGCCGGTGCCCTGGTGGATCGTCGCGCTGTTGCGGATCGCGGTGAGCGGTGCGTCGGCGGGCAGCGTCAGTGCGACGTCGAGCTCCGGGAACGCCGAGCCCGACGCGACCACGGCACCGTTGACGCAGGTCTGCTCGTCCGTGCCCGTCGTCGTGCACGTCCAGCCCGACCCGGTGAACCGCAGCGTGGCGCCGTCCGGGAGCCCGGCGACGGTGTCCACCACGGTCGTGCCGTGTGCGGCGTCCCCGCGGGTGTTCGTGACCACGATCGTCCAGGCCTTCGCCGTGGTCGCGCCGGCCACCACGTCCGCGGTCGTCGCCTTCTTGGCGATCGACAGGTCGGCCGCGGCGATCGCGGCGGTCGCGGTCGCGTCGGTCCCCGCGGTGCCGTCCTGCTGCTTCGGGTAGGTGGTGAACGAGCCGGCGCCGCCGTCGTACCCGGTGCCGCCGGAGGCGTCCGTGATCGTCGCGGTGACGTGGTTCGTGTGCTTCGTCGCCGTGCCGGCCGCCGTGGCAGCGGCCGTCGTCGGGGTCGCGCGGTAGTGGAGCGTCAGGGTCTCGTTGGTCCCGAGCGTCCCGAGGTCGGCCCAGGTGAGCGTGGTCCCGGCCGCCGACGGGTCGGGAGCGGCCGCGCTGGCGCCACCGTTCCTGGTGGTCGTCGAGCTGCCGCCGTCGTAGGTCCACCCGTCGGGCAGGACGTCCCGCGCGGCGACGGAGGTCGCGGCGCTGCCGGTGTTCGTGAACGTCACCGTGAAGTCGGACGGGACGCCGACGTAGGACAGCCCGCCGGCGGTGTCGTTGGACTTCGCCACGGCGACGGACGGGAACGACGGGGTCACCGACGCGCTCGCGGTGGTGGGGCCGTACGAGCCGCCGTCACCGTCCGGGAGCGACGTGTACGTGCCCGTCGAGGCGGTGTTCACGAGGGCGTCGCCGGTCAGCTTCGCGTCCTCGGCGAGCACGGCGTGGTACGTGTACGTGGTCGTGGAACCGGTGCCGGAGATCGTGCTGGGCCAGGTGATGACACCGCCGCCGCACTTCGCGTCGGTGCCCAGGGTGCCGCCACCGGAGATCCGCGCGGGGTCGACCACGATGCCGTCCGGCACGCAGTCGGTGACGCTCGTGCCGTACGCGGGCGAGCCGGAGCTCGAGACCGTCACCGCGTAGGTGATGTCCTGGCCCGGTTCCGCCTTCGCGGTCGTCGTGGTCTGCCCGGCGACCGTCGCCGACTTCGTGATCGCGAGCGACGGGGTCACCGCGGTGGCGTTCGCCTGGTTCGACGTCGTCGATGCGTCGGTCGGCTCGGCCCCCTTCGCCGTCCGGTCGTAGGCGAGTTTCGCGGTGTTCGAGTACGCGGTGCCCGACGCCTGACCTGCACCGACCCGCACCGGGACGTCGACCGTGATCGTCAGCGGCGCGCCGAGCCCCGTCGCGATGTCGGAGATCCGCACCGTGACGGTCCCGGAGGCGACCGAGGGGGTGACGGTGACCGAGGAGTCGCTCGCGGTCGCGGTCGGGGTCCCGACCGCGGACATGCCCTTCGGCAGGGTGTCCGTGATCCGGCCGTCGTACATCGCGACGTTCGCCGGGACGGTCGCGGTGATGCGGTAGGTCGCGGTGTCGCCGGCGCGGATCGGGAGCGCGTTCTTGTTCGCGGGGTTCGTCGTCGCGGTGCCCGTGCCGGCACCGGTCGTGGCGTTCCACGTCGGCGCCGTGAGCGTCTTCGCGATGGACGGCCCGGTCACGGTCACCGAGTTCGTCGCCGTCGCGACCTGCACGAAGGACGTGTTCGCCGTGGCGTAGTCGGTGTCGAGGCTGGACGCGAGGACCCTGGCGGTGTTCACGTACTGCCGTCCGGCGGGGGCGGCCGTCCCCACCGTCGCGGTGACGGTGATCGTCGCGGAGGCGCCGGCGGCCAGGGTGCCCACCGACCACGTGTGCAGCGTGGTGCCGGTCGGGCAGCTGCCCAGTGCGGTCTGCTGCGCGCTCGTCGGCGTGCTCTCGGCACGCGAGCTGCTCGTGAGGGTGAGTTCGTCGGGGAAGCAGTCCGCGATCACGGTCGACCGTGCGTCCGCGGTGGACGCGGTGTTCTTCGCCGTCAGCGTCCACGTCACCGTGTCCCGACCGGCGACGGTCCGGCCGCCCAGGTTGTTGGTCTTCGTGATGCCGACCTGCGGGGGCTGGACCGCGATCGTCTTCGCCGCGGAGCTCGTCGACGGGGTCCCGTCGGCCGGCTTCGACGAGAACGTCGCCGTGTTCGTGACGGCGCCGGGTGCGGTGCCGGACGCGTCGTACTTCCCGACACCCTTCGTCACCACGAGGCCGGATGCGGTGACGGAGAAGACCGCGGTCGAGTCCCCGGCGTTGTCGAAGGTCGTGGGGAAGACCACGGCGCCGGCGCCGAGCGTGTTCCCCGTCCCGGTCAGCGTGAAGGTCTGCCCGGCGTAGGTCCCGTCGACGTCGGTCGACCGGGCCGAAGCCGGCACGGTGATCGTGCTGCCGTCCGGGAAGGTCAGGGTCCAGCTGCTCGCGGACGTCGTCGAGACACCGGTCGGCAGCGGGTCGCTGAGCGTGGCGTTGCCGACGCTCGTGTGTGCCGGGACGGTGGCGGAGTAGGTGTACGTCACGCCCTGGCCGGGCGCCGCGGTGTCACCGGAGAGGTTCGTCGTGGAGCCGGCGACCGAGCCGCCGCGCTTCTCGACCGCCACGGCCGGGATCGACACGGATCGTGCAGCGTCGGCGTTCGGCGCCGTCCCCTGCCCCGGCGCCGGCGTCGCGGTGAAGGTGCTCCCAGCAGCCTTCGCCGGGATCCAGGTGGTCGTCGTGTCCGCGTTCGTCGTGGTCGTGAAGCTGGTGACCGACGCGGTGTTGGCGTACGCCGTGCCGACGTACCCGGGGGTCGGCACGGTCAGGTCGTACGCCAGCGCCTTCGTGGCAGCGGCGTCGATCGAGGGGATCGTCCAGCGGAGGTAGCGCGAGGACGCGTACTGCGACGCGGCGCCGGTCGGCGCAGGACCGCAGGCACCGTCGTCCGAGATCGCCGAGACCGCAGCACACTCGACGCCGGCGGGGAGCGCATCCCACACCGTGACGTCACCGATGGCCGCGCTGGAGCCCGTCGCCGGTCGGTTGCCGACGGTCAGGCGGTAGTGCAGCGTCGCGCCCTCGGTCGTCGTCGGCGGGTTCGTGACCGAACCGCTGGCGTCGACGATGTCCTTCGCGAGGGTCGCGGTGGGCGTCCCGGCGACGGCGTAGCCGACCGAGGTGCGGAGACTCGTCACGGCGCCGGCGGTGTTCTGCTGGGCGACCTTCATGAGGTTGTCGGCGAGGTCGACCTTCGTCGCGCTCGAGCCCTGCGAGGTGATGCGCGCGGCGACGTAGAGCACGACCCGTGCACCGTCGGCGTCACCGTCCACGTACGTGCCGCTCGCGCCGGAGACCGTGTGCCCGATCGCGAACGCGCCCGTCGTCGACGACGAGGACGTCAGGGCGACGTCCGACTCCGGGACCGTGCTCTCCGTCCCGTAGGACCAGTCGGTGTCCTCGGCCCAGCTGCTGCCGGCCGTGGTGTGCACGGGGAGCATGTCGGTGATCGTCGCGTTGCGGCTCTGGACGCCGGCCGGGAAGTCCACCTGCAGCTTGAAGCAGACCAGGTCCCCGAGCTCGAAGGCGTCGCTCGGGGTGGTCGTCACGTAGGAGCCGGGCCGGCCGTCCGCGGTGCAGTCGGCGGAGCTCGTCACGCCGTCGCTCGCGCTCCGCGGCAGGACGGACTTCGTGATCGTCGGGGCCTTCGACGTGATGGACGCCCGGGAGTCGTCGACCACCTTCGTGGCACCGCTGTCGCCGTGGACGCCGGTGGAGGTGCCCGTCATCGCGACCGTGTTGTCGAACGAGTCACCGGCGGACGTCGGCCCGCCGGAGCCCGTGACCGAGTAGGCGGTCCGCATGAGCGCCTGGTACCGGACGGTCGTCGCGCCGTCTGCTGCCAGGTCCGCGATGTGGAACGAGATCGTGAACTTCCCCGTCGCGGCGTCGTAGGCGACACGGTCCACGGTGGCGTTCGTCATCTGCTGGTCCAGCGACGCGTTCATCGCGAGCGTGCAGTCCGCGGGGAAGGTCCCCGTGGTGGGCGTGCCCGACGGGTACGCGGGGCAGAGTCCGTCGCCGAGCGTGTCGGTGAACGTGATGCCCGCCGACGACTCGTACTCGCTCGCCCGCACGTCCAACGAGTAGGTCGCGAACTTCCCGGCCGCGAACGAGCCGTCCGCCGGCGTGGTGACCGACTTCGCCACGGCGAGGTCCATCGCCTCGACGGTGAGTGCGGCGCTCGCGGACTGCGCCGAGGTCGCCGTCCCGCCGACCTTGCCCGTGTAGGTCCCGGCGGCGACGACGGTGTTCTCCTGTCCGCGGCCGTTCGAGGTGGTGTCGGCGGTGTCCTGGCGGGTCGAGGGGCCGTTGTTGTTGTCGAGGTTCGCCTCGTCGTGCAGCCCCGTGGCGGCCGGTGCCGACACGGCCCCGGCGGGCTTGTCCGTGCCCTGCCCGCTGAACGCCATGGTGTTCTCGAAGAGCGGCACCGCGGCGAGGTACTTGATGGTGACCGCGGTGTTCGTCAGCGTCGGGATCGACCAGACGACCTTCGTGAAGACCGCGCCGCCCTGTCCCGGGACGTCGTCCACCGTCGTGACGCTGTCCGGCGTCAGGCAGGCGCTCTGGTCCCACGAACCCGTGGCGCCGGCCGCCGTGGCGGACTGGAGCGACGGAGCGCCCGCGTACTCGGGTCCCGAGGTCGTGTTGTCGATCGCGCCGCAGCCGAGGAACTCCAGCCCCGCCGGCAGGAGGTCCGTCACCGTGACGTTCGTGCTCGGAGCCGTGGCGGTGTTCTGTACGGTCAGCGTGTACACCGTCGGGTGGTCGTGGACGCCGCGGACGAGCTCGTTCTCCGGGCTGCCCTCGGCCTTCGTGATCCGGATCGCGGAGATCGACGTCGGGTTCGACGTCGCCGTGGCCGAGTTCGACGTGTTCGTCGCCGGAGCCCCGGTGGCGTCGAACGTCGGGATGTTGCGTGCGTCGTCGTTCACGGCGATCTGTGCCGTGCCGGTGAACGACGTGCCCACCGGGAAGACGGCGTCGGACGCGGTGACCTGGAACGCGATCGACTTCTGGTCGCCCGAGACCAGGTCGGACACGTTCGAGAAGACGAGGAGCGTGCCACCGTCCGCGAGGGTCGTCGTGGTCGGATCGGGGAGCGCCGTTCCGTCCGCCGTCGCCTTGCCCGCGACGTAGCTCACGCCGGCCGGCAGCGTGTACGAGTACCCGAGGTTGAAGAGGTCCGTGCCTCCGGATGCATCCGCGGTGTTCTTCGCCGTGAGCGTCACCGTCGCCGGCGCCCCGCTCAGGACCGAGTCGTCGGCCTTCGCCGTGACGCTGACCGTCGAGGCCGCCGCCGCGGGCTGCGCGATCGCGAACACCGCGAGGAGGCCGGTCACGAGGGCGATCACCACCACCATCGCCACGGATCGGGGGCGTGCGGGCAGCAGGGACAGTCGCATCGGAGAGTGCTCTCGAGTCGTCGTCGGATGACGCGAGGCACAGCGGACCGCGCCGTCGACCGGGCAGGGTCGAGCAGCGAGGCGGGGGTGTTCGGGTCACCGCGGCACCCTGGGCGGTCCCGCGACTCCACGGTATCGAGCACGCCGACGCACCGATGCACCCAGATCGGGGTACACCGTTGTCGGTCTTCCGAGGGACGCGAACACCCGCCCGGCGCATGCCGGACGGGTGTGGGATCGCAGGAGTCGGAGCGGGGCTACTCGTTGCCGACGTGCTTGTCGACGTTCGCGGCGGCGTCGTCGATCTTGTCGTCGAACTTCCCGCCGGTGACCTTCTTGATGCCGTCGGCGAGCCCGTGGATGATCTTGTCCGAGACCTCTTCCGCCTTCTCGCTCTTGACGGCCTCCTCGATCTTGTCCCTGTTCTCGTCGACGAAGGCCTTCGCCTTGTCGGTGACCTCCTGCGCCTTCGCGGAGACGTTCTTCTGGATGTCGTCGAAGCCGGCCATGGTGCCTCCCTGTCGGCCGGGGTCCCGGCCATCCGATGGCCGGGTGGTCCGGCCGCTTGCGACACATGTTGCCCGACCGGCCACGGTCTGTCCGCAGAACGCAGCCGAGTCGCAGCCGCAGCCGCCGCGCCCGCCCCCACCGCAACGACGAAAGCGGGGCCGGACCCGAAGGTCCGACCCCGCTGACGCAAGGAACGAGCGTTACTTGATGATCTTCTCGACCGTGCCGGCGCCGACCGTACGACCACCCTCACGGATGGCGAAGCGGAGGCCCTCTTCCATGGCGATCGGCTGGATCAGCTCGACCGTCATCGCGACGGTGTCGCCCGGCATGACCATCTCGGTGCCCTCGGGCAGCGTGATGACGCCGGTGACGTCCGTGGTGCGGAAGTAGAACTGCGGACGGTAGTTCGCGTAGAACGGGTTGTGACGGCCGCCCTCTTCCTTGTTCAGGATGTACGCGTTCGCGGTGAACTCGGTGTGCGGCGTGACCGAACCCGGCTTCACGACGACCTGGCCGCGCTCCACGTCCTCACGCTTGAGGCCACGGATGAGCAGACCGGTGTTGTCACCGGCGACTGCCTTGTCGAGCAGCTTGCGGAACATCTCGATGCCCGTGACCGTGGTCTTCTGGGTCGGCTTGATGCCGACGATCTCGACCTCGGAGTTGAGGTCCAGCTCGCCGCGCTCGACGCGACCGGTGACGACGGTGCCACGACCGGTGATCGTGAAGACGTCCTCGATCGGCATGAGGAAGGGCTGGTCGGTGGCGCGCACCGGGTCCGGCACGTGCTCGTCGACCTGGGCCATGAGGTCCTGGACGGACTTGACCCACTTCTCGTCACCCTCGAGCGCCTTAAGCGCCGAGACCTGCACGACGGGGGCGTCCTCGTCGAACTCCTGCGAGCCGAGGAGCTCACGGACCTCGAGCTCGACGAGCTCCAGGATCTCCTCGTCGTCGACCATGTCGGACTTGTTCAGCGCGACGACGATGTACGGCACGCCGACCTGGCGAGCGAGCAGCACGTGCTCACGCGTCTGGGGCATGGGACCGTCGGTGGCGGCGACCACGAGGATCGCGCCGTCCATCTGGGCCGCACCGGTGATCATGTTCTTCACGTAGTCGGCGTGACCAGGAGCGTCAACGTGCGCGTAGTGGCGCTTGTCGGTCTGGTACTCGACGTGCGAGATGTTGATCGTGATGCCGCGCTGGCGCTCTTCGGGAGCGTTGTCGATCTGAGCGAAGTCACGGGCCTCGTTGAGGTCCGGGTACTGGTCGTGCAGAACCTTGGTGATCGCCGCCGTGAGCGTGGTCTTGCCGTGGTCGACGTGACCGATGGTTCCGATGTTGACGTGCGGCTTGGTGCGCTCGAACTTGGCCTTGGCCACTGTGGGTCCTCCTCAGGACTCGGATGCGAGACCCCCGGGAGCACCCCTGTCAGGGATGCCGAACCGTTGGCACGCGGTGTGTGTGTCTTTACTTTACTTGGTGGCGAGGGGCCCGTCGCCGGGCGCCCCCGCCTGTGGAGAGCACGCTCGGGAGAGCGTCACTCTCCCTTGGACTTCGCGACGATCTCCTCGGCGACGTTGGACGGGACCTGGTTGTAGGTCTCGAACGTCATCGAGTAGACGGCACGACCGGAGGTCTTCGAACGAAGGTCCCCGACGTAGCCGAACATCTCGGACAGCGGCACGCTCGCGCGGACCACCTTGACGCCGGAAGCGTCCTCCATCGCGGCGATGTTGCCACGACGCGAGCTCAGGTCACCGATGACGTCGCCCATGTACTCCTCGGGCGTACGGACCTCGACGGCCATGATCGGCTCGAGGATGACCGGACCGGCCTTGCGAGCCGCTTCCTTGTAGGCCATCGAGCCGGCGATCTTGAACGCCATCTCGGACGAGTCGACGTCGTGCGCCTGGCCGTCCTTGAGGATGGCCTTCACACCGACGGTCGGGTACCCGGCGAGGATACCGACCTGCATGGCGTCCTGGATACCGGCGTCGACCGACGGGATGTACTCACGAGGCACGCGACCACCGGTGACGGCGTTCTCGAACTCGTAGACCTTCTCCGCCGTGACCTCCATCGGCTCGAGCGCGATCTGCACCTTCGCGAACTGACCGGAACCACCGGTCTGCTTCTTGTGGGTGTAGTCGTAGCGCTCGACGGTCTTGGTGAGGGTCTCGCGGTAGGCCACCTGGGGCTTGCCGACGTTCGCCTCGACCTTGAACTCGCGCTTCATGCGGTCGACCAGGATGTCGAGGTGGAGCTCGCCCATGCCCTTGATCGTCGTCTGACCGGTCTCGGCGTTGAGCTCGACGCGGAACGTCGGGTCCTCTTCGGCGAGCTTCTGGATGGCCGTGGAGAGCTTCTCCTGGTCAGCCTTGGTCTTCGGCTCGATCGCCACCTCGATGACGGGCTCCGGGAAGGTCATCGACTCGAGGACGACCTGGTCCTGCGGGTCGCACAGGGTGTCACCGGTGGTGGTGTCCTTCAGGCCGATGACCGCGTAGATGTGACCGGCGGTGACCGCGTCGACCGGGTTCTCCTTGTTGGAGTGCATCTGGAAGATCTTCCCGATGCGCTCCTTCTTGCCCTTGGTCGAGTTGATGACCTGTGCACCGGACTCGATGTGGCCGGAGTACACGCGGACGTAGGTGAGGCGACCGAAGAACGGGTGCACCGCGACCTTGAACGCGAGCGCCGAGAAGGGCTCGGAGGCATCCGGCTTGCGGATGATCTCCTTCTCCTCGTCCTTGACGTCGTGGCCGATCATCGGCGGGACGTCGAGCGGCGACGGCAGGTAGTCGATGACCGCGTCGAGCATCGGCTGGACGCCACGGTTCTTGAACGCGGAACCGCAGAGCACCGGGTAGAGCTCGCTGTTGACGGTGAGCTTGCGGATCGCAGCCTTGATCTCGGCCACCGAGAAGTCGGTGTCGCCCTCGAGGTAGCGCTCCATGAGCTCGTCGTCCGCCTCGGCCACGCGCTCGATGAGCTTCTCGCGGTACTCGGCGGCGCGGTCGGCCAGGTCGGCCGGGATCTCTTCGATCTCGTACTTGGCGCCCATCTGGACGTCACCCTTGGCGTCGCCGCGCCAGGTGAGGGCACGCATCTCGACCAGGTCGACGACGCCCTCGAAGGAGGACTCCGCACCGATCGGGAGCTGCAGCACGAGGGGCTCGGCGCCGAGGCGCTTCACGATCGTGTCGACGGTGAAGTAGAAGTCCGCACCGAGCTTGTCCATCTTGTTGACGAAGCAGATGCGCGGGACGTTGTACTTGTCCGCCTGACGCCACACGGTCTCGGACTGGGGCTCGACGCCCTCCTTGCCGTCGAAGACGGCGACAGCACCGTCGAGGACGCGGAGCGAGCGCTCCACCTCGACCGTGAAGTCCACGTGACCGGGGGTGTCGATGATGTTGATCTGGTTGTTGTCCCAGAAGCAGGTCGTCGCGGCCGACGTGATCGTGATGCCGCGTTCCTGCTCCTGCGCCATCCAGTCCATCGTGGCGGCGCCGTCGTGGACCTCACCGATCTTGTGCGTGATGCCCGTGTAGAACAGGATGCGCTCGGTGGTCGTGGTCTTGCCGGCGTCGATGTGCGCCATGATGCCGATGTTGCGGACCTTGTTCAGGTCGGTGAGCACGTCCTGTGCCACAGGGTTCCTCCGGAAGAGTTGTAGGAGATGGTGGTCGGCCGGGTGCCGTGGGTCTTGCCCTGACGGCGCCCGAACCGATCAGCCAGGTACGCCGGGATTACCAGCGGTAGTGCGCGAAGGCCTTGTTCGACTCGGCCATCTTGTGGGTGTCCTCGCGACGCTTGACAGCGGCGCCGAGACCGTTCGACGCGTCGAGGATCTCGTTCATGAGACGCTCGGTCATCGTCTTCTCGCGGCGAGCCTTGGCGTACGAGGTCAGCCAGCGCAGGGCCAGCGTGTTCGCACGGTGCGGCTTGACCTCGACCGGGACCTGGTAGGTCGAGCCACCGACGCGGCGGCTGCGGACCTCGAGGGTCGGACGGACGTTGTCGAGCGCCTTCTTCAGCGTGACGACGGCGTCCTGGCCGTTCTTGGAAGAGACACCTTCGAGTGCGTCGTAGACGATGCGCTCGGCGAGGCCCTTCTTGCCGTCAAGCAGGATCTTGTTGACGAGCTGGCTGACGATCGGTGCGCCGTAGACCGGGTCTGCGACGACGGGACGCTTGGGGGCGGGACCCTTACGAGGCATCTAACTCAACCCTTCTTCGCGCCGTAGCGGCTACGCGCCTGCTTACGGTTCTTGACGGCCTGGGTGTCCAGTGCGCCACGGATGATCTTGTAGCGGACACCCGGGAGGTCCTTCACACGACCGCCGCGGACGAGCACCATCGAGTGCTCCTGCAGGTTGTGGCCCTCACCGGGGATGTAGGCCGTGACCTCGGTACCGTTCGAGAGCTTCACACGAGCGACCTTGCGCAGTGCCGAGTTCGGCTTCTTCGGGGTGGTGGTGTAGACGCGGGTGCACACACCACGCTGCTGGGGGTTCGCCTTGAGGGCCGGTGCCTTGGTCTTGACGACCTTGGGCGTACGACCCTTGCGAACCAGCTGCTGAATAGTAGGCAACTGTTCTCCTGGTTCTTCGCTCGTGTTCTCTGGCCGACGTGGTCCGTCGGCATCCTCGCCCACGCGAACGGCCGCCTGTCAGGCGGACGTGGTTTGGGGGCGGACTGTCCGGATCAGGTCGTGGACCTGCCGAACTTTTCGGGCGCGCCCGAGGGCGCACACCCGGAAGAGCCTACCTGCGTGACCTCGCGAAATCAATCCGGGCGCGTCGCCCTGGTGGCCCGTGGAATCGGCCGTCGGCGAACGCACGTCCGCCGGCCGGTCGCGCCGGGCGCGGGGCGCGCCCTGGAGCCCGCCACGCGCTCCGGCGGGCCGCCGTCGGGGAGGCGGGCCGGGCCTCCCGTCCGGAACGGAACTGACCACCCGCGATCAGGAGCCGGTGTCCGACGACCCGTTGCCGATCGACGACTCGAACGTCGCGCTGGCGTCGGTGAAGCCGGTGATGTAGCCGGAGGCGTTCACGTTGATCGGGCCGGCCGTCGCCGTGCCGGAGCCGGCCGGCCCCGTGAAGTTCGCCGTGAAGGTCGCCGAGCCGTACGACGACGTGGTGACCATCCAGCCGTCCGCGAGCCAGCCGTCCACCTGCACGGTCGGGCGGGCGTCGAGCGTCCACTTCTGGTCCGTGTAGGTGTTCGCCGGGTTCTCGCCGTACGCGTAGAAGCTGCAGCCGTCAGGGGTGGTCGACGTCGAGGCGATGCAGCCGTCCACCCAGGCATTCACCGCGTCCGTCGCAGCCGCCCTGCCGTCGTCGGTGAGCGTCGTCGTGATCGACACCGGCGTCGACTCCGCTGCACTGAACCCGCGGACGTCCGCCGTCGTGGCATCGGCCGTGAACCACTTGCCGCCGTCGACCGCGACGTCGTACGAACCCGGGAGTGCACGCAGGGTGAGCCCGCCGGTCTTGTCCGTGGTCGCCTTCTGGCCGGCGACCGCGACCGTGGTGCCCGCCGGCGCCTGGACGACGACGTCCACCGATCCGAGGTCGGGTGCCCGGAGCTCCCACTTCGGGAAGACGCCCCAGTCGGTGCCCGTCTTGTCGAGGGTGAACGTGGCGGCGACCTGACGCCCGCTCTGCGTCAGGTACGCACCGACCGTCGCGGTGTCGCCGTCGGTCTTCGTGGCGGCGATGCGGTACCCCGTGACCCGGGACTTCGCCTTGGCGTACGCGGCGTCGGTCAGCAGGACGTCGTCCTTCGAGTGCTTGATGCCGGCGTCGGTCAGGGCCGCGTCGACCTTGCCGGACCGCAGGTGGTCGAGGAACGCCTCGACCTGGCGTTCCGGCGCGTGGGTGTTCGAGCCGACCGAGTACCCGACCCCGCCCGCGACGGCCAGCAGCACCACGGCCGCTCCGCCCGCGATGATGCCGATGAGTGCGCCGCGGCGCATCCGCTTGCGCGGCCGCGGTGCCGGAGCCGCTGCCGCGCCCGCCGGCGCTTCGCGCGTGCCGCTGATGTCCGCGACCCGTGGGACGGATCCCCATCCGTCCTGCGGTGCGGTGTCGTCCGTGCTCATCGGTCCCCCGTGGTCTCGCTGCCGCGCTGTTCCGGCGGCACCGAGATCCTACCGGCGACCACCGTCAGTTCGACTGCTTGGTCTGGTGCCTCGCCATCGCGATCCCGCCGATCACGCAGAGCAGCGCTATCACGACCGAGCCGACCACGAACGGGCCGAGCGCGTAGCCCGCCGGGAACACCAGGAGCTCGGTGACGTCCCGGCGGATCAGCGCGTAGCCGACCGACCCGACGCCGAGCATCACGAGGTAGCTCGTCGCGGCTGCGACCAGGCCCGTGACGCCGGGGTTGCCGTCCGGGATGCCGAACGCCGTCGCGAGGAACACCACCACGGCGCCGCCGAGGACCATCGCCGGGCCGAGGTACGGCGTCGCGTCGGTCTGGGAGATGATCGCGATGTCGGCGAGGAGGGACTCGAACCCGCTCACGGCGATGACGAGCGCGATGAAGAGGATCGACGTCATCGTCGCCACCAACCACCGGGACATGGATCGATGGTAGCGCCGGTGGTGTGCGACGTGGGTTCCAGCACCGGACCGCGGAACGGACACAGCACCACGACGATGCGTGGTGCCGTGTCCGTTGCGTGGTTCGGCGAGGTCAGCTCGCGTGCTGCTCCTGCTGCTCGCGGTCGTGCTGCTCGTTGCGCTCGGCGCGGCGCTGCTCTTGCGCGGCGTTCACGAGGGCGATGGCGATCGCGGCGGTGATGACCGGGACGCTCTCGGTCATGGGGGCGGCGGCGGCGCTGGTTGCCGCGGTCGTCGGTTCGGCCGGTTCGCCCGGTTCGGCCTGTTCGGCCGGGAGGCTCGGGGGCGCGTCCGCCGTGTCCGTCACGTCCGGCTCGTGGTGCCGGACGGCGGGGCCGATCACGGGCAGCACCGCGGTCGTGGCCGCCGGCTCCGTCGAGAGCTCGTGGTGCGTCTCGAGACCGGCCCGCTTCGCCGCGCGACGCGCGTTCGCCATGCGGACCAGGACGACTACCGCGACGACGGCCCAGATGCCGTTGACGATGGTCGAGGGGACGGCGTGGTGGGCGGCGACGTTGACCGCCACCGCGAGCCCGCCGACGAGGTTGAACAGCTGGTAGACCGGGCCGTTCGGGAGCTTGCCCGTTGAGAACAATATGTAACCAGCAAGGACGGTTACAGCTCCGAACCATCCGAGGAATTCCACGATTCCAGACAACACGCGCGACTCCGGGCACGACGAGGAACGGCCGGTTCGAGCCGACCGTTCGAGGGGGTGTGACGAGCCGCAGAACGCGGCATCGGGAGCATCGTACGCACAGCGGGAGCCGCCACGGAAGAGGCTTCGGCGTGGCGGCTCCTCCCCCAGTTGGCGGGGGTGCTGGTCAGCCGTTCGCGGGGGCGCCGGAAGCCACGTTCGCGTCCTTCGAGAGGACGTAGACGTAGCCGCCGAACGTCCACGTCGTGCCGGAGGCGCCGTCCTCCGTCGAGGAGCTCGACGCCGCGGATGAGACGGCGTCGATGAGGAACAGACGCGCCCCGGACTGCACACCACGCGCGAACTCGAGTGCCTGGTCGAAAGACCCGTCGATCGACACCGCCACGGGGATGGCCGAGAAGTTCGACGCGGTGATCTGGCCGTTGGTCGTGACCCCAGGCGATGTGGCCTGCGCGCTGGGCGAGGCCGATGCCGACGCCGAGCTCGACGGCTCTGCGGTCGCCGTGGACCCCGCGGGGGCAGTCGTCTCCTCAGCGGCAGTCGGCGAGGTGTACGCAAGGGCATCAGAGGTCGTGATCGACGAGATGGTGACACCGGTCGCGCCGGCGACCGCGTTGAGTTCGCCGTAGAAGGACGACATGTCGGCGTCCGACGGAACGGAGGCCTCCAATGCCGCGAGTCGATCTCGCATCTCGGGCAGCTTGACGGCCTGTGCCTTCAGTCTCGCGAGCTCTTCGTTGTTCGACGCGTTGGCGGTCACGACACTCTGTCGTTGCGCATCGTCCGTGCTCGCCCTGGCGAGTTGCGGCTGGACGCCGACGAAGTACCCCGCCACAGCGACGACGAGCATGGCGGCGATCGCGGCGAACATGTACAGGCGATTCCGAGTCATGTCACTTCTCCCCGTCGAGGGCGTACTTGCCATCGAAGGCAGCTTCGTTGATGTGCAGCGTCATGTTGACCGTGTAGGCGCCGCTCGATGGATCGAGCGTGACCGCGTTCGCGACAGCGTCGACGAAACCCTTCGAGCCCTTGAGGGCGTCGAGCCAGTCCGGGACCGAGGGCAGGGTCGCACTCCGAGCATCGAACGTCAGTGTCGCGACCCGTGCGCCTTGGAGCGGCGCGTCGGCTTGGGAGTACTCCTCCATGGGTGACGCCGAGTCGACTGCCACACCTGTGATCGCGACGCCGGCAGGAAGCGCCCGCTGCACATCGGCGAGATAGTCGCCCCACGCGATCTCGGTCGACCCACCGACGGCCTGTGCAGCCTCGAGCAGGTTCGAGGACGCCTCGGTCGTTCGTACCTCGCGGTACTGCTGTTGCTGCTGCAGGAGGGAGACTGTCTCAGCTTGAGCCGAAGCAAGCGAGTTCGCTGCCGTGTTCGCGTGGAGCCCAGCGGCGGCACTGCCCAGGACGGCGATCACGGCAACCGCGCCGACCCCGAGCCACAACCGTCGTACGATCGATCGCTCCCGGCGGTGGACGAGTACCTCGGTGGGGAGGAGGTCGACGCTCGGACGGCCCCCGATCACGATCGAACTCGCGGACGGGCGCAGAGGTCCCTTGACGCGGTCCGTGCTCGCGGTCGCGGTCTGAGCGTCGGGTGTCGCCCCCGTCCGCACACGCAATCCGGACTTCGTCTTCCGGGACGCGGACTTCGGCTTGGACGGAGTCCTGACGAGGTCGGTCATGCTGCCTTCCCTCCCACTGCGAGGCCCCACGCGACGGAGATCGACGACTCGTGTGCCGCCACCTGGTCGAGCGAGATCGATCGAGCGGTCTTGATCCCCGAGAGGGGTGAGCCACGTCGAACCGGGACACGCGCGAACTCGCTGAGCGCCTCGGGGAAACCGGTCAACGCGGCGCCTCCTCCGATGAGCACGACCTCGGCGACCGGCTCGGCCGGTCGGGTGTTCACGAAGTAGCTGATGGTGTTCCTGAGGCTCGCGAGGAGCTCACCGATCACCTCACGGAGGACGAGGACGGCCTTGGCGTCGTCGGTGGTCTTCGCCGCCGTCGGAGCCATCCCGAGGTAGCGTTTGACGGCCTCGGCCTCGGCCTCGGAGATCCCGAGCCGGGACGCCAACGACCTCGTGACGTCGTCGCCACCCGTGGGTACGATGCGGACGAATTTCGGTGCCCCATCGGTGACGATCACGACCGTCGTGGTGTTCGCCCCGCATTCGATGATCGCCGACGTGCCTCGATGCGCGTCGGATGCGACGATCCGGGACAGCGCGAAGGGGATGAGATCGACTCCGACCGGGTTCAGGCCCGCGTGCTGCACGGCGCGGACGTTGGCCAGGACCGCGTCCTTCACCGCTGCGATGAGGAGCCCGGAGACAACGGGGCCGTTCTCGCTGACGGTCTCCGCGGTCGGGTAGAAGTCGAGGATCGCATCTCCCACCGGCACCGGCAGCATGTCCTGCACCTGGAACGGCAACGACTCGCGGATCTGTGCGAGCGGCGCGCGGGGGACCGTGAGATCACGCGAGAGCACCCGCTGGTTACCCATGCCCAACACGACGTCCTTCGAGCGGAACCGGCCGATCGACCACAGCCGACGGATGGCCTCCGCGACGGTGTTCGGCTCGAGCACCTCGCCCTGCTTCGTCGCGCCCTCGGGGACGGGGACCTCAGCGAAACGGAGGAGGACCGGTTGCGGACGGTCCCAGTCCTGGACCTCGACGGCCCGGATCGCGGCGGCGCCGATGTCCACGCCGACGATGCTCTTGCTCATGGTCGTCCTTCGTTCTCGGGTAGGTCGTGCTGTGGTTCGGGCGTGCGTCAGCCGACGCCGAGCAGGTGGAGGTAGCCGTGCCAGATGACGGGACCCGAAACGATGCCGAACCAGGTGCCCACGAGCATCCACGGCCCGAACGGGATCCCCTTCCGATGGCCGGTGCGGTGCAGCAGAACCAGGATGAACGCGAAGATACCGCCGAACGCGAAGCCGCTGAAAGAACCCACTGCGAGGGGTCCCCATCCGAGGTACGCCAGTGTGAAGCCGAGGACACCGGCGAGTTTCACGTCACCGAGACCCATCCCACCAGGCACGGCGACGGCGAGGAGCAGGTAGGCACCGCCGAGGATCGCCAGGCCGATGAGCGCGCGGAGGAGTGCCTCCCAGTCACCGGATCCCCACGATGCGCCCGTGAGCAGCAGCGGCAGCACGACGTAGGCGGGCAGGACGATCTTGTTCGGCAGCTTGTGGGTCTCGAGGTCGATCAGCGCCAGGGGGATGCTGACTCCCATGAGGTAGAGGTAGGCCGCGAGGAGCGCGAGGCCACCGAGCGTCGCGGCGCCCTGGGGGCCCGTGGTGGGTTCCTGGCCGCCCGCGGTGAACCGCAGGGCGACCAACACGAAGGCGATCCCACTGCCGAGCTCGACGAGGGGGTACCGCGCGGAGATCGGGGTGGCGCAGTCGCGGCAACGGCCTCCGAGCATCAACCACGAGACGACCGGGATGTTGTCGACCCGACGGATCTGGTGCGAGCAGTCCGGACACGAGCTCGGCGGACTGACGACCGACAACCCGGCCGGGACGCGGTACACCACCACGTTCAGGAACGAACCGATGAGCACACCGAGCAGTCCGGCGAGGACCGTCACCGGGACCGCGAGCTCCTGGCCGATCATAGCCGTGCTCCGAACGCGCTGTACGCGGTCTTCGACTCGACCTGGGACGCCACGGTGTAGGTGGTGATGGTCGGTTGTGGGAACTTCGGAGGTGTGTAGATCCGGAGGCTGGAGTCGTACCGGTAGTCCTTGACGTAGCCGGTGCCGCTGGCCAACCCGACGGCGCCGCGCCAGTTCTGCGCGATCGATCCCTTCACCAGGAGCGATCCCTGGCCGCGCGTCGAACCCTGCGTCCAGTTCTGCACCGCGAAGGTCCCCTGGTTCGACAGGATCGATCCGTCGATCTCACGCCCGGCGGAGAGGAGTGTGCTCCCGGAGGCGTTGATCG
The DNA here is from genome assembly GCA_029959665.1 of Microbacteriaceae bacterium PS02333. Lineage (GTDB taxonomy): Bacteria > Actinomycetota > Actinomycetes > Actinomycetales > Microbacteriaceae > Curtobacterium > Curtobacterium guangdongense. The sequence continues at coordinate 32,715 of JASCOI010000019.1, forward strand.
GGTTCCACACCCACACGGCTTGCTGCCCGATCAGACCGAGCACCGTCGACGCCGCCCGATCCGCCGGGTAGGTGATGTCGCCGGTGACGTAGAGGTAGTTCTCCGCGGCGATCGTGACGGCACGGTCGACGGTGCCCTGCACGAACACGTCGCCCCGGTCGCACCCGTAGGGATTCGACACGCGAGCCCCACCACCCGCAGTCGGGTTCGCCTCGGAGTTGCTCGCTCGACTTCCGACGTAGGGGAAACCGACGCCGTTCGACTGCAGGGTCGTGGCAGTGCTCGCGGGATCCGAGTTGAGGCAAGCGGTCCGACCGCTCGGGGCCGTGTAGTTCGGGTCCTGCGTCGCGCCCGAGCGCACCGCAGGCTCGTTCTGCACGTACACGACGTTGTTCGTCGGGACCGGGACGCGGGCGCCCGAACCGCGGAGGTCGCTCACCCGCCCGCACTTCGTCGGGGTCGATCCGTCGGTCAGCGTCGCACCAGATGTCGCGGTCGCGCCGACGACGTTCGTCTTGACCGTCAGCGGTGACAGGACGGTCATGGTGCCGTCCCCGTTGAAGGTGATCTTCGTCGGGCCGGTGTACAGGCATCCGGTTCCCTCGGCCGTGTCCGTCGTCGACGACAGATCGGTACGAGCGTAGTCCCGCATGTTGCCGATCGTGGCCGGCGGGGTCAGTGTCGAGACGGTCGTCGGCGGGGACGCGAAGGTCGCCCGCTGCGACGTCGAGCACCCGGAAGTCGTGTACCCGTAGACGCTCTGCACCGAACTCCGGAACGTCGAGCCGCAGATCTGCAACTGATCGTTCGTCCGGACCGGTCCCTCGAGCGTGTCGTTCGGCCCGAACTGGATCTGCTGACACGTCGACGCCACTGCATCGGGCCGGTACTCGCTCGTGCACGGCAGGTCCGTCCGGCCGGAACGGTACGTCTCGTTGGTGACGCTCTGCCTGCCGGACTCGTAGTTCGTGTAGTAGAGGTAGTTCGAGAAACCGTCGGGTCGCACGTTGGCGATGAACGTCCGAGTCGTCGAACCGGCCCGTCCGGTCACCTGGAGCCGGATGAGCCCCTGCGGACCGAGTTTCGAGTTGTCCACCGCGTACCGGTACGACTCGTCACTCGCCGCGCCCGTCGCGTTCGGGACGGACACCCAACCGCCGGCTGCTGTGCTCGCGAACGCCGGGTTCGCCGGGCTCCCCACGCCGTTGGGGAAGGTGCTGTGACTCTGGTCGCTGAAGGGCGCGCTCTCGTCGCCGTAGGTCCCGTAGGAGTTGTCGGCGTTGAGCCGCGCCTGGTAGTCAGCGATCCCGGCCTGTGCGGCGGCGGCGGCACGCTGCCAAGCGCTGTCCGAGGAGGTCACCCTGGACCCGCTCGTCGCGGTCGCGACCATCGTCGCCACGAGTGCCATCACGACCAGGGCGATGCCGATCACCGCTGGCAGCGCGAACCCGCGCTCGTCGTCATCGCGGAGCACTCGGAGCAACCGGAGCATCACGACCCTCCCAGGGTGATGTTGACGAGCGAGACGTCGTTCTGTAGGACGACGGCGTTCTTGTCGGAAGCGTTGGCACCGACCGTCAGCGTCACGGTGACCCGGGCAACGGAGGAGAGCTCGGCCTGTGTGAGCTGTGTCGCGCCGGCGCCGAGGGGATTGCCGTCCTTGTCCCAGTAGGTGAACGACGTCCCCGCCGACTGGACGCTCGCGGCAAGCGTGCGTGTGGAGGCTGGCGTCGCTGCGAGCGCCGCATTCGTGCTCGTCACGAACGTGGAGTACGGAGCCTGGGTGGTCCAGCCGCTCCCGGTCCATGTCGTCTCGGTGAACTTGCCGGTCGACGGATCGAGCGTGAGTTGCACCTGTTGCGTCTTCGAGTCGGTCGAGACGAGATTGACGAACGTGAAGAACCGGACGCTCGTCGCACTCGCGTACTGGAAGGCCGGCTGCGGTGTGGTCCCCGTCGGGACCGGGTTCTGCGACGCCGACTGGAGCATCCTGACGGATTCGTTCATCGCGTTCGAGGCCTCCCTTGTGTAGGTGTTCACGGCTCGCGCAGTCGACGCCGATCGCTGCGTGGCGATGAAGAACGACGTGGCGACCGTGAGCACGAGGAGCCCGAGGGCCATCGAGACGATGAGCTCGACCAGGGAGAGACCCCGCTCATCCGCGAGTTCGCGCGTGAACCGTGCGCGGAGGGCCCTCACGGCGTCACCGGGGTCGTGCGGGGATCGAGCGTCACGACGTTCCCCGACATCCCGACGGTGACATCGGTCGCGGTGGGGACTGCGGACACACCGGTGGCTCCGGTGCGCGCGTTGGTCGTGGTCGTGCCCTCGAGCAGGGTCCACGTGCCGTAGGGCAGCGCGACGTTCTTGACGGTCGTCGACGACAGCCCCGTGAAGGTGTAGGTGACCGACGGTGAACAGCCTGGATCGCCACCGGCCTGCGTCGAGGTGTTCTTGACGGTCGCCGTCAACACGGTGTTCGATCCCTGCAGCTTGATGCCGAAGACGCCCATGGCTACCCGCGCCGTGTCCGTCTGCCCGGGGGTTCCCCCAACCGCGCCACCCAGGATCTCGGGGCGCGTCGCCAGTGAGTTCGCAGCCGGCCAGGTCGTGGGATCGACGGCCCTGCACGTGTCGGAGTACGCACCGCCCAGCACCGTCCAGCCGTCGGTGTAGGGGAACACCGATGTGGAGGCGGACGTGATCGTCTGCGTCGTGGAACCGCGGCGGAGTACACCAGCGAAGCCGGTCGGCAGCGCGGCTGTCGTACCTGCGTTGGTCGCGTACTGGGCGACGATCGTCGCGGGCTGGTCGTACAGGAAGCTCTTGCTCGCGATCGACCCGGCTGCGGCCGAGACCACGACGCTGGTCCGGCCGTCGGGAGTGATGTTCCCGGATTTTGCGATGCTCACCGTGTACGCCCCTGGCGTCACGTTGAGGGCGTAGGTGCACCCGTCAGCGTCGGTCACCGGAGGTTGTGCGCTCAGCGCGGCGCCCCCACCGCCCGAGTTCGGGGTGATCGTGACGCTGACGCCGCTGTTCGGACCGCCGTTCGCGGTCTGCGTTCCGACCACGATGGTGGAGTAGTTGCCGGTGGTCACGGACGCGGGCGGAGCGACCAGGGTGTCGAGCTGCACGCTCCGCGTCGTCGCGGCCCTCGACGCCCAGCTCACCTCGACGTTCACCCGCTTGTAGGCCAACTGCCCGGACCCGGCACCGCAGGTGTTGTCAGTCCCCGTCGAGTTGATCCAACTGCTGACCCGCTTGACCGTGAAGTCGCGCTTCCCGACGCGCTTCGTCGTCGTGGAGCCGGTCACGTCGAAGATGTTGTCGTCGCTCCGCACCGCGGAGATCTCCGCGGATGCGAGGTTGAGAGCCGCCTGCCTGGCCCTGTTGTCCTGGCTCAGGTACAGCGTCGACACGATCCCCGCCGCCGCGCCGGCAGCGATCATCGCGAAGATCGTCATCGCGACCATGACCTCGACGATCGAGAGCCCACGCTCGTCCTCGACGAGCCGACGTCGGAGAGTCCGCATGAACGTCAGCACGGCGGTCCTCCTCGGTCGATGTGGTCCTCGCGGATGGGGTCGCCCCCCCGGCCCCCCCGCGGGGGGGCCCGGGGGGGGGGGGGGGGGGGTTTGGGGGGGGGGCCGGCGG
>JASCOI010000001.1 GCA_029959665.1 Microbacteriaceae bacterium PS02333
CCCGCGCGCCCCCGCCCGGCGGGCGGAAGGGCCGGGGCCCCCCCCCCGCCGCCACCACGAGGATCCCGACGAGCCAGGCGAGCGCCACCCAGATGTCGGATCCGACCGCCTGCTGCGCGAAGAGGGCGCGGATCGTGTCGACGATCGACGTCACGGGCTGGTGCTCGGCGAACCAGCGGACCGGCCACGGCATGGTGTCCGTCGGGACGAACGCCGAGCTGATGAACGGCAGGAAGATCAGCGGGTAGCTGAAGGCGCTCGCGCCGTCGACCGTCTTGGCGGACAGCCCCGCGATCACCGCGACCCAGGTCAGCGCCAGCGTGAAGAGCAGCAGGATCCCGGCGACCGCGAGCCACGCTCCGACACCCGCACCGGTGCGGAACCCCATGGCGAACGCGACACCGACGACCACGACGAGCGAGACCGTGTTCGCGACCAACGACGTCAGGACGTGCCCCCAGAGCGCACTCGACCGGGCGATCGGCATGGACTGGAACCGCTCGACGATGCCCTTCTGCATGTCGAGGAACAGGCGGTAGGACGTGTACGCGATGCCCGACGCCACCGTGATCAGGAGGATCCCCGGCAGCAGGTAGTCGACGTACGACCCGCTGCCGGTGTCGATCGCGCCGCCGAACACGTACGTGAACAACAGCAGGAACGCGATCGGCATCACCGCGGTCGTGATGATCGTGTCCGGGCTCCGGAGCACGTGGCGCAGCGACCGGCCGGTCAGGGCGGTGGTGTCGGCGATGACGTGGGTGCTCATGCTGCGCTCCTGGTGTTCGTCCCGGTCATGATCGCCAGGAAGACCTCTTCGAGGGTGGGCTGCTTCTCGACGTACTCCACGCGCGCCGGTGGGAGCAGTCGCTTCAGGTCGGCGAGGGTGCCGTCGGCGATGATCCGACCCTCGTGCAGGACCGCGATGTGGTCGGCGAGCTGTTCGGCCTCGTCGAGGTACTGCGTGGTGAGGAGCACCGTCGTGCCGGCGGCGGCGAGCTCGCGGACCGCCGTCCAGACCTCGATGCGGGCCTGGGGGTCGAGGCCGGTGGTCGGCTCGTCCAGGAACACGACGGCGGGGTCACCGATCAGGCTCATCGCGATGTCGAGTCGACGCCGCATCCCGCCGGAGTACGTGCCCGCGCGCCGGGCCCCGGCCTCGACGAGGTCGAACCGGGCGAGCAGGCGGTCCGCGACCCCGCCGGGATCGGCCAGGTGCCGGAGCCGTGCCATCAAGACGAGGTTCTCGCGGCCGGTCAGCACGTCGTCCACCGCGGTGAACTGTCCCGTGAGGCTGATCGCCTGACGGACGTCCGAGGCACGGGTCACGACGTCGTGTCCCTGCACGCTCGCGGTGCCGCCGTCCGGCTTGGCCAGGGTGGCGAGGATCCGCACCACCGTCGTCTTGCCGGCGCCGTTCGATCCGAGCAGGGCGGTGATGCTGCCCCGCTGCACCTCGAGGTCGACGCCACGGAGGACGTGGAGGGTGCCGAAGGACTTCTCGAGACCCCGGACGGCGATCGCCGCGACGGCAGCGTCCCGGGCGGTCACGACTCCGCCGCCTGTTCCTCGGTCGCCTGGGCGATGGCGTCCTGCAGGCGCTGCTGCTCCTTGCTGAGCCACGAACCGAGGCCGTAGTTGCGCTTGAACTCCTCGGCGAACTCGATCGGGTCGTCCCCGACGACGCTCGCGACGGGGGTACCGTCCGCGGCTGCGCGCTCGAAGAGGTCCGCGAGGTCGTCGAGCATGCGCATGAGACGCTCGGCGTCGCTCGGGCCGGTGACCATCAGGTAGCGCTCGATGCCCTCGACCGCGGTGCCGTAGCCGGCCGGGAGCGCCTTGACGCGGGCCTTGTACTCGCGCCACTCGCGCTTGTCGCCGATGAGCTTGGTGATGATGGACATGTCAGTTCCCCTGCGTGGTCTGTGTGCGGAGCTGGTCGAGTCGTTCTGCGAGGAAGCTCCAGGTCCTCCAGAACTCGGTGAGACGGTCCCGCCCCAGGTCGGTGATGGAGTACACCTTCCGTGGCGGGCCCTTCTCCGACGGCACCTTCTCGACGTCGACCAGGCCGCGCTGTTCGACGCGGACGAGGAGCGCGTAGACGGTGCCCTCGGCGATGTCGCTGAAGCCCTGGTCCCGCAACCACGCGGTGATGTCGGCTCCGTGCGACGGTGTGGATGCGACGACGGCGAGGACGATGCCCTCGAGGACGCCCTTGAGCATCTCGGTGTCTTGCTTGCCCATGACCCCTCCTGCTACTCAGTGATGATGACTACCGGTACAAAGTAACACTGACTACCAGTACATAGCAACACCGAGTACCGACGGATCTGCGACCGGTCCCGTGCGCGCATGGACGGGAGGCCCGGTGCCGGCTGGCACTGTGCCTCCTGTCCGTCAGGAGGTCGCGATCAGCGCGCGGTGCGGCGGAAGAAGAAGCGCGCGACCGCGCGGAGGCCACCGGACGGCTTCGCCGGACGGGCGACGCGCTGCGGTGCCTGGAAGGCGACGTCGTGCAGGTTGTTGCGCTTGGAGCCGTCCCAGTTGGCGAAGAGGTACGAGCCGCCGATCATCGACAGGCTGCGGACCCGTGCCCGGTGCCACTCGCCCGCGCGGACGACGTACCCGGAGTGCCCGGAGTGGATGTTGCGGATCACCGTGTCCACGTCGATGACGCTCGTCGTGGTGACGACGGCGGTGATGCCCGTTCGGTCGCGGGCGACGTACTCGATGATGTGTTCGGTCACAGAAGGGGCTTCGGGTCGGCGTGCAGGGATGGGAACCGCCGTTGCTTCCACGATCAGGATACGTCCACACACCGACATGCGGTAGCGCCCGCTCAGGACGTGCGGGCCACCGCAACCCGGCCGGAGCCCGTCAGCGTTCCCGGACCGATGCACGTGTCCCCGAACGCGAGCGATCGCCCGTCACATCGGACGTCGCCGTCGAGCAGGACCACGGCGAGCGCGTCGGCGCCCGGCGAGCACGACCCGGCGACGGTCTCGACGCACAGGTCGGGTCGGCCCACCCCACGGCGGACCATGAGGTTGAGGTCGTACGCGGCCTCGGTCACCCTGACGGCTGCGACCGCCGACTCCCCCGCGAAGGCGATGGCGTCGTACTGCCCGAGCACCGTGCGGACGCCGTCCACGTCGAGCACGAGCCCGTGCTCACCGAGGGCCACGAGCATCCGGTCCACGCCGGGCAACCGGGAGAACGGCGCCGACGAACCCACCGTCGCGATGCTGAGCCGCACGTCGAAGTCCCCCGCTGACGGCGTCCGCCAGAGCTCCACGGTCTCCCCGAGTCCGTTCGCCCACCGGGCCGACCCGGTCTCGGCGAAGCGGACGAGCGTCACGCGAGTCCCTCGTCATCGAGCGACGTGTGCGAGGTCTCCGGCGCGAGCAGGATCGACACGACCATGCCGACGACGAGCACTGCGGCGAGGGCGAGCAGCGTCGCGCTGATGCCCCACCCGGCGAGCGTGATCGGCAGCAGGAAGGTGCCGATCGCCGACCCGATGCGGCTCACCCCGTTGAGGAGGCCGACGCCGGCCGCGCGGACGTTCGTCGGGAAGAGCTCAGGCGGGTAGACCTGGTCGAGGTTCGAACTGCCCGACATCACGAAGGTGAAGACCAGGAACGGCGGGAGCACCACCCAGACCGGTGCGTGGCTGCCGAGCGCGACCACGGCGAGCGCGACGGCCATGATGCCGAACGTCCAGATCACGAGCGGACGACGACCGATCCTGGCGACCGCCCAGAGTCCCGCGATCCCGCCCAGCAGCAGGAACACGTTGAGCAGCAGTCCTGACGCGAACCCGTCGGCGTCCATCCCGAGACTCAGCAGGATGACGGGCAGGAACGTGTAGATCGCGAAGTACGGGATGACCTGCGCGTTGTAGAACACGGTGCCGAAGACGGTCCGCCGCAGGTTCCGACCGGTGAAGAGGTCCCGGTAGCGACCGGGGCGCGCGGTCGAGTGCGTCGCCGCCACCGCGTCGACGTCGAGTTGTCCCGGCAGGTACTTCGCGACGATCGCGCGGGCTTCCTCGATGCGGCCCTTCGTGATCAACCACCGCGGTGACTCCGGCGTGCCGACCCGCAGGATGAGCACGACGATGGCCGGGATCGCGCCGCTCGCGAGCAGGAAGCGCCAGCCGAGGTCGGACGGGATCGTGCTGATCCAGGTGCCGATGAAGTACGCCGCCGTGTACCCGACGGTCCACGCGACGGTGAGCGAGGCGAGGAGGCCGCCGCGGAAGCGTGCCGGGACGAACTCGGCGACGAGGGTCGGCCCGAGCGCGTAGTCCGCGCCGACGCCGAAGCCGATGAGCAGGCGCAGCACGAACAGCGACACGGGTTCGTGCACGAAGAACTGCGCTGCCGACGCGACGACGATGAGCACGAAGTCGAGCATGTAGATGAGTCGGCGGCCGAACAGGTCGCCGAGCCACCCGCACGTGATGCTGCCGACGAAGATGCCGATGAGCACCGAGCTGGCGATGAGGCCCGACCACAGGGCGTCGACGTGCATGCCGGGGCCGATGAGGGTCAGGGCGATCCCGATGCTGCCGAGGGCGTAGCCGTCCGAGAAGTTCGCACCGAAGGTGAGCGCGGTGATGCGGAGGTGGAAGCGGCTGAGCTTCTCGGGACGGTCCTGGTGCACCGCGGGGGTGCCGGTCGAGGACGATGTCATGGTGCTCCGATGGTCGGTGTTCCCGTGATCTCGATGAGCTCGTCCGAGCAGACCAGGGCGTAGAGGGTCTCGATGTCCTCGCCGAACGCACGGTCGTGTTCGGCGAAGGGGACGTCACGGCGGACGCGGGTCCGGACGGCGGCGAGCGCCGGGGAGCTCGCGTCGATCGAGTCGAGGAGGTCGGTGGCCTGTGCGGCGGTGAGCAGCTCGATCGCGAGCACGTACCGGAGGCGGTCCACAGTACGGGTCGCTTGCTGGGTGGCGAGGTACGCGTTGCTGATCGGGTCCTCCTGTCCGGCCGACGTGGGGATCGAGTCGATCGTCGCCGGGGACGCCTCGCCGCGGATCTCCATCACGAGGGCGGCGGCGGTGTACTGCGGGATCATCAGACCGTTGTCGAGCCCCGGGTTCCTGGCCAGGAACGGCGGCAGTTCGCTGACCGTGCTGTTCACCATGCGGTCGACCCGGCGTTCGCTGTGGTGGGCGAGGACCGCGGCTGCGGCCTTGAGCGAGTCCATCGCGAGGCCGATCGACGTCGCGTCGAAGTTCCCGCCCATCACCGCGTCACCGTCACCGCTGCCGTCGCCGAACAGCACCGGGTTGTCGCCGAGGGAGCCCAGGGCTTCGTCGACGATCGTCGCGGCGTCGCCGAAGGCCCGTGCGACGGACCCGTGCAGCTGGGGCATCGCACGGATCAGGTAGGGGTCCTGCACGCGGTGGTCCCGGTGCCGCTCGGCGAGGGAGCTGCCGTCGAGCAGCCGCGCGATGGTGCTGGCCGACCGCTGCTGCTCGGGGGCGCGGCGGAGCGCGTGCAGGCGCGGGTCGAGGGCCCTGGTGGTGCCGCGGAGCGCCTCGAACGACAGCGCGCCGACCACGTCCGCGTGCCGCAGTGCGCTCGTGGCGTCGTGCACGGCGAGGGCGGCGATGCCGGTGACGCTCATGATGCCGTTGAGGAGCGTCAGCCCCTCCTTGGCCTCGAGCCGGATGGGCGACAGTCCCACGGCGTGCAGCGCGTCCGCCCCCGGGAGCACCGCGCCGCCGACCCGGGCGCGCCCGCGACCGATCAGGACGAGGGCGATGTGCGCCTCGAGCGCGAGGTAGCCGAGGGAACCCGAACCGGGCACGACCGGCGTGACGCCGCGGTTCAGCACCTCGCGGACGAGTTCGAGGGTCTGCAGGCGTGTGCCGGAGAACCCGCGACCGAGGTGTCCGAGCATCGTGACGAGGATCGCCCTGACCTGTTCGTCGGGGATCGGCGTGCCGACGGACACGGCGTGGGACGCGATGATGTTCTCCTGGAGCCGCCGGGTGTCCTCCGGTGAGATCGTCTCGGTGTAGTTGTCGCCGAACCCCGTCGTGACGCCGTAGACCACGCGCCGGTCGGCGACGAACTTCGTCACGAGTGCCGCCGCGGCGTCGACCCGGGCTTCGTACGCGGCCGAGAACGAGACCGCGGCGCCGTGCCTGGCGACGGCGACGACCTGCTCGATCGACAGTTGCGCGTCGTCGAGGTGCACATCGGTGGGCTGCATCGGGCGTCGTTCCTTCCTGCGGGACGGAGGGTGTCAGCGGGCGGGTTCGTACACCGACGCGGCTTCGCGGACGAGCCAGCCGCCGATCCGGGCGACGTCGTCGGTGGTGGTCAGGCGGTAGCTCGGGACCAGGCAGGACATCGCGGCGACGACCCGGCTGCCGGCGGAGATCGGCACGGAGACCGCGGTGACGTCCTTCTCGGCGCCCTCGACGACCACGACGTACCCGTCGGGCCCGACGTCGCCGAGCAGGACCCTGCCGACCGCCGTGTCCTCCACGGGGATGGCGCGCCCGACCCAGCCGACGTGTCGGATGGACTGCGTGCCCTCCGCGATCGCGAGGTGCACCGCGGTGTTCCCCGTCCCGAAGACGCTGAGGTAGCAGGACTCGGTCGTGCCGTCCGCGACACGTCGCATCGCATCGCGGGCCTGGACGACCAGGGCCGTGTTCGAGAGTGCTGCGGCGCCGAGCTGCACGAGGTGCGGGCCGGCGGTGAACAGCCCGTCCTCGTCGCGGCGGACGAACTCGTGCGACTCGAGCGCCCGGAGCAGTCGGAGCGCCGTGCTCGCGGACAGGTCGGCGCGCCGTGCGACCTCGGTGAGGGTGAGTCCGTCGGCGTCGCACACCAGCCCGAGCAGGCGGAGCGCTCGGTCGATCGTGCGCATGCCGGGCCCGCCGGTGGGTTCCTGCTCCATGCTGCCACCCTATGCAAGCGTGCTGCCACTGAGTAGCAGTTGTCGTTTCGGGTGGATTAAATCGGATCGCTCACTTCTGTGCCGGACCGTCCGATCCGCCGATCCGCCGCGACAGCTCCCCCGCGACGCGCGTCACCTCCTGCACCAGCCCGTCCGGGGGCGTGCCGTCGTCGTCGGACCGGTACGTGCACGCCACGCTCGCAACCGGCCACCTGCTCCCGTCGAGCACGGCCACGCCGACCGAGGCGAGTCCCTGCGTGACGGCGCCGACCTCGGTGGCGACCCCTGCCTCCCGGATCGCTGCCAGCTCGGCCCGGAGCGCACGACCGTCGGACGGCCCCGTGCCGGTCCGCGACACGAACGCCGAGTCGGACGGGTACAGCGCACGGAGCTGTGCCGGTGGCAGCGCGGCGAGCATCGCCTTCCCGCTCGCGGTGAGGTGCGCCGGCAGCCGGACCCCGACCTCGGTGATGAGCGTCGGCCGGTGCCGCGCGCGCTCCTCGACGACGTACACGACCTCGGCGCCGTGCATGACCGCCAGGTGGGCGCTCTCCCCGGTCCGGTCCACCAGGGTCGCGAGCAGCGGTGCGCCGAGCAACGAGAGCGGCTGCTGGCGCGTGAACCCGGACCCGAGCTCGAACGACGCGAGGCCGAGCGCGTACCGCCGGCTCTCGGCGAGGTGGATCACGAACCCGTGGTCGACCAGCGTGGCCAGCAGTTGGTACACGGTGGAACGCGGGAGTCCGAGCCGCGTCGCGATGACGGCCGCCGCCATCGGACCACGCTGTGCGCCGAGCACGGTCAGGATGCGCAGCGTCGAGTCCGCCGCAGGGGCCTTGGGCACGGTCCTCCCGTCGCCGCCGGGTTTCGTGTCCGGTATCCCGGACACTACCTGTCATGAAGCGCCCTGTGGAACGCGGCGTTCGTGTCGGATGGTCGTGGCAGCCGTGAACCGGCCGGCACACCCCAGCCGCCAGGCGCCGCGACCGGCCCCCGGCCCCCACGCGACCACGCACAGCCCGAGAAGGAGCACCATGACCCCCACCGGACAGCCCACCCCGAGCACGGTCGGCGCCCGCCCCGTCCGTGCGGCCCGCGGCACGGAGCTCAGCGCGAAGAGCTGGCAGACCGAGGCACCGTTGCGGATGCTGATGAACAACCTCGACCCCGAGGTCGCGGAACGCCCGGACGACCTCGTCGTCTACGGCGGCACCGGCCGCGCCGCCCGCAGCTGGGAGGCGTTCGACGCGATCGTGCACGCACTCCGCGACCTGGAGTCCGACGAGACGCTCCTGGTGCAGTCCGGCAAGCCCGTCGGGATCTTCCGCACGCACGAGTGGGCGCCGCGGGTGCTCATCGCGAACTCGAACCTCGTCGGCGACTGGGCGACGTGGCCCGAGTTCCGCAAGCTCGAGGCGGAGGGCCTGACGATGTACGGGCAGATGACCGCGGGTTCGTGGATCTACATCGGCACGCAGGGCATCCTGCAGGGCACCTACGAGACCTTCGCCGCCGTCGCCGACAAGCGGTTCGGGGGCACCCTCGCCGGCACGATCACGCTCACCGGCGGCTGCGGCGGCATGGGCGGCGCACAGCCGCTCGCGGTGACGCTCAACGGCGGCGTCGCCCTGGTCGTCGACGTGGACGCGAGCCGTCTGCAGCGCCGCGTCGAGCACCGGTACCTCGACGAGATGACGGACGACGTCGACGACGCGATCGAGCGGGTCACCCGCGCGAAGGCGGAGCGACGGGCGCTCTCGGTCGGGCTCGTCGGCAACGCGGCCACCGTCTTCCCCGAGCTCCTCCGGCGCGGCGTCGCGATCGACGTCGTCACCGACCAGACCAGCGCGCACGACCCGCTGAGCTACCTGCCGGAGGGCTACGACGTCCCGACGTGGCACGACCGCGCCGAGCAGGACCGCGACACGTTCATCGACGACTCGCGCCGGTCCATGGCGAAGCAGGTCGAGGCGATGGTCGGGTTCATGGACGCGGGCGCCGAGGTCTTCGACTACGGCAACTCCATCCGGCGCGAGGCCGAGCTCGCCGGCTACGACCGCGCGTTCGCGTTCCCCGGCTTCGTGCCCGCCTACATCCGCCCGCTCTTCGCCGAGGGCAAGGGCCCGTTCCGCTGGGCGGCCCTGTCCGGCGACCCCGCCGACATCGCGGCGACCGACCAGGCGATCCTCGAGCTCTTCCCCGAGGACGAGAAGCTCCGCCGCTGGATCACCTCGGCGTCCGAGAAGGTGCAGTTCGAGGGGCTCCCCGCACGCATCTGCTGGCTCGGCTACCAGGAGCGGCACCTCGCCGGCCTGAAGTTCAACGAGCTCGTCGCGAACGGCACGATCTCCGCACCGATCGTCATCGGCCGCGACCACCTCGACTCCGGATCGGTCGCGTCCCCCTACCGCGAGACCGAGTCGATGCGGGACGGCTCGGACGCGATCGCCGACTGGCCGCTCCTGAACGCCCTGCTCAACACCGCGTCCGGGGCGACCTGGGTGTCCATCCACCACGGCGGCGGCGTCGGCATCGGCCGGTCCATCCACGCCGGGCAGGTGATCGTCGCGGACGGCACGGACCTCGCCGCGGAGAAGATCGCCCGCGTGCTGGTGAACGACCCGGGCACCGGTGTGATGCGCCACGTCGACGCCGGCTACGAGCGTGCCGAGGAGGTCGCCCGCGAACGTGGCCTCCGCGTCCCCATGTGGGAGGTCTGAGCATGACCGACTCGGGCGCGACGGTCCTCCCGGGGTTGGCCGAGATCGCCGAGGTCGGGCGGGACACCGTCCGCGGCGGGTACTCCCGGCACCTGCTCGACGACGCCGAGCGCGACCTCCGCGACTGGTTCGTCGAGCGGGCGGAGCGCCTCGGCCTCGACGTCGAGCACGACCGGAACGGCAACACCTGGGCATGGTGGGGCGCACCGGGGCCCGATGCGTTCGTCACGGGCTCGCACCTCGACTCGGTCCCCGGCGGCGGCGCCTTCGACGGCCCGCTCGGCGTCGTCTCGGCGCTCGACGCCGTCGTGCGTCTGCAGCAGGAGGGGCACCGCCCGTCGCGACCGACGGCGATCGCCGTCTTCGCCGAGGAGGAGGGCGCACGCTTCGGTGTCGCCTGCCTCGGGTCGCGCCTGCTGAGCGGTGCCATCAGCCCGGAACGCGCGCTCGCGTTGACCGATGCGGACGGCACCAGCCTGGAGGCAGTGCTCGCCTCCGCCGGCATCGACCCGTCCGCCGTCGGTCCGGATCCGGATCGTCTGGCCGGCATCGGCACGTTCGTCGAGCTGCACGTCGAGCAGGGGCGCGGACTCGTCGACCTCGGGTCGCCCGTCGCGCTCGCGTCGAACATCCTCGGGCACGGCCGCTGGCGCTTCCGGTTCTCCGGGCAGGGCAACCACGCGGGCGCGACGCTCATGAGCGACCGGCGTGACCCGGTCGTCGCGGCCGCAGCAGCCATCGCCGCCGTGCCCGGGATCGCCCGTGCCGCGGCGGACGCCCGAGCGACGGTCGGACGACTCCGAACGGTCCCCGGCGGGACGAACGTGATCGCGTCGACCGCCGAGTTCTGGCTCGATGCCCGAGCCGGCGAGGACACCGTGACCCGCACCGTCGTCGAGGCGATCGCCGCCGCGGCCGAGGACGCCGCCACCGCGAACGGCTGCACACTCGAGGTGACCGAGGAGTCCTGGTCGAGCCGCGTCGACTTCCCGGAGGGGCCGCGGGCAGCGATCGACCGCGTGCTCGCGGGGGACGTCCCCGTGCTCTCCACGGGCGCCGGCCACGATGCCGGGGTCCTCTCCGCGCACGTCCCGTCCGCGATGCTCTTCGTCCGGAACCCCACCGGCGTCTCGCACGCGCCGGAGGAGTGGTCGGACGCCGACGACTGCGCCGCCGGGGTCGAGGCACTCACGACCGTGATGCGGGCGTCGACGTCACCGGCGGCACCGCGGGTGCGGCCGCGGTCCACTGCAGGACCGCGGTCGTCGACGGCGTCGCACGGTCCGACGTCCGCCTCGACGTCGACGGGGCTGGTCGCATCACCGCAGTGGCAGTCGGAGTCTCGCCCCGCGTCGGGGACCTGCGGCTCGGCACCGTCCTCGCCGGGTCCGGCAACGCCCACTCGCACGCGTTCCACCGGGTGCTCCGCGGGCGGACCCACGCGGACGGCGGCGACTTCTGGCAGTGGCGCACCGCGATGTACCGCACCGCCGCAGCCCTCGACCCGGACACGTACCGCCGACTCGCGGTCGGCGCCTTCGCGGAGATGGTCGCCGCCGGTTGGACCGCCGTCGGGGAGTTCCACTACGTGCACCACCGCCCCGACGGGTCCCGGTACGACGACCAGAACGCCGTCGGGCTGGCCCTCGCCGACGCCGCGCGCGAGGTCGGCATCCGCCTGACCCTGCTCGACACCTGCTACCTCACCGGAGCGCCGGGGCAGCCCCTCGCGGGGGAGCAACGCCGGTTCGGCGACGGGTCGGCGGCGGCATGGCTCGACCGCTGGCACGGCCTCCGAGCCGCGGTCGGCGACGACCCGCTCGTGACGGTCGGCGCCGCGGTGCACTCCGTCCGCGCCGTCGTACCCTCCGACGTCGCGGTGATCGCGAGCGGGCTCCCCGAGGACGTCCCGCTCCACGTGCACCTGTCCGAGCAGCCCGCCGAGAACGAGCAGAGCGTCACCGCCTACGGTGTCCGCCCGACGCGGGTGCTCGCCGACGCCGGGGCGCTCGGTCCTCGGCTGAGCGTCGTGCACGCCACGCACCTGACCGATGACGAGATCGTCCTGCTGGGGAACGCCGGCGTCTCCGCGGTGCTCTGCCCCACGACCGAGGCGGACCTCGGCGACGGCATCGGTCCGGCCAGGCGGCTCGCCGACGCCGGTGCGACCATCGCGCTCGGGTCCGACCAGAACGCCGTCGTCGACCCGTTCCTCGAGGTCCGCGGGCTCGAGGCGGGCGAACGCCTCCACGCCCGGCAGCGCGGGGTCTTCTCCCCGCGGGAGCTCGACGCCGCGCGGTCCACCGCCGGCTACCGAGCCCTGGGCGTCACCGGGGGCATCCGCGTCGGCGCCGTGTGCGACCTCGTCGAGATCGACCCCGCGACCGTCCGCACCGTCGGCGCCCGGCCGGAGCAGCTCCTGCTCGCGGCGACGGCGTCCGACGTGCTCCGGGTGGTCGTGGGTGGCCGGGTCGTCGCCGACCGCGGCGTGCTCGTCGACGGCCGCTCCCCCGCGGTGCTGCTCCACGACGCGATCGACGTGATCGACTCGACCGACCCGACCAACGCTGCCGACTCTGCCGAACCGACCGACCCGATCGACCCGACGAAGGGACCGCGCGCATGACGAGCGAACTCGTCACGGACATCGGCGAACTCCGCACGATGGACCCGGCGGACGCCGACGGCCCCGGCACGTCCGACGCAGCCGCCGCGTCCGTCGTCCGCCGCGACCACGCCGTCGTCGTCGAGGACGGCCGCATCGCGTGGATCGGCCCGGCAGCCGACGCTCCCCCCGCCGACCACCGCACGAGCGTCGGTGGCCGCGCCTGCATGCCCGGCTGGGTCGACTCGCACACGCACCTCGTCTTCGCCGGCGACCGCTCGACCGAGTTCGTGGACCGGATGGCCGGGCGCCCGTACGAGGCGGGCGGGATCATGACCACGGTCGCGGCGACCCGGAACGCGACCGACGACGAGCTCGGCCGGAGCGGCGCGGCCCTCGTCGACGAGGCCGTCGCACAGGGCACGACGACGATCGAGGCCAAGACCGGCTACGGCCTGGACGTCGACACCGAGCTCCGGCTCGCCAGGATCGCCGCACAGGTCGCGGACGTCGTGACCTTCCTCGGCGCCCACGTGGTGCCACCGGGAGTCGATCGGCGGACCTACCTCGACCTCGTCACGGGCCCGATGCTCGACGCCGTCCGCCCCCACGTGGGGTTCATCGACGTCTTCTGCGAATCGGGAGCGTTCTCCCCCGACGAGGCGCGTGCGGTGCTCCTCGCCGGCCGCGCAGCGGGACTCGGGCTCCGGGTGCACGGCAACCAGCTCGGCGAGACCGGCGGCGTCGCGCTCGCCGTCGAGCTCGGCGCAGCGAGCGTCGACCACTGCAACCACCTGTCGGCGACGGACGTCGACGCGCTCGCGGGGTCCGACACGATCGCCACCCTGCTGCCGGCGTGCGACCTGTCGACCAGGGCGCCGTTCGCGCCGGCACGAGCACTGGTCGACGCCGGAGCCCGCATCGCACTCGCGTCGAACTGCAACCCGGGCACGTCCTTCACGTCGTCGATGCAGTTCCAGGTCGCCACCGCGGTGCTCCAGCAGCGACTCACGCTCGAGGAGGCGCTCGGTGCGGCGACCCTCGGTGGCGCGGCAGCGCTCCGCCTCGACACCGGATCCGATGCCGTCGGCAGCATCCGCGTCGGCGGGCCGGCCGACCTGCAGGTGATCGACGCGCCGACGGCCGCACACATCCCCTACCGGATCGGCACGCCGCTGACCGCCGCCGTCTGGCGACGCGGCCGACGGACCACCGGGGTCACCGCCTTGGGCGGGCCCCGGTAGCCCGGTCAGACCGCGACGGTCTCCAGCGTCGCCGCGAGCGGGTCGAAGTCCTCGGGGAGCGAGGCGATCGGCTCCACCGTCGACTCGACCTCGACGAAGGACCGCGCGGCGATCGACTCCTCCACCGCCACCATCGTGTCGAGCACGTGGTACCCGACCTCGCCCGTGGCGATGTGCGAGCCACCACCGCGGATCGCCCGCGCCATGTCGAGCACGCCGAGGCCGCGACCGACCGTCGGCTCCTCGTCGAGGACCGTCTCGAAGGACTGCTCGAAGGGGAACGTCGCGTCCTTCGTCAACGGCCGCGCGATGCGGATCGGGTGCCCTCCCCCGAACGTGTTCGGGTCGGGCAGCACGATCGTGCCCTCGGTGCCGTTCACCTCGAACACGCCGTGCCGGAACAGCGGGGTGTCGAAGGACAGCAGCGACTGTGCCTGACCGCCCTGCTCGAAGGCCGTCAACACGGACACGTGCGTCGGGACCTCGACCGGGAAGGACTGCCCGGCGTTCGGCCCGACCACCAGGTCCCGGGTCTCCCGTGACCTCGAACCGGTCGCGACGACGGACGCCACCGGGCCGAGCAGGTGCACGAGCGCCGTGAAGTAGTAC
Source organism: Microbacteriaceae bacterium PS02333 (assembly GCA_029959665.1). Taxonomy (GTDB): domain Bacteria; phylum Actinomycetota; class Actinomycetes; order Actinomycetales; family Microbacteriaceae; genus Curtobacterium; species Curtobacterium guangdongense. Next base: position 14,105 of record JASCOI010000001.1, read on the forward strand.
GGGCCGATGTCGAACAGCGGACCGGCGCCCTGGGCGTAGAGGAACGACGCGTTCGGGTGGAACACGTCGGGTCCCTGCCACTGCATGCTCGTCACGGCGGTCAGCGGGGTGCCGATCGCGCCGGACTCGATCGCGCGCTTGGCGGTCTGCCATCCGGGGCCGAGGACGGTGTCCGGCGCGGTGCCGAGCTGCAGCCCGAGTTCGTCCGCCAGGGCGACGAGCCCCGCGGCGGACTCGCGGTCGACCCCGATTGGCTTCTCGCTCCAGACGTGCTTGCCGGCGCGGAGCGCCGCGGTCGAGACCTCGACGTGGGTGGCGGGGAGCGTCAGGTTGATGACGATCTCGACGTCGGGGTCGGCGAGGACCTCGTCACCGGTGCCCGACGCGGGGACGCCCCACTTCGCTGCCGACGCCGCGGCGCGCTCGGTGTCGATGTCGCCGATCCGCACGACCTCGACGTCCGGGAACGTCGTGAGGTTCGTCAGGTACTGCTCGCTGATCATGCCGGCACCGATGAACCCGATGCCGACCTTGCCCGTGCGCGTCATGCGGACACCGCTTCCTTGTCGAGCGTGGCTGCGAGCCACCGGTAGGACTGCTCGACGGCGTCGAAGACGTCCAGCTCCGAGTGGTCGAACTCGATCACGGCGTACTCGAGGGCTGGCGCAGCGGCGAGGACCTCGGCGATCGGCACGTCGCCCTGTCCGGCCGGGGTCTGGTCCTGCGGGATCTCGGCGGTGGAGATGCCCGGACGCATCGGGCCGTCCTTGACGTGCACGGCGACGATGCGGTCGCCGAGCTCCTGGACGAAGGCGACGACGTCGACGCCGGCTGCCGACGCCCAGTACAGGTCGAGTTCGAGCACGACGCGCGGGTCGAGGAGTTCGGCGAGCACCTGCAGTGCGGGCTTGCCGTCGATCTGCGGCCGGAGCTCGTGGTCGTGGTTGTGGTAGCCGACGCGGAGGCCGTGGGTCGCGGCCTCGTCGGCGGCTTCGTTGAGACGCGCTGCGACGCGCTCGACGCCCTCGCGGGTGGTCCACTCGTCGGGACCGACGAACGGGTCGATGACGATCTCGAGGCCGAGCTCCTTCGCCGCGGCGAACGTGTCGGCGTGCGACGGTGCGGTCATCGTCGTGCCGTCCGGCAGGGGGATCTCCTGCTGGACGAGGAAGGCGTGGCCGGTCTTGGCGGTGATGCCGTGGGCGTCGAACGCCGACTTGAGCTCCGCGGAGCGACCGACGAAGGCGAACGCCTCGACGGTGTCGAAGCCGATCGCGGCGAGCCGTGCGACCCCGGCGTCGAGGTCCGGCTCCAGCGCGGCGTTCACCGTGTAGAGCTGCAGCGAGATGGCGGGTGCCATGGGGAGTCCTTTCGTTGGTGCCAGGACCGGCTAGCGGACCGACTTGATCGGGAGGATGACGAGCGCACCGAGGAGCACGGCGACACCGGCACCCCAGAGCATGAGCGTGTAGTTCTGCCCGCCGCCGATGCCGAGGAGGAACAGGCCGACCGCCGGGGCGAGCGACTGCGGCAGCGCGTTGGCGATGTTGATGACGCCGAGGTCCTTGCCGGGGCGCTCCGGGTCGGGCAGCACGTCGACGACCAGCGCGGTGTCGATGGCGGCGTAGATGCCGTAGGCGAAGCCCATCACGATCTCGGCGAAGTAGAACCCGCCGACGCTGTCGACGTGCGCGAGGATCACGAGGCCGACCGCGGTGAGCGCGGTGGAGCTCCACACGAACACCTTGCGGCGACGGAGCCGGTCGGACACCCAGCCGGAGACCGCTGCACTGACGAGCAGCGCGACCGTGTACAGGAGCACACCGAACGCGACCACCCCGACCGCTTCGGCCTGCGGGAGCCCGATGCGGTCCTCCATGTACAGGAGTCGGTAGGTCGTGAACATGAACGTCCCGAAGGTGATCAGGAAGCGGCCCCACCAGGCGAGTCCGAAGTCGGGGTGCTTGATCGGGTTGGTCCAGAACGAGGAGATCAGGTTGATCCAGCTGAACGGCTTGATCGTGGTCGTCGGCAGGTCGTCACGGGCGACGAACGAGTAGACGAGGATCACGGCGATCGCCAGGATGCCCGGTGCGATGAAGAGCAGCGGGAGGTTGCCCACCAGGTAGACGGCGAGGTACAGACCGGCGAGGATCGCGAGGTTCTGCGCGAGGGCGATGACGCTCGACGCCTTGCCACGCTGGAACTCGGGCACGTTGTCGGCGAAGCTCGCGGTCAGCGCCGCCAGTGCGGCGTTCGCGGAGACCTGCGCCAGCACCCAGGCCGCCGTCAGCTGCGGCACGTCCGGCGCGAAGGCGATCCAGGCGAGCGCAACGACGAAGACCAGGACGCCGCCGACCATCCACGGGCGCCGACGACCCCAGCGGGTACGGGTCCGGTCCGAGAACGCGCCGACGAGCGGGTTCGCGAAGAGCGCGCCGAGGGCACCGAACGGCAGCACGGAGCCGACGATGGTCTCGGGGCTCGCGGGGTTCAGCTCGGTCGCCTTGATGGTCATGCCGACGAACACCGGGGTGAGCAGCGCGGCGAAGAGCCCGAACTGCGCGAGACTGAGCGCCCACATGTACTTCCGCCCGACACGCACGGTGCTGACGGACTGCGTGAGGCCCTCGACCGAGAACGCACGGGATGCCGCGGCCGGATCCGTGCTCGTCGCACCTGCTGCGGCCGTGACCGGCGGGCTGGCGGTCCCAGCGAGGCCTGACTGCGGTTCTTCCTTCGACGTCGGTGTCGACATGACTCCTCCTCGAGCCATCAGGGGCAGATGCCCTCCTGGATTCCTAGCCGCGCTAGGTTTTGAGGACAGTAACACTGAAAACATCCGCGCGGAAGTATTGCGTCACGATTTCATCGCAGTTGCTTTGGGCAACAGGTGTCACCGAGACGGCGTCGTCGTCCGCGGTAGCCTTCGACGGTGAGTTCCAACGATGGATCCGGCACGCGTGGCCCGTACGCCAAGGGCGTGCAGCGTCGACAGGAGATCCTCGACCGGACGCTCGACGTCGTGGCGTCGAAGGGCATCGACGGCGCCTCGCTCCGGGCGATCGGCGAGACCATCGGGGTCTCGCACGCGGCACTGCGGCACTACTTCGACTCGCGTGAGGCGCTCCTCCTCGAGGTCCTGCGCGAGCGTGACGCGGATTCGACCCGTCGTCTCGAGGGTGTCGACGGCGTCCTGAACCGGATGGCCGAGGCAGCCGACCACAACGTCAGCGTGCCCGGGCTCGTGACGATGTACACGACGCTCCTCGCGACGTCGGTGGAACCGGGCAACGAGACCTCCCGCGCCTTCTTCGCGGAGCGGTTCGAGATCGCCCGCGCGGACCTCGCCGGGCAGTTGCGCGACGAGCTGCAGGCCTCCGGTCGACACTCCGACGCCGATCTCGACCAGGTCGCGTCGCTCATCGTCGCCGCGTTCGACGGCCTCCAGGTCCAGTGGCTGCTGGACCGCAGCGTCGACATCGCCGGGACCCTGCGCCTGCTGGAGCGCGTGCTCTGACAGACGGACGGGAGGCTCGGTGCCAGCTGGCACCGAGCCTCCCGTCCGCGCGCACCCGCGTCAGACCGTGATCGTCTCGCCGTCCGGGACGGTGACCAGCTCGACACCGGTCAGCTGCCCCGTGAACTGCGCGAAGGAGCCCTTGCCGGAGTCGCTCAGCATGAGGTCGTGGATCTGCACGGCTCGGGCGGGGTGCACGGCGCGCACGAAGTCGACCAGCTCGCCGAGCTTCGCCCACGGGCCGGAGGTCGGGACGAGGAGCGTCTGCACCGATTCCTCGGGCACGAAGTACGCATCGCCCGGGTGGTAGACGTTGCCGTCGACGACGTAGCCGACGTTGCTCATGAGCGGGATGTCCGCGTGGATGACCGCGTGGTCACCACCGACGACCCGCACGGCGAAGCCAGCGGCCTCGAACGCATCGCCCGCGGTGACCGTCGTGACACGGCCGTCACGGTCGCCGAGCTCGGCTGCGACGTTCGCCGGAGCCCAGACGCGCAGGTCGGGCTGCGCGTCGAGCGCCGCACCCAGGACCCCGGCGTCGAAGTGGTCGGGGTGGTCGTGGGTGACGAGCACCGCGCTGGTGGCGGCGACGAGTTCCGCGGAGTTCGGCGTGTAGGCGCCCGGATCGATCACGAGGGTGTGCTCGCCCTTGGTGAGCACGACGGTGGCGTGGGTGTACTTCGTGAGTTCCATGTCCGTAACTGTACAGGCTTCCTGTACAGTTTTCCCATGGGCATCGATGAGCAGACGTTCACGCTCGACGACGCGAACGAACTCCGACGGGCGATCGGCGAGAGCGTGCGCGCGATCCGCCGGACGGAGACCACGCCGGAGGGGCAGATCGAGGTGCTCGGGTTCCTCGCCCGGGACGGCGCGTACAGCATCGCGGCGCTCGCACGGCTGCGACGGGTGCGCCACCAGACCATGCGGGTGACGGTGGCGGACCTCGAGGAGCAGGGGCTCGTGGCGCGGACCCCGGACCCCGCCGATGCTAGGGGCGTGCTCGTCGCGCTGACCGACACCGGTCGGGAGGTGATCGCGTCCTCGCGCGTCCGCCGGTCGACGCGGATCCTGGCGGCCGCCGAGCGTGCGCTGACACCGTCCGAGCGAGCGGTCCTCGCACAGACCGCCGCCGCGCTCGACAAGCTGACGGCGGCGCTGCACGCCGACGGGCAGTGACCCGGGAGCCGCGGATTGCCGGTGCCGCGGCGTCCGGCACCGCGGCCGGTCGGCGACGTGTCAGACGGCGCGGAGACGGCCGGGCCCGACGGGCAGCAGCCCGCCGCGGTACTCCAGGACGCCGTCGGACGCGGTGACGGTCACCGACGCAGCACCGAACCGCCACGCCCGGTTGAACAGGTAGACACCGAGGACCGTCGTGCCCTCGTCGGGGACCGCCCACGTGCCCGTCCCCCACTGCGCCGGGTGCCCGACGCCGTCGATCGTCACGGTCGGCCGGGCGAACCACGCGAACGCGGGCTTCACGATCCGGAGCTCGACGCGACGTCTGGTCGTCCCCGAGGGCAGCACTGCATCCACCGCCGAAGACTACGGGACGATCAGAGCTGCCGGAGCAACCGGGCGAGCTCGTCGAGGTCGTGCTCGGACCACCGCGAGAGCGCACCCCGGAACTCGTCCCGAGCCGTGCTCCGCGTGCGCTCCATCCGCTCGATCGCGTCCGCGGTGGCCGCGACGATGATCGCCCGCCGATCCGTCGGGTCGGTCGACCGCGACACGAGCCCGAGCTCCTCGAGCTGGTGGAGCTGCCGACTGAGCACGCTCTTGTCGAACCCGAGGGCCTCGGCGAGGTCGCGCGCACCCGTCGGACCACCGACGACGAGCTCCACCAGCGTCCGGTACCCGGACGGCTGCAAGGCGGGATCGATGTCGTCGGAGCGCTGTCGCATCTGCTGGCGGTACGCGTTGTACAGGGCGGCGAACTGGCGCTCGAGCGTGTCGATGCGGGTCGCGATCCCGTCGGGGACCCCGGGCGTCGTGGGCGTGGTCACCTCACGAGTGTCGGCCATGTACCCTGCCACCGTCCTGCGAACCACCGGTCTCGACCACCGGGTTCGACCCCGTGACGGTCCCGACGCCTGCGAAGTCCTCTGCGGCTCCCGCGAGCGGCCCCTGGTCGGTGGATCGCTCGGCGACGGTCTTCGTGGTGAGCGGCTTGTTCGGCATGAACACGATCGCCAGGACGAGGAGGATCGCGATCGGCGCAGCGATGAGGAAGATGTTCGCGACCGCCTGACCGTACGCGGACTCGATGATCTCGCGGACGCCGTGCGGCAGCTGGCTGACGGCCGGGATGCTGCCGGAGGCGAGCTCCTTCGCGACGGCTGCGCCCTTCTCGCCGAGCGCCGCGATCGCCTTGCCGAGCTCCGCCTGCTTGTCACCGATCAGGTCCGAGACCCGGGTGCCGAGGACGGTCCCCAGGACCGAGACGCCGAGCGCACCACCGAGGGAACGGAAGAACGCGACACCGGCGGACGCCGCGCCGATGTTGTTCGGCTCGGTGGTGTTCTGCACGACGAGGACGAGGTTCTGCATGACCGATCCGACACCGGCGCCCATGACGAACATGTAGACCGCGACGACGACGTACGGGGTGTCGTACTGGATCGTGCCCATCAGCGCGAGACCGACCACGAGTGCGATCGACCCGATCGTCATGATCGGCTTCCACTTGCCCGTCTTCGTGACGAGCATGCCGCCGACGGTCGAGGCGATGAGCAGGCCGCCGATCATCGGGATGGTGAGCAGGCCGGACTGCGTCGGGGTCGCCCCGCGGGCCAGCTGCATGTACTGCGCCAGGTAGACCGTCGCGCCGAACATGGCGATGCCGACGGCGATCGAGCCGATCACGGCCATCGTGAACGTACGGTTCCGGAAGAGGGTCATCGGGATGACCGGCTCCGTGGCGCGCAGCTCGATGAACACCGTGGCGATGAGCAGGACGACCGCGCCGATCACCATGACGAAGGACGTGGGCGACACCCAGTCGAAGTTCTTGCCGGCCAGCGTGACCCAGATCAGCAGCAGCGAGACACCGCCCGCGATGAACGCGATGCCGAGGTAGTCGATCGAGACCTTGCGCTTCGGCAGGGCACGCAGCTTCAGGGTGAGCTGGAGCAGGATGATCGCGGCGATCGCGAACGGGACGCCGACGAAGAAGTTCCAGCGCCATCCGAGGCTGTCCGTCAGCAGGCCGCCGAACAGCGGGCCGCCGACGGTGCCGACCGCCATGACGGCGCCGAAGTAGCCGCCGTAGCGCCCGCGCTCACGGGGGCTGATGATGTCGGCGAGGATGATCTGGCTCAGCGCGGTCAGACCACCGGCACCGAGGCCCTGCACGACGCGGAAGGTGATCAGGGTGCCCGGGTTCTCCGAGAAGCCGGCGAGCGCGGAGCCGAGGACGAAGACCACGAGCGAGAGCTGGATGAGCAGCTTGCGGTTGAACAGGTCGGCGAGCTTGCCCCAGACCGGGGTCGACACGGTCGTCGCGAGCAGCGTCGACGTCACGACCCAGGTGTAGGCGCTCTCCCCACCGCCGAGGTCGCCGATGATGCGCGGGAGCGACGTGCTGACGACCGTGGACGCGAGGATCGCGACGAACATGCCGAGCAGCAGACCGGACAGCGCCTCGAGCACCTGCCGGTGCGACATCGCGGGCGCTGCGGACGACTCGTCCAGCGCGGCTGCTGGTGGTGGTGTGTGCGACATCGGGCTCCCTCGACGAGACTTCGATGCGACGCTGCATCCGAATGGTTGACCAGCGTCAATCATCTCACATCGTTGACACACGTCAACTAGTGCGGTCCGTGCGCGTCGCCGCTAGATTGTTGAACAACTTCGGCGACAGGGAGCGCGCGTGACGACGATCGACCTGAACAGCGACCTCGGCGAGGGCTTCGGCGCCTGGACGATGGGCGACGACACCGCGATGCTCGACGTCGTCTCGAGCGCGAACATCGCCTGCGGCTTCCACGCCGGCGATCCGACGATCATGCTCGCCACGACCCGCGCTGCGGCATCGCGCGGGGTCGCTGTCGGGGCGCACGTGGCCTACCGCGACCTCGCGGGATTCGGTCGCCGACCGGTCCAGGTCACGCCGGACGAACTCCACGCCGACGTCGTCCACCAGCTCGGCGCGATGGCGGCCACCGCACGGGTCGCCGGCACGACCGTGACCTACGTGAAGCCGCACGGCGCGCTGTACAACACCGCGTGCGCGGACCCGGTCCAGGCCGACGCGGTGACCCGGGCGGTCGCCGACGTCGACCCGTCCCTGGCCGTGCTCGCCTTGCCGGGGTCCGAACTCCTCCGTGCCGCCGAACGCCACGGGCTGCGGACGGTCACCGAGTCGTTCGCGGACCGCGCGTACGAACCCGACGGGTCGCTGGTGTCGAGGAGCAAAGCAGGCGCGGTGCTGCACGACCCGGACGTCGTGGCGGCCCGTGTGCTCCGGATGGTCACCGACGGCGTCGCCACCGCCGTCGACGGCTCGGACATCCCCGTCCGTGCCGACTCGGTCTGCGTGCACGGCGACTCACCGGACGCCGTCGCGATGGCCCGCGCGATCCGTGCCCTGCTCACCGCGCGGGGCATCACGATCGCGCCGTTCGCCCCGGCGCCGTGACACCCGACGCCGTCACACCCGACGTCCGGCCAGCTGGCGGCACCGCACTGCTCGTCACGTTCGGGTCCCTGGCCGAGGTCGTGGCGTTCCGCGCGGGCATCACCGCCGCGGTGCTACCCGGCGTGACCGAGGTCGTGTCCGGTGCCCGCACGCTCCTCGTCCGGTTCGATCCGGCCGGCACGGACGCCGGACGGCTCCGCGCCGACCTCACACGCGTCGTGCCCGCGGACAGCGAGCGAGCCCATGACACCGACCCGCTCGTCATCCCCGTCACCTACGACGGCGACGACCTCGAGGCCGTCTGCGCCGTCTCCGGCATGACCCGCGACGAGCTCGTCGCGTGGCACACGGGTCAGGTCTGGACGAGTGCGTTCTGCGGCTTCGCTCCGGGGTTCAGCTACCTCACCGGCACGTCGCCCTCGTTGGACCTCCCCCGTCGCGACACCGCGCGCACCGCCGTCCCGAGCGGGGCCGTCGCCCTCGCGGGCGAGTTCAGCGCGGTCTACCCGCGGGTCTCGCCCGGTGGCTGGCAGCTCATCGGCCGCACCGACGTCCCGATGTGGTCGGTCGACCGCGACCCACCGGCGCTCGCTCCCGCCGGCACACGGGTCCGCTTCGTGAGGGCCGACTCGTGAGCACACTCACCGTCCTGCGCGTCGGCTTCGGCGTCACGACCCAGGACCTCGGCCGCCCCGGCCTCAGCGACATGGGCCTCGGCGCAGCCGGCGCCGCCGATCGCGGGTCCGCAGCACTGGCCAACCGAATGGTCGCCAACCGTCCGGACGCGGCCGTCCTGGAGGCCCTGCTCGGCTCCGTCACGCTCCGCGCCGATTCGCACGTGGTCGCCACCGTCACCGGGGCAGCTCCCGCGGTCCACGTCAGGCGGGCGGACGGCACGGTCCGCGGCGCGGCCGCGTACGAGGTCGTCACGCTCGCCCCCGGCGACACGCTCGACATCGGCGTGCCGGACACCGGGTTGCGCACGTACGTCGCGGTCCGTGGCGGGTTCGCGGTCGCGCCGGTCCTCGGGAGCCGGTCGTGGGATTCGCTCGCGCGGCTCGGTCCGGCACCCGTGGTCGTCGGCGACGTGCTCGGCATCGGCGACGCAGCCGACGCGTGGCCCGTCGTCGACGCCGTCGCCCCGCCGCTCAGGTCCTCGCCGTGGGAGCCCGTGGTGCTCGACGTGGTGCCGGGGCCCCGCGACGACTGGTTCACGCCCGGGTGGCGGACGACGCTCACCGGACAGGACCACCACGTCACGCAGGACAGCGACCGTGTCGGGGTCCGGACGACCGCCGCCGAACCGCTGGTCCGGGCGGTCACGCACGAGCTCCCGAGCGAGGGCGTCGAGACCGGCTCGCTGCAGGTGCCACCGGCGGGCTTCCCCGTGCTGTTCCTCGCCGACCACCCGGTGACCGGCGGCTACCCGGTCGTCGCGGTCCTCACGCCGGGGTCCGTCGACCGTGCAGCGCAGCTCCGCCCGGGCGACACGGTCCGCTTCCGCGTCAGCGGATGAGCGCGGCCACGGCGTCGACGACGATCTGCCGCCGCCGTGCCGGGGTGACCGCTCGGACGAGTGGCTCGAACCCTGCCGGGGTCGTGCTCCACATCGCCGCCGTGGTGAGGACGAGCGCGAGGAGCACGGCCGGCCGGTAACTCCGCGGGACGACGCCGGCGCGCTGCGCGTGCTCGATCGCCGACACGACGGCTTCGTTGGCGGAGACGACGTCCTCGACGGGGCTGGCGTCCTGGCGTTCCAGGCGGTACCAGGTCGCCAGACGGAGTGCCCAGGGTCGACGGACGTAGCTGTCGTGCAGTCGCCCGGCGTACTCGGGCAGGTCGTCGGTGTCGAGCGGCACGTCCTCGAGCGTCTCCGCGACGGATTGCGCGACGACCGCGTCGAACAGCCCTTCCTTGCTCCCGAAGTAGTGGAAGACCTGCGCCTTGTTGCTCGACGACGCCGCCGAGATGCGCTCGATCCGGGATGCCGCGAGCCCGACGGCCGCGAACTCGTCGCGCCCGGCGAGCAGGAGTCGTGCCCGGACGGCGTCGGCGGGCGGAGGCGTGAAGGCGGCCATGGCCACCACGCTACCGACTCGCGTCAGCGCTTCGCCGCACAGGTGACGGTGGCCGCACTCTGCCCGGAGACGTCGGCCGGGAGCGGTGACGACGTGGGCGGAGCCGATGTCGGCGGTGCCGGTGCCCCTGGTGCGGCTGCCCCTGACGGCGGCGCCGTCGCCGGCGGTTCCGTTGCCGGCGGCTCCGTTGCCGACGGGTCGCGGACCGCAGACCGACCGAGACTGTCGGCCCCGAGCACCACGGGCTGATCGTGCTGCAACACCGAGTTCAGGGCGCTCGCGGCACCTTGCGCGACCAGGACGCGCGCCGGGTCGGAGGGATCATCGACGACCGGGTACTGGACGAAGGTCATGTTCGCCAGCCCGACGGAGTTCACCGCGAGCGCCAGCCGAGCGAGGGTGGCCGGGTCCGCGAGCGTGTCCGAGAGGGTCATGTGCTTCGACGCCGTCGTGGCCAGCCGCAACACCTTCCCCGGGTCGGTGAGTGTGCGGGCGGACACCGTCTGCCGCGCGAGCGCCGCCATGAAGGTCTGCTGGTTGCTGATCCGGGCGAGGTCGCTGGAGTCCCCGACGCCGTACCGGGACCGGAGGAACGCGGCCGCCTCCGCTCCGGACAGCTTCCGGTCGCCCGCCTGCAGGTCGAGCGCCGGGGTGACGTCGGTGTCGTGAATCGGGGTCGCGAGGCACACCTCCACCCCACCGATGGCGTCCGCCATCGCCACGACGCCGTCGAAGGTGATCATGCCGGCGTAGCCGATCTGGAGTCCGGTGAGTTGGTCGATCGTCTTCGCGACACAGGCCAGCCCGTGCTGCTCGCCCCCTCGGCCGAGCGCGGTGTTGAGCATCGCGGCCGGCACAGCGGGCACGACCGTGCCCTGGTCGTTCTCGCACGCGGGGATGGGGACGACGAGGTCGCGCGGGAAGCTGACGACCGCCATGTTGGTGTGGTCCGCGGAGATGTGCACCAGCAGGTTCGAGTCGTTGTGCCCGACGCCGGAGCTCGCACGGAGGTTCGCCGCGTCGTCGAAGCCGGCACCCTGCCCCTCGCGGGTGTCCGTCGCGACGAGCAGCATGTTCACCTCGCCGGTCGCGGCCGTCAACTGCGGTGCTGCGCTCGTGTGACTGCCCGGCATCGCGAGCGAGACCGTCGGCTTCGCATCACGCACCACCTGCCACGACGCGATCGCGGCGACCGAACCGACGCTCACCAACCCGATCGCAGCGACCGCGGCGACGGCCTTGACCATCGGACCGAGCGTGCCGTGCCGACGCTGCCGACCATGTCGAGCAGCGGGTACCCCACCGCGCGTCACCGGATCGTCCCCGTCGCGAACCCCTCATCGTGCATGTCGTCAGTCTCGACCAGCGCTGGTGGACACCGGATCATCCTTTGGTCGACGATCGGGCACCGATGGTCTGAATCGGTCCGTCCGCGTTGCCGGCCCGCGACGGCGCTCGTAGGGTCGACGTGTCGCTGGCGGACGAGCCGTCGAGCGGACGAGGAGCGTTGCATGTCGAACCGCGAGACCGACCCCCGGACCACCGGAGCCGCGTTCCGTCGCTCTGCCGCCACCGTGGCGGTCGCCTGCGCCGTGGCCGGATCGCTCGTCGGTCTCGGTTCCGTCGGCGCACTCGCCGCACCGGAACGCACCTCGGCGCACGGCTCGACTCCGACCGCCCAGCCGACGCCCGTGCCGAAGGTGCAGTACGGCGACGCGGACATCGCGCGGTTCCAGGCATCGCCGTACGCGGACGACGCGGTCGCACTGGCCGCGGCATGGGGCACCGACCTCGCGACGGCGAAGGGCCGAGCGGGTGCCGATCTCCGCACCGGCACCGCGCTGCCCTTCGCGGCCGGGGACGCCGCGAGCTACCCGTTCACGCCGGAGCAGCAGCGGAACGCGTTCTTCCTCGGCTTCGGGGGCTTCCCGACGGCGCTCGCGCTCGCCGTGACGTGGGGCGTGCCCGACGTCGACACCGTGAAGACGAAGCTCGGGTCGAAGATGCTCGCCCACCTCCCGCTGCCCGTGCCCCCGACCTCGTTCACCGAGGCCGAGGAGGCGCGGGCGTTCACCGCGAGCGGGTACGGCGAAGCCGACGCCGCCCGACTCGCCGCGCTCTGGCAGAGTCCCTCGACGTACAGCGCCGAGGTCCGCGCCGGGCAGGCGCTCCTCGCTGGCGACTCCCTGCCAGCCTGAGCGTGCCCGCCCCCGACGCACTCACCACGCGGACCGGATTCGAGATCGAACTGCTCGCGCCGGTCGGCAGCAGTCGCCGTGCACTGGCGGAGCGCATCGCCGACGAACACGGCGGGAGTGTCATCCGGGTGTTCCACGTCGACTCGGAACCCTCCCTCGTGCCCGGCATGGGCCAGTTCTGGCACCTGACACCCGGGTACCGGATCGACGACGCAACAGGGACCGAGCTCGCCACCTTGGTCGACGACATCACCATCGTCGAGGACATCCGACGCGAGCAGCTCGCCGCCCACTGCGCGGAGGCCGACCACCGGGGCTGCGCGCTCTGTCGGCCGGATCAGGACCCCGACGCGTACCGGATCCTGTCCGACGACCTCCGGCTCCTGCGGCTCGCCGGGGACACCATCGGTGCGCAGACACGGTTCGAGCACGCCCTGGACGGCATCGCCGACGTCTTCGACGTCCCGGTCGAGACGGTCGGCGCGGTGCGACGGGTCCGCGACCGCTCCGGGGCGAGCATCGCCATGGCGACCGCGGTCGCACCGGGGCGCGAACGACCATGCGAGATCGTGACGCCGCCGATCCGTTCCGGGCACACCGAGGCGCTCGAGGCACTGCTCGAGCCGGCGCGGGCGCTCGGCTTCCGGGTGCCGGTCGAAGCAGCCGTGCACCTGCACCTGGATGCCGGTCCGTTCCGGAACACCCCAGCGTTCGCGAACGTCGTCCGGTTGTTCACCGCGTACCGCAGCGGGCTGCACGCCGTCCTCGGGACGAACCCGCACTGTGTCCGGACCGGCGCGCTCCCCGAAGCCCTCACGACGGTGGTCGACACCGAGTCGCGGTCCGGCGCGGAGTGGCCGCGTCTGCAGGAAGCGGTCCGGGAGCTCGGACTCACGAAGTACCTCGACGTGAACCTCACCGCGCTCCTGACCGACACCCCGCCCCGTGACACCATCGAGATCCGGATCCTGCCCGGCATGCTCGACGGCGCGGACATCACACGGCGGGCGGCGATCGTGCAGGCCCTCCTGGAACGGTGCCTGGATCCGGCCCCGCTCCCGCAGGCACCGCGTGGGGTACTGTCCGAGGAGGCGCTGCGCGTCCTCCTCGCCGACGCTCGGGCCCGTCAGCGGCAACGCATCCGTCCGGCGTTAGCGTGAGACCCGTGCGACGGCGACGCGAACCGATGGTCCTGCTCCGGGGACCCTCCAGCCGACGGCTCGTCGCCATCGCGGCGGGTACCGCTGTGTACTTCGTCGGCCTCGCCGTGGCGCTGCACCTGGCCTGGTACCCGCAGGCGCTCCCCGGGTACGTGTTCTTCGGGGTCGCCGCCGCCGTCGCCGCGGCCACCTGCGTGCGATGGCCGTTGGAGACGTTGACGAACCTCACGGCCTTCACGGCGTACGTCTGCCTCGCCCCGCTGCCCGAGGAGATGTACGGGTTGTACGTCCGGCCGCCGGAAGCACTGATCCCCCTCGCCCTGGTCACCTTCCTGATCATCTCGAACGGCGGCCCGGTGATCGCCCCCGCGGCCACCTTCGGCACGCTCGCGGTCCTGACGATCGTCCCGTGGAAGGACGTCGTGCAACTGGCCGCTGAACACCGTCCGTGGTCCGAGGCCGCACTCATCGACTCCGGGACGGACCGGTCGTTGCTGCTCGGCGAACTGATCGGCTGCGCGCTCGTCGTGCTCGTCGCCGTGATGCTGCGGCGGCAACGGCGGGTCACCGCGCAGCTCGCGGAACAGAACCGCGAGCTGACACGCCTGCAGGCCGCCACGATCGCGCACGCCGCCGAACGCGAACGCACCCGCGTCGCCCGCGAGGTGCACGACGAGGTGGCGCACCACGTCGCGGCACTCGTCATCCACGCCCAGTCCTCCCTGCGGATCGCCGACCGCGACCCCGGGCAGCTCGTCGACGCCATGCGGGTCGTCGCCGAGGGGGGTCAGGACGTCCTTGCCCGCATCCGCTCGGTCGTCCGGGTCCTGCGGGTGCCCCCGGAGACGGCACCGGTCCTCGGCAGCCTCGCCGACGAGCTCCTCGCCCTCGCCGAGCGGATCCGCGCCATCGGGTACGACGTGGACAGCACCGTGACCGTCCGCGGAGAAGTCCCCGAGCGGGAACGCGCCGCCATCCTCGGCATCGTCCAGGAGAGCCTGACGAACGTCATGCTGCACTCGTCCGCGCGGGCGATCTGCATCACGGTGCAGGAGCAGCAGTGGTCCTGGACCATCGACGTGACCGACCCGGGTCCGAAGCAGGAGCGGTTCCCGAGCGTGCCCCGAGGCGGCTCGGGGATCCCCTCGATGCGGGAACGGGCCGGTACGTTCGGCGGCAGCGTGGTCGCCGGACCGGATCGGGACGGCTCGGGGTGGTCGGTGTCGGCCACGATCCCGATGATCACCCCCTCGAAGAAGGAGACGACCAGATGACGCTGCGGGTACTCGTCGTGGACGACCAGGCGATCGCACGAGCAGGCCTCGCGACGATGCTGGACGCCGAGGACGACATCGACGTCGTCGGGCAGGCGCACGACGGTGAGAGCGCGGTGCGGGCGGCGCTCGCGACCGAACCCGACGTCATCGTGATGGACATCCGGATGCCCGGCCTCGACGGCATCGGCGCAACACGTCGGATCCTCGGCGCACAAGCCTGCGCGGTCGTCCTCATCACGACCTTCGACGACGACCAGTACCTGTTCGACGGCATCGCAGCCGGTGCTTCCGGCTTCCTGTTGAAGGACTCCGGACCGGACCTCATCGGCGCCGCCGTCCGAGCCGCCGCCCGCGGGGACTCCCTCATCGACCCGGCGATGACACGTGCGCTGATCGACCAGTCGATCGCCCCCGCTCCGGCTCGACGAGCCGACGCGGTCCAGCAAGCGGCCCTGGCGTCGCTCAGTGACCGCGAGCGCGACGTCCTCAGCGCCGTCGCCCGGGGCCTGAGCAACGGGGAGATCGCCAGCGAGATGTTCCTCAGCACCGCGACCGTGAAGAGCCACATCTCGAGCGTCTTCGCGAAGACGGGCACGAAGACCCGCGTGCAGGCGGTGGTGTTCGCGTTCGCGACGGGGTTCACGGAGCCGAGCACCGGCGAGCCCGTTCCACCATCGGGCTGACCGCGAACCGCGGTGATTCCGACGAAGGGAGGAACGCGAGGCCGTCGGGACGCGCACCGTGGAGGCATGCGCACCAACCGGATCGGTCTCAGTCTCCTCGCCGCCACCGCAACCCTGGCGGCACTCTCCGCCTGCTCGGGCACCGGCACCCCGACAGCGTCCCCGACCGCCACGTCGACCGCCGACGCCACGACCACCACCGCCACGCAGCACGCGACTCCCCCGGCGTCCCCGTCGCCGTCCGCAACGGGAACGGCACAGGGGACGTGCGGCACCCAGTCCGCTGCGGCTGCGGTGCAGCAGGCGGTCGCGACCCTGGCCCGCCCGGTCCCGAACCTGCCGGACGCGACGTGGGACGCGTCGCACGCGGACACCTCCGGGTACGACCCGTGCGCCGCGCTCGCGTGGTCCGTCGTCTCGGTGGCGGACGGGACGCCGAGCTCCCCGAATGCCATCCTGCTGTTCCACGACGGCAAGTACCTCGGCACCGCCACCAAGGTGCAGTACCCGTTCGAGCCGACGGTCACCCGGAACTCCGACACGTCGATCGCGGTCACCTACCGCTACGCGAAGCAGACCGACGCGAACGCGAACCCGTCGGGCACCGCGAACGCCACCTTCACGTGGGACGACGCGGCCGGGAAGGTCGAGATGGCGGGTGCGGTTCCTCCGGCGTCCTCCTGACCCGTCGGGATGCGCGCCGCCCGTGTCGTCAGCGAGCGGCGTGCTCGCGCGCTTCCATCGCGTCCCAGGCGAAGCTCGCGAGCCAGTGGGTCGAGTAGTACTCCTCGCCGACGCTCGCGGCCAGCCCTGATGCGAGAAGCCGATCGGCGGCCTCGTCGAGCATGCCGGCGAGCGGGTCACCCGCACCGAGCGCGTCCACGATGCGACGGGCAGCGCCGGCGCGCGACAGGTCGAGACCGAAGAGGTGCACCTGCTGCGGGTCGTTCTCGTCGCGGACGGTCGTCGGGGTGAGGATCGCGTCGCCCGGCTGCACTTCGGACAGGAACGCGCGCGCCCACGGCACGAACTCCGCCGGCGGCAGCACCGCACGCATGAGGTCTGCCTCGGCCAGGCCCGCGGACAGGAAGTCGTGCCCGCTGCGCTCCCAGGCGAACGGCCACCCGGCGTCCTCGCCGAACCACTGCAGGGCAGCGCGCTCGCACGTCGCCACGAGTTCGTCGCGTCCGAGGGACCGTGCGGCCTCGAGCACGAGCAGCAGCCCGAACGCGGCGTTCGCGTGCACGCCGTGGCGGACCGGGTGGGCGGCGCCGTCGACCCAGTTCGTGACGAGTTCCTCGACGACGTCGACCAGCGGGACGAACCCGGGCGCGAGGGACCGGATCACCGGGACCTCGGACGCGGCGACCTCGGCGGCGAGCCGCATCAGCCAGGCCCACCCGTACGGGCGCTCGTAGTGCGGCGTCCCGCGGAGGTACGCCGCTTCCGTCGCGAGGTGATCCGCGCGGAGGTGGGCCTGCAGGACGGCGGTGACCCGTGCCTCCAGTCCGGCCGGCAGGCCGAACGCGACCAGGCGCGCGGCGAGCCAGTGCATGTGCACCGAGGAGTGCCAGTCGTACGACGTGGCGAAGGCGGGGTGCAGCTCGACGGGGAGTGCCCGGTCGTCCGGACCGGACGTCGTGTGGTGCGCCGCGTAGGGGTACTCGCGGGTGGTGTTCTCCACGGCGACGGCCGCGAAGCGGTCGGCCCAGGCGGCGCGGGCGAGGTCAGAATGCGACAAGGTACATGACTCCCATGTTGACGACGAGCAGGATGGCGGCGGTCGGGATCTGCGCCTTGATCGGCCCGTACTTGTCCCGCATCTCGAGCAGGGCAGCGGGGACGAGGTTGAAGTTCGCGGCCATCGGGGTGACGAGGGTGCCGCAGAAGCCGGCGAGCATGCCGATCGCGAAGATCGCGGCCGGGTTGCCGTCGAAGCCCTGGACGAGCACCGGCCAGCCGATCGCGGCGGTCATGATCGGGAACGCGGCGAACGCGTTGCCCATGATGATCGTGAACAGCGCCATGCCGAGGCAGTAGACCACCACCGCGGCGATCAGTGAGCCGCCGGGCAGGATCGTCTTGATGATCGTCCCGACGGCGTCGCCGACCCCGGCCTGGGTGAAGACGATGCCGAGCGTGGAGAGCATCTGCGGCAGCAGCGCTGCCCAGCCGATGGCCTGCAGCAGACGGCCGCCCTCGCGCAACGGCGTCGCGACCTTCGGTGGTCGCAGGATGAACACCGCGACGACGACCGCCAGCACCGACCCGATGCCGAGTCCGGTCAGGGTCGCGCTGCCCTCGGCGAGGAGCGGCTTGCCGCCGATCGACACGAGGGGGCCGAGCGTCGCGACGAGCACCGCCACGACCGGCACGACCAGCGCCGGCACGAAGAGCCGGTTGCCGTAGCGCGCAGCGAGGGTCGCGCGTTCCGCGGGGCTGGTCGTCGCGAGCACGCCCGTCGCACTGCTCGGACGAACGGTCACGCCGGTGGGTTCCGCGGGTCCCGTCTCCGCCCCGGCACCTGCTCCGGGAACGGTCGCGACCCGGGTGCGGCTCGGCCGGCCACCCCGTGCCGTCGTTCCGGTGAAGCCGAGCCCGGCGAGCGCGACCATCACGAGGACCGCGATGCCCAGCACCCACGCCGGCGCCGTCTTCGCCGCGACGAACGTGCCGTAGAAGAACGACAGGCCGAGGATCCCCCAGAAGCCGGCGTTGCCGAGCCGCTTGGCGTGCGTGGTGTCCGTCACGATCAGCACCGCGACGGCGATGAAGAACGCCCCGATGAGCCAGTAGAGCCATTCGCTGGTGATCACGCGTTCGCTCCGATGGTCGTCGCCGCGTCAGAGTTGCGCATGTCCGCGGCCATCCGGTCGAGCTTCCGGTCGAACAGCAGCAGCCGCGTGCCGTGCACCAGGAGTGCGGCGATGCCCGTCGGGATCGCCCACAGCGCCAGGTCGATCGGCTCCAGCGAGAGCCCGTACGTCGCGTCGACGAAGGTCGTGATGAGCAGGATGGAGCCGACCGCGACGAAGACGTCCTCGCCGAAGAACACCCCGACAGTGTCCGACGACGCCGAGTAGCCCTTGATCTTCTCGCGCATCCGCTCGTCGATCCGGCCGTACTTCTTGGTCGCCGCGCCTTCTGCCATCGGGTGCACGAGCGGACGGACGGTCTGCGCCGGACCGCCGATGCTCGTCAGGCCGACGGCCGCGGTGATCTGCCGGACCGCCAGGTACCCCGCCAGGATCCTGCCCGTCGTGAGCTTGTCGAGCTTCGCGATGAGGCGCTTCGCCTGGTCCTGCAGGCCGTAGCGCTCGATCAGGCCGATCACCGGCAGGACCAACGCGAAGGTGGTGACGGACCGGCTGGAGGCGAACCCGTTGCCGAACGCGTCGAGGATGCCGACGGGACCGATCCCGCCGATGGCCGCGGTGACGATGCCCGCGACGGTCACGACGAGCAGCGCGTTGACACGCAACGCGAACCCGACGATGACGACGGCGACGCCGATGAGGACGAACATGCGGGACAGTCTGGACGTGATTGTTCAACAATCGCAAGACCCTGCCGGGATCTGTAACACCGTGGTCACACGCCTGCTCTGTGGAGGGATCGTGCCAGGATCGTGGACATGACCCGAACCGTCGGCAGCGCTGAGTCCGTCGCCGACCGGCTCCGTTCCGCCATCGCCGCCGGGGAGTTCTCCCCCGGTGCGCAGCTGTCCGAGGAACGGCTCAGCGAGCAGCTCGGGGTCTCGCGGAACACCTTGCGCGAGGCGTTCCGGCTCCTCGCGAGGGATCGTCTCGTGGAGCACGTGTTCAACCGCGGGGTGTTCGTCCGCCGGCTCTCCGCCGAAGACGTCGCCGACCTCTACGCCGCCCGACGGGTGCTCGAGGACGCGGCGGTCCGCGCGATCCTGCCGGACTCCCCCGCGCTGGCGTCGGCCGCTGACGCCGTCGACACCGCACACGCAGCGGCAGCCGCCGGGGACTGGCGCGCGGTCGGCACCGCGGACATCGCGTTCCACTCGGCGCTCGTTCGAGCCGTGCCGAGCACACGGGTCCATGCCCTGATGGACTCCCTGCTGGCGGAGATGCGGCTGGCGTTCCTGACGACCGACGACCCTGCGGCGTTCCACGCCGGGTTCGTGGAGCGGAACGCCGCGATCGTCACCGCGCTGCGCGCCGGGGACACCTCGGCTGCATCAGCGCTGCTGACCGACTACCTCGACGACGCGGAGCGGACACTCCGGACGGCCGCGGGTACGGACGTCACGGGGCGGACCGGAGCCACTCGCTGAACCGGGGGCCGACCACCTCGACGTGACGCTCCGGCAGCAGGGCGCCGACGCGGAACGCCCGACCGGTCCGTCCGGGGATCCGGAGTGGCACCGGCACGAGCCCGGGAAGACCCAGGGCCCGCGTCATCGCCCACAGCGTCGTGGTCTCGGGACCGGCGACCTCCACGACCGGGGCCGTCCGCGCGCCGACCACGACGTCCGCGATCACCCCGGCGACCGCGTCGAGGGAGACGGGAGCGATCGTCATGCCCGGGACGAGCACGAACGGCCCGAACCGCATCCGCTCGGTGTTCTGCCGCGCGAACTCGAACCACTGCGTCGACCGGACGACGGTGAGCAGGGGGCTGACCGCGGCTGCCGACTGCTCCTGCGCCGTCTTGCCCGCGAAGTACCCGTACCCCTGCACCTCGGGTCGCGTGCAGTTGACGATCGAGAGCAGCACGTGCCGCGCGCCGCGTCGGGCGGTCGCAGCACCGATGGCTCGCGTCGACCGCGTGAAGAAGTCCGTCGCACGCCTCCGGCTCGTCGTGAACAGCCCGGTGGCTTCGATGACCACCTCCGCATCCCCCATGGCGGCGTCGACGTCGTCGAGCAAGACGTCGAACCCCGTCGACCGGGACAGCTGCGTCACCGTGCCACCCCGCGCTGCCACCGCATCAGCGATCGCCTTCCCGGAGATGCCCCCTCCCACCACTACCGCGTGCATGCCACAGTCCGTTCTCTACACATGTAGAGAACACTACGATGGTAGAGACGGAGAGGGAAGTGATGGGACGACGCGAGGACCTCGCCGATGCCGGCGTGCGGTTGACGGCACGAGGGGGAACTAGGGCACTCACGCACCGGGCCGTGGACGCAGAAGCCGGCGTGCCGCCGGGATCGACGTCCTACTACGCGTCGACACGACGCGAGCTGACCGCGCTCGTGGTCGACCGGATCACGTCGCAACTCGCCGAGGACCTCGTCGCCCTGCAGATCCCCGAGCAGGTCGACGAGGACGCGGTGGTCTCGATCGCGATGGGGTTCCTCGAGCACCTCGCCGCCCGCGACGTCGCACAGTCCGTCCGACTGGCGTTGCTCCTCGAACTCCGGGACGACGCGGAACTCCGCGGACCCCTCACCGGGGCCGACCCGGTCCGGGCAGCGCTCATCGACACGGCGCGAACCCTGTTGGAGCGGATCGACATCGTCGCACCGGAGCGGTGCGCCGTCGATCTCGTCGGGCTCGTCGACGCGCTCCTGCTGTACCGCACGGCAGCCGTGGCCCCTCTGGACGAGGGGTCGATCCTCGTGTCGTACGTCGCCGGGCTCCCGCGACGTGCGACACGAGGACACCGAACGCACTGATCACCGCGCCGACGACGCGGTCATCGTGATGAGCAGTAGGAACGGGTATGAGTAACTTGAGGTGTTCTGTCGGCGGTCGGGTACCTCTGACGGCGGCATGCGATGGCGTCCCCCGCCCCGCTCCGACCGAGTGCGCAGACGATGCGATCTGCACTGCGAGCAGTGCTCCACGTCTGCGCACTCGATGTGCCGACGCCGGACACCGCACGACCTCCGCCCGTAGTGTTCGGGTGTGCCCACCGACCCGCGTCACTGGTTCCTCGCTCGCGACGAACGCGGCAACCTCGCCACCGAGGTGCACGCCGGAGGGGACGACGCCGCACCGTGGTCCGAGGGCAACGCGGTACGCCCACTGGTGCACGGCGCCCCGTACTTCGCGCGCATCCACGCGGAGCTGTGCGCGCTGCAACCGGGTGACCGGGTGTGGTTCACGGACTGGCGCGGCGACGCGGACGAGCGACTCCTGCCGGACGGCCCGACGATCGGCGACCTGCTCGCCGAACGCGCACGCGACGGTGTCGAGGTCCGCGGCCTGATCTGGCGATCCCACGGCGAACGCGTCTCGGCGTCGATCAGCGCCCGCTCGAACGAGTTGCTCGGCCGGAAGATCAACGACGCCGGGGGCGAGGTCCTCCTCGACCAGCGCGTCCGCGTCTTCGGGTCGCACCACCAGAAGTTCTTCGTGATCCAGCACCGGGACGACCCCTCGCGGGACGTGGCGTTCGTCGGCGGGATCGACCTCTGCCACAGCCGCCGCGACGACGCCGCGCACCAGGGCGACCCGCAGCCCGTCTCGATCGACGCCAGGTACGGCGAGCGCCCCGCCTGGCACGACGCCTCGATGGAGCTCCGCGGGCCGGTGGTCGCCGACGTCCTGGCGGTCTTCGCCGAGCGGTGGGACGACCCGCACCCGCTCGACCGCAGCCTGCCGTACCGGATGCTGCTGCAGCGCCTCACGCACATGCCCCGTCGGCCGGAGCCGCTGCCCGAGCGAACGCCCCCGCCACCCCGTGCCGGTGACCACGCCGTGCAGCTGCTGCGCACGTACGGGGTGAAGCGGCCGCCGTTCCCCTTCGCACCGGAGGGTGAACGCAGCATCGCCCGCGCCTACGCGAAGGCGTTCTCGAAGGCGGAGTCCCTGCTCTACATCGAGGACCAGTACCTCTGGTCACGCGAGGTCGCGTCCGGGATCGCCGAGGCCCTCGAGCGGAACCGGGACCTCCGGGTGATCATCCTCGTGCCGCGGTACCCGAACTCCGACGGCCCGCTCGGTGGTCCGCCCAGTCGACTCGGGCAGATCGAGGCGCTGCGCTCCCTCCGCCGGACCGCTCCGGACCGGGTCGGCGTGTTCGACCTCGAGCACGAGGACGGCCGACCGATCTACATCCACGCGAAGATCTGCGTCGTCGACGACCAGTGGTTCACGATCGGGTCGGACAACTTCAACCGCCGGTCGTGGACGTCCGACAGCGAACTCACCTGTGCCGTGGTGGACGGCTCCGCCGGCGACGGCTCCCTCGCGCAGGACCTCCGGCTGCAGCTCTGGGCCGAGCACCTCGCGACGACGCCCGACGACCCGAGCCTGATCGGCTCCGGTGCAGAACTCCTGGCGCTGTGGCGAGCCCGGGCCCGCGCGCTCGACCACTGGCAGGAGGACGGCCGCCCCGGCGAGCGACCGCCGGGCCGGATCCGCCGGCACGAGCCCGAGCCGGTGTCGGCGCTGCAGCGCCTGTGGGCGCGGCCGGCGACGCGCCTGGCGGTCGACCCGGACGGGCGTCCGCGCGGACTGCGGGGCTCGACCCGCTTCTGACAGCCGCTCCACTCGAAGTGGGGGCTGTGCCCCGAGCGCGACCACCCCCAGACTTGTGCGGTTCTCAAGTTCCAAGGAGTCGCATGCACCGCCCCCAGCCCGAGCAGCCACAGTCACGCAAGAGCCGCCGCTTGCCCGTCTCCACCTGGGTGGGCATCATCGGAACCGCGCTCATGGCGCTCATCGGACTCGCGTCCGGCGGCTTCTGGACGATGGTGTTCATGGCATCGGTCGTGGTCCTGCTCACCGCGGTGTACGGCGTGCTCTTCCGTCGGACGACATGGCTCCGCCTCCCCCGGAAGCGCGCCGCCGCCGGGATCGGTGCAGCGGTCGCGTTCGCATTGCTGATCGGGTCGACGTCGGCGTACGGTGCCACGCACCCCGAGGTGACGACGCAGACCCGACCGGTCTCGTTCGCATCAGCACCCGCAGCGGCACACACGTCCGCGACACCGCACCGTACCGCGACGCCGACCCCCACGCCCACGCCCACGCCCACGCCAGTCCTCACGACGAAGACCGTCACCGAGACTCTGCCGATCCCGTTCACGGCGAGCACGGTCGAGAGCGCGACCCTCGCGAGCGGAACGTCGTCGGTCACGACAGCCGGCGTGGACGGCGTCGAGACCAAGACGTGGACGGTGTCCTACACCGACGGTGTCGAGACGGGGCGAACCCTTGCGAGCGACGTCACCACGACGCAGCCGGTCACGCAGGTCACGACCGTCGGGACCTACGTCGCGCCGCCACCACCCGCGGCGCCGACCTGCACGAACGGCACGTACGTCAACACCGCGGGCAACACGGTCTGCCGACCGGAGGTGTCGACGACCGCCCCGAGCGGCGCGACCGCGAAGTGCGGCGACGGCACCTACAGCTTCAGCCAGTCCCGACGAGGAACCTGCTCGTCGCACGGGGGCGTCGCGGCCTGGCTCTGATCCCGAACGCGCCCTCCTGGCCGCGAATCAGAACCAGCGGAGGGCGAACTGCTCGACGACGTTCCGGACGACGCCGACGACCCCGGTCGCCGGTTCGCCGGAGTCGCGGCCGACGGCCCGGCGCATGGCGTCCTGCGCGGCCTCGTAGTCGCTCCGCTCTTCGCCGGAGAGGTCGTCGGGTGCCGTGGTCGTGATCATCGCGATGCGCTCCAGCCGACGCAAGCCGTACCGGAACCCGATGGGTCGTGGTGCGGCCTGCACGAGCTGGAGCAGCTGCTCGTGGGAGTACCGGTCACCGGTCTCCCCGGCGGCCGCGACGAAGTCCGTCAGCCCGCGGAGTCCCGCGTCGGACCCGCCGAAACGGATCTGCAGGAGTCGCGCTCGGCTGCAGAGGTCGTACACCAGCGCCTCGTCCACCGCGGTCCCCTCCCGACTCGTCGATCCGAGCCTCCCACAGCGGAACCGGCGACACCAGGTGCGCGGTCAGTCGTCCACGTCGCCACGCCGTTCCTGGACCCGCTCCTGAGCGAACCGGAGGCCCGCGACCCCGCGCTCCACGGCTTCCTCATCGACGGCAGCAGGACATTTCCGACATGACCACGAACGACCGCGTCGGAGTCCGCCCGGCGCGCTGGCTCCACCAGACCCGCGGGCAGCAGGCCGTCCTCGCCGGGATCGTGCTGCTCGGAGCGGTGTTGACCAGTTGGAACCTCGCCCGTGGTGGCGACTCCGAGTTCTACGCCGCGGCGGCCCGCTCGATGTCCGAGTCCCTGCCGGCGTTCCTGTCCGGGTCGTTCGACCCCGGCGCGACCGTGACGCTCGACAAGCTCGCCGGCTTCGCCGTGCCCCAGGCGATCAGCATCCACCTGTTCGGCATGTCCACCGCGTCGCTCGACCTGCCGCAGGTCCTCGAGGGTGCCGTCACGACCGTCGCGGTCGCCGTGGTGGCGCTGCGCTGGCTCGGCGCCCGGGCCGGACTCGTCGCAGCGGCCCTCGCAGCCGGCACCCCGATCTTCGTGTCGATGTTCGGGCACCCGATGGAGGACGGGCTCCTCACCATGGCCCTCGCCGTCGCGCTCGTCTGGTGGCAGCGGGCCGCGCTCACCGGTGCGTGGTGGCCGCTGGTCCTCGCCGGTGCCTTCGTCGGGGTCGGGTTCCAGGCGAAGATGCTGCAGGCCTGGCTGATCCTGCCGGCGCTCGTCGTCGGCGGGGTCGTCGCAGCCAGCAGCGGTGGTGGGGTGCGGTGGCGTCGGGCTGTCGCACACTCGGCGGTGCTCGTCGGCGCGACCCTGGTGGCGAGCCTCGGCTGGTCCGTGGTCGTCGCCCTGCTCCCCTCGTCCGACCACCCCTACATCGACGGGTCGACCGACGACAGCGTCTTCGCGATGGTCCTCGGCTACAACGGGGTCGACCGGTTCCTGCCCGGCCTGTGGCCGGGAGCGGTCGGCGCGATCGGCGCGGCCGTCGGACACGCGGGCACGCACGTCGCCGAACTCTTCCACACGGCCGCCGGAGCGGGTCGCGGCGGGCACTCGATCCTGCAGCTCTTCTCGCCTCGGTACGCCTCGCAGGTCGGCTGGACCTGGCCCGCCGCGATCACCGGCATCGGGATCGGCGCGGTCCGATGGTGGCCGCGTCGGTCCGGCCGGGAGGCTCGCCCCGCCACCGCCGTCTTCCTCACCCTGGTCGTCTGGCTGGCGACGGCGGTCGCGGTCCTGTCCGTCCTGCGGCTCCCGCACACCGCCTACGTCGCCGGCATCGGCGTCCAGCTCGCGGCCCTCGGCGCGCTCGGGTGGTGGGGCGCAGCCGGGCTGCTCGACGCCCCCGACCGCCGGCTCCGGCTCGTGCCGACGGGCCTGCTCGTCGTGCAGGGCGGGTGGTGGATCTGGCTCGCACGGTCCTCCGCCGAACCGGCGGTGCTCTCGACGATCGCGGTCGGCGTGACCGTCGCCGCCCTGGTGGCGCTGCTCGTACGCCGGCGATCGACGTTCGGAGTCGGTTCCACCCGAGGACGCCGGACGGCCGCCGGGCTGCTGGTCGCCGCCGTGGTGCTCGGCCCCGCGTGCTTCTCCCTGCAGGCGCTCGACGCGGCACGGGACGGCAGCGGGGGCGATGCCTCGGTGGGGATCACCACCGGCGCCTTCCCCGGTGCCGGGCACCTCCCCACCCGTGCGTTCGCGCTCGGCAGGTCACCGTCGCGCGATCGGACCGGCGACACGTCGACCGCGTTCCGGATCTCGGCGCCCGACGTCATCGGCGGCCACACCCGTCTCGACGCGTCGGAAGCCGCACTCGTCGCCGACGCCGAACGGCACGGCGGCGGGAAGGACGGCGCCCCGCTGTTCCTGACCGATTCGTGGCGGATCGCCGCCGACGTCATCGGGGACACCGGCGACGAGGTGCTCACGGACGGCGGGTTCTCCGGCCGTGTCCCGGTGTTCACGACCACGCAGATCGAGTCGATGATCCGTGCGGGGAAGGAGCGACTGTTCGTCGTCGCGAACGGGACGGCGTCCACCGACCCGGTGCGTCAGGCGACCGCGGCCCTCGGGTGTCGGGTGGTGCACCGCTGGGGGTCGACGTTCGCCTCGTCGTCCGGGGCACCGTGGCGGTCGCCGGCGGACGCGTCGTTCGCACTCGAAGAGTGCTCCTGAGCGGCGGCCGTCCGGCTCAGACCGTCGCCTCCGTGCCCCGCACCCTCCCGATCACGACGTCGACGATGCCGGCGAGGAGGGCGGCGCCGACGAACCCGAGCGCCACACCGAGTCCGAGCGGCAGCCCGTTCGCGTAGTCACCACGCGAGCTCGCGAGCGCCGAGTAGAACACGCTGCCGACCGCCGCGATGCCGATCGCCGACCCCACCCGCGCGCCGACCTGGATGAGTCCGCCGGCGGAGCCGCCCTGCGCGACGGGCACCTCGGACAGCGTCAGGGTCTGGTTCGGGGAGATCGTGAGCCCGGAGCCGATGCCCGCCACCAGCAGCGGCAGGACCAGCCACCAGCCGAGGTCCGACCGGTAGTGGTTCGCGACGACCCAGATCACCGCACCGAGGCCGATGAGCACGAGGATCGTCCCGATCACGATGAGCTGGCGGCCGAACCGGTGCACGATCCGCCCGCCGATCGTCGACGCGATGCCCGAGCCGATCGCGAACGGCACCGAGGAGAGTCCCGCCAGCAGCGCCGAGTAGTGCAGGCCGGACTGCAAGGCGAGCGTCAGGACGAAGAACAGCGGGGTGAACCCGGCGAAGTAGAGCGTCGCGAGTCCGACGCCGAGCGAGAACGACCGGCGCCGGAAGAGCGCGAGGTCGACCACCGGTTCCTTCGTCCGGCCGTAGTGCCGCTCCCACAGCACGAACAGCACGGCGAGCACGACGGCGACGACCACGAGCCACCACTTCGCGTTCCCCTTCCACTCCTGCGACTGCACGAACGGCAGCAGCAGCGCGACCACCGCAGCACCGAGCAGTGCGATGCCGACCGGGTCGAAGTCGTGCTTCTTTCCCCGCTCGTGCGCACTGGCCGCGGGGAGGTAGCGCATCGCCAACAGCATGGTGACGAGCCCGAACGGCAGGTTCACGAAGAACACGAACCGCCAGCCGTTCTCGGTGCCGAACGCCGTGATGAGGAGGCCGCCGACGAGCGGGCCGATCGCGGTGGCGATGCCCACCGTCGCTCCGAACAGCCCGAACGCGGTACCGCGCTCCTTGCCGCGGAACAGCTGCTGGATGAGCGCCGTGACCTGCGGGGTGAGGAGCCCGCCCGCAAGACCCTGCACGAGGCGGGCGATCACCAGGACGAGGCCGTTCGGGGCGAACCCGCAGAGGGCGCTCGCGAGGGTGAACAGCCCGACGCCGATGACGAACATGCGACGGCGTCCGGTGGCGTCCCCGAGTCGCCCGCCGGGGACGAGCAAGAGGCCGAACGACAGCGCGTACCCGGAGAGGATCCACTGGACGGCCTCGGGACTCGCACCGGGCAGGCCCGTCGAGATGGACTGCAGGGCGACGTTGACGATCGACACGTCGAGCAGCACGATGCCACCGCCGAGCAGGCAGATGACGAGGGCCTTCCAGCGGTTCGGGTCCGGCTGGTCGGCGGAGTCCGTCGACGTGCCGCGCGACTCGGGCGACTCGCCCGATGACGCGTCGGAGGTCGCTAGGTGGTGCGCGCCGTGGTGTTCGACGCTGGGAGCCGCATCGGGCTCGACGGGTTTGCGGTGTTCGGCTGCCATGACGACCCCACGGTAGGCCCGTCCGCCCCATCCGTCGTCAGCCGAACGGGATGACGCGTACCCCGATCGACACGCGAGCCAGTTGCCCTACGGGGCCGCGGGCTGCGGCTGCCGCAACCCCGTGACCAGGAGCGTCACGCTCGTGCGGACGTCGTAGTCCGGGTCCCGCGGGCTCCACGCGACGAGGTCACCGACGGCACGGAGCAACTGGTACGGCGCGATCGACGCGACCACCTCCCCCGAGTCCCGGGCGGCATCGAGCAGCCGGCCGAGCACCGGTACGAGCTCGTCGATGAAGAGCGAGTGCAGCGCCGTGAACCCGTCGGCGTCGCCCTCCCAGACCCGCGCCAGCCCGTGCTTGGTCCCGAGGAAGTCGACGAACTGGTGCACCCAGCGCAGGACCGCCACGAACGGCGTGGGCTCCGACGCGAGCAGCGCCGGCCCGGCTTCCGCGCAGGCGACGATCTGGTGCCGGTAGACCGCGACGACCAGGTCGGAACGGGTCGGGAAGTGCCGGTAGAGCGTCCCCACGCCGACGCCGGCCGCCGCAGCGACCTCGCGCACGGGAGCGCCGACGCCCGACGCAGCGAACACCCCGCCGGCGGCGTCCAGGATCGCCCGCTCGTTCCGCTCGACGTCACGCCGACGCCGAGGCGCGTCATCCCCGGTCGGCAGCGTGCTCACCACCCGATCATTCCATGCCCGCCACGGAGAACGGAGCGCTGCTCCGTTTCCTCTTGCAATCCGGATCACTGTTCCGTATCGTTCCGGAACGTCGCTCCGTTTCGGCGACCACGGCCTCCAGGAAGGACCACCATGACCAGCGACCAGCACCCCATCGGCACCGGCTTCACCGCCTCCAGCACCGCGGACGAGGTCCTCGCGGGCATCGACATCACCGGCCGCAACGTCGTCGTCACCGGCGGCCACGGCCGCCTCGGCCACGAGACCAGCCGCGCACTCACCGCGGCCGGCGCGTCCGTGACCGTCGCCGCACGGGACACCGATCGCGCATCCGCCGCAGTCGCCGACATCCCCGGCGTTCTCGTCGAACAGCTCGACCTCACCGACCCGGCATCGATCGACGCCTTCGCCGCACGGTGGTCGGCCTCCGGCCGCCCGCTCCACGCGTTGGTGAACAACGCCTCGACACTCTTCACCCCGGACCGCCAGCTCGACGCGCGCGGCAACGAGCGCTCGTTCTCGACGGCGCACCTGGGGCACTTCCAGCTCACGCGGGCGCTCCTCCCCGCCCTCCTGGAGGCTCGTGGTGCGCGGGTCCTCACCGTGACGTCCGGCGCGGCCCGGATCGGACAGATCCGCTGGGACGACCTGGCGTTCGCCAGCGGGTACGACGCCGTCGCTGCGTACGGGCAGGCCAAGCGGGCGAACGTGCTCTTCACGGTGGAGCTCGACCGTCGGTACGCCGACCAGGGCATCCGGGCCTTCGCCGCACACCCCGGCGTGATCATCGGACCCGGCCCGCACGACCCGAGCCGCATCGCGTCCTACCGCCAGCAGGGACTCGTCGACGAGCACGGCGCGACGATGATCGACCCGTCGAACGGCAAGAAGACGATCGAACAGGGTGCGGCGACGCTCGTGCTCGGCGCCGCGAGCCCGCTGCTCGACGGCATCGGCGGGGTCTACCTGAAGGACGGCGACGTCGCGGTGATCGACGACGAGGTCCGACCACTCACCGCCGACAGCATCCCCGCTGATGCGAACTCCGCGATGCTGGACCCCGACGACGCCCGGCGGCTGTGGACGCTCACGGAGCAGCTCCTCGCCTGACGAACCTGCCACTTCCGAGAGCGGGTGCCATCGGGATACCTGGCGCGAGCCGAGGCCCCTATCGTGGACGGATGGGGGAACGACTCGACGCGTGGGACGACCCCGGCGATGACCTGGTGCTCCGTCCCACGCGGACACGTCGGAAGCCGGGCGCGATCGACCTCACCGTGACGATCGCTGCCCTCGCCGTGAGCTACCTCGCCGCACCGGCTGCGTGGGGCGCCGTGGTCATCAGCCAGATGGCCTTCGACGCCTGTGCGATGCCGTCCCCGGGGTGCGACGACCGCGCCGGCAGCGCCGTGCTCGTCTGGCACCCGACCGTGACCGCGGTCGTCCTCGTCCTCGGGACCTGCTGGGCCGTCGTCCGCCGGGCCCGCGGGCGAGCGGCGTCACTCGTCGGGCTGGGCACGCTCGCTGGCGTGGTCGTCACGTTCCTCGCGGCCGAGGTCGTGACGCACATCGCGAGTGCGGGCCACCTCTTCTAGGACGACGTCACGGAGGGCCACGGCGGGGTCGACCAGCAGCGCCCGCATCCCGGCAGCACGCGCGCCGGCGACGTCGTGCGCGGGGTTGTCCCCGACGAAGAGGCAGTCGGCCGGGTCCACGCCCAACTCGTCGGCCAGCGTCACGAATGCTCGCGGGTCGGGCTTCTGGAACCCGATGCGCTCCGACGTGCAGACGACGTCGAACGCGCCGTCGAGGCCGGTCCGTGCCAGCTTGTCGCGTTGCTGCTCCTCCGTCCCGTTGGTCAGGACGCCGAGCCGGAACCCCCGGGAGCGCAGCGCGTGCAGCAGCGGCAGCGCGTCGGGGAACGCCCGCCAGGACGCCCGGTACACGCGGAGGTAGTCCTCGAACAGCACGTCCAGCCCGACGTCGTCGCCCGGAACGTCGATGCCGAACGGTGGCAGCACCGTTCGAAGACGCTCCCGTCGCTGCTCCTGGAAGCTGATCTCCCCGGAACGCCACCGCTCGAACTGCTCGTCCTCGGCAGCGAACCAGGCATCGAGTGCCGTCTCGGTGACGTCGAGCCCGAGTCCGCCGAGGAACGCAGCCGCGCCGGCACGCCCCGACCCGCGGTGGTCGAAGAGCGTCCCGTCGAGGTCGAAGCCGACCGCTCGCAGCGTCCCCACTCCCACAGCGTAGGACCCGGATGGCGGAACGTTGCGCGGGAGCCTCGATACCGCGCGCGACGCCGCAGAATGCGCACGAATCCGCCGGAGATGGGCAACTTTCCGTCCGCCGCTTTTCCATAGGCTCAGGAAAAGCACGTTCCACGCCGCACCGCAGCGGCCGACCCGATGACGGGAGGTTCGACATGTCGCAATTCGTCCAGAGGTTCACGCAGGACGCCATCGTCGGTGAGCCCGAGGTCGTCGAGGACCGCCTGGACGTGCGCGAGATCGCAGCGCTCCCTGCCTGGCACCGCCTCAAGGACGCCGTCGTGTCGTTCCGATCCCTGCAGACGCAGGACGGCTCGATACCCGACCCGTCGGATCACCGGACCGCTTCCGGGTACCTGGCCACGATCCTCCCGGCGGTCGCCGAACTGGCCCCGCATTTCCCGCACGATGCGGCGTACCTCGCTGCATTGCAGCGCGACTTCGCGCGATGGGAACAGCAGGGATTCGGCGTCCCGGACTTCCTCGACTCGCTGAACGCATTCCAGCCGCAACAGGACCGGGTGGACGGGCTCGGCCACCTCGTCGTCTTCCCGATGGTGACGCAGAACGGCAGTTCCTCGCGGCTCGTCGAAGCCGTCCTGGTCGAGGTCATCTGGCCCGAGTTCATCGCGGAACTCGAAGCCGGCGACTACGACAACGCGCTCTTCGTCGCACTCCGCTTCGTCGACTTCACCCCCGGGTACGACACGAACTCCGCGGTGCTGTTCCCCGAAACCGTGGCGATGCGGGAGATCCCGGCGTTCACGTGGGGTGCGATCTTCCAGGACCGCGAAGCCGCACGCTACCGGCGGGTCGTCCGTGCCGCTGCGGACATCACCAAACTCGAACTGCCCGCCGAAGCAGCGGCGATG
The DNA here is from genome assembly GCA_029959665.1 of Microbacteriaceae bacterium PS02333. Taxonomy (GTDB): domain Bacteria; phylum Actinomycetota; class Actinomycetes; order Actinomycetales; family Microbacteriaceae; genus Curtobacterium; species Curtobacterium guangdongense. The sequence goes on from JASCOI010000001.1 coordinate 46,123, forward strand.
CTCGACGACCAAGAACTCACGGAGCGGGTCTTCGTGATGTGGGACATCATCCACGACCGTTCCCACATGCGCGGCGATCTGCCCTTCGACCCGTTCATGATCAAGCAGCGGATGCCGTTCTTCCTCTACTCGCTCGAAGAACTCCGGTGCGATCTGACCGCATTCCGGGAATCGGTCCGGCTCGACCGCGAATTGTCCGCTCGCACCGACGACCTGTCCGACGCGGATCGCGCCATCCGCGACCACGCTCGCCTCGTGCAGTACGCCGTCGTCTTCGACCGCATCTTCCGGTTCGCGATCACCGGCAGCCGCGTCCGGAACTACGACGGACTCGGCGGGCAGCTGCTCTTCGCGTGGATGCACCAGCACGACGTCCTGCACTGGACGGACACGCAGCTCACGATCGACTGGGACGAGGTGCCGGACGTGATCATCGCGCTCAGCGACCAGATCAACGAGCTGTACTGGCGCTCGATCGACCGGCCGAAGTCGGCGCACTGGCTCGCCGCCTACGAGATGCTGACCCGGACGCTCACGCCGCACCCTGCTTCCCGGTGGGCGCAAGGTCTCCCCGCCGAGACGCTCGCCGGGCCGCCGAAGGGATACACCGACGCGGTGCTCGACGACGAGTTCCCCCTGTCCATGTTCTACGAGGCGCTCGACAAGAAGATGGCCGCGGTCATCGCGTCGACGGCCGGTATCACCGGCGCTTCGTCCGTCACGCCCGCCGACGTCGCGGACGCCGCGTGAGCGCTGGGCCCATGGCCGGCCGTGTGGTGCTGATCGCGGGAGCGACCAGCGCCAGCGGCGCGGCCGTCGCGCGCGCGCTCACCTCCGCCGGTGCGGCCGTCGTCGCCGTCGGCACCCGATCCGACGCACTGGAGGCACTGCGCGCGTCCGTCCCGGGCGTCACCACGTCCACGTGCGACCTCTCCGACCACGGTGCGGTCGTCTCGTTGGCCGCCGAGATCCACGATGCCGTCGGTCCCGTCGACGGCCTGGTCCACCTCGTCGGCGGCTGGCGCGGTGGCGGTGGCCTCGCGGGCCAGTCCGACGAGGACTGGGACTTCTTCGACCGGGGCTTCCGGACCCTGCGGAACACGACCAGGGTGTTCGACGACGACCTCGTCGCGTCACCGGCCGGACGGCTCGCGATCGTCTCGTCCACCGCGGTCGACTCCCCCACCGCCGGCGGCGCGAACTACGCCGCCGCCAAGGCCGCGGCCGACGCCTGGGTCCGTGCGGTGGCCCAGGGCTTCCGGAAGCGCGCGCCGCAGGCCGCAGCCGCGATCTTCGTCGTCCGAGCGCTCGACGGACTCGAGGAACGGCTCGGCGACGAGGTCGTCCGGCTCTGGTCTGCTGCGCCCGCCGAGATGAACGGCGCCCGACTCTCCCTCTCCCCGTCAGCCCAGCCCCCTGCTGCCCCCTCCCTAGGATGAACCGGTGACCCTCCAACTCCACGACCTGGACCTGCGGGGCTTCGCCTCCGACAACTACGCCGGCGTCCACCCCGAGATCCTCGACGCGATCGCCGCGGCCAACCAAGGCCACCAGATCGCCTACGGCGAGGACGTCTACACGGCACGGCTGCAGGAGGTCATCACGGCCCACTTCGGCGCGCAGGCCGAGGCGTTCCCGGTGTTCAACGGCACCGGCGCGAACGTCGTCGGTCTGCAGTCGATGCTGCCGCGGTGGGGCGCCGTCGTGTGCACCTCGACCGCGCACATCCACACCGACGAGGCGGGGGCGCCAGAACGCGTCGGCGGCATGAAGCTGCTCACCGTCGATGCTCCCGACGGCAAGCTCACGCCCGAGCTGATCGACCGCGAGGCGTGGGGCTGGGGCGACGAGCACCGTGCCCAGCCGCTCGTCGTGTCGATCACCCAGACCACCGAGCTCGGCACGGCGTACACCGTCGAGGAGATCCGGGCGATCGCGGACCACATCCACCCGCTCGGCATGACGCTGCACATGGACGGTGCCCGCATCTCCAACGCCGCGGCGACGCTCGGGCTCCCCCTCCGCGACTTCACCACCGACGCCGGCGTCGACGTCCTGAGCTTCGGCGGCACCAAGAACGGGATGCTCTACGGCGAGGCGATCGTCGTGCTGAACCCCGCCGCGTCCGAGGGGCTGCAGTACCTCCGCAAGATGAACATGCAGCTCTCGTCGAAGATGCGCTTCGTGTCGGCGCAGCTCATCGCGCTGTTGACCGACGACCTCTACCTCCGCTCGGCCTCGCACGCGAACGCCATGGCGCAGCGGCTCCGTGGTGCGCTCGAGGCGGGGATCGCCGACGGCAGCATCCAGGGCGTCGGGTTCAGCCAGGAGACCCAGGCGAACGGGGTGTTCGCGACACTGCCGGCCGGCGTGGCCGATCGGCTGCGCGAGCACTTCCGGTTCTACGACTGGGACGCCAGCCGGAACGAGGTGCGGTGGATGTGCTCGTTCGACACGTCGGAGCAGGACATCGACGCCTTCGTCGCGGCGCTCACGCGGGAGCTCGGCTGACTGCGTCGCCGTTCAGTCCTGCGCCGTGGGCCGGATGATCACCTCGCCGACGTCGACACCCGCCGGCTGGGCGATCGCGTAGGCGACGGCAGCCGCCACGGCGTCGGCGGGCATGGCGATCGCGGCCATCCGGGCCTCGAGCGCAGCGCGCTGCTCGGGGTCGTCCGTCTTCGTGACACCCTCGGTGGCGGTGAAGCCGGGCGAGACGACCGTGACCCGCAGGTCGGGGCCGGCCTCTTGTCGGAGTGCCTCGCTGAGGACCCGCACGGCGGTCTTGGTCGCCGCGTACACACCCTGCGCCGGCACGATGCGGTGCGCCGACGTCGAGGCCGTGTGCACGAAGTGCCCGAACCCCTGCTCGCGGAACACCGGAAGCGCGGCGGCGATCCCGTTGAGGACCCCGACCAGGTTGACGTCGACCATCTGCTGCCAGCCGTCGACGTCGAGGGCATCGAACGGCGAGACCGCCATGCTGCCCGCGTTCTGGTGGAGCACGTCCAGGCGACCGAATCGGGACCGAGCCGACGCGACCAACGCGTGCAGCGCCTCCCGGCTGCGGACGTCGGTCTCGACCGCGACCGCTTCGCCACCGGCCGCGGAGATCTGCTCGACGACGGATGCGAGCCGATCGACCCTGCGGGCGCCGAGCACGACCTTCGCGCCCGAAGCGGCGAGGCGGAGCGCTGTCGCCTCGCCGATACCGCTCGATGCTCCGGTGACGGCGACGACCTTGCCCTGGATTCCCTCCATGGTCTTCCCTTCGCTAGAGTGAAGCGGACGCTTGTCCGCTTCATCGAGGGAGGCTACCGGACACATGTCCGCTTCGCAATCGGTCCGCCGCGCCGACGCTGAACGCAACCGCGCGCGTCTCGTCGACGTCGCGCGGGAAGCGCTGCGCGTCGAACCAGCGACGACCATGCAGTCGGTGGCACGGCTCGCCGGCGTCGGTCAGGGAACCATCTACCGCCATTTCCCCAGCCGGGAGGCCCTGCTCGCCGAGGTCTACCGCGATGACTTCCAGGGACTGGTCGCGTCCGCGCGCGACTCGGCAGGATCGCCCGACCAGCGGACGGCACTCCGATCCTGGCTCGACGAGCTCGCCGCCTTCGGGTACCAGAAGCACGCGCTGGCCGACGTCCTGGACGCGGCCACCCGTCAGCAGTTGCACGACGAGCAGTACGACGAGATCGTCGACGCGATCGCCACCCTGCTCGACGCCGGAGTGCGCGCCGACGTCCTCCGTCCGGACGTGTCACCACCGGACCTGCTCGCGCTCGTCGCGTTCCTCTGGCAGCTCGGGTCGTCGGCCGCCGACCGAGCGCCGCACCTGCTCGACCTCGTCGTGGACGGACTGCGCGCCGACCGCAACCCAACGTAGAATCCCGTGTGATCTCCGAGCACCCCGAACCCAGCGGCATCCTCCCCGAGGACCTCGACGCCACCCTCCGGGTCCTCGACCAGCTGCCGTCGATCGACGAGACGCACCCCGACTTCGTGCGGGTTCGTCAGGCGACGGCGAAGATGTTCAAGGCCGTGAAGCGGGCCCACCGACTCGAGAAGCGTGCGGTCATCGCCGAGGCCGACCGCCTGGTGATCGCTGCGACCGCCACCGGCGCCGCCGACCGCATCGACGACGAGACCCGCGGCGTCCCGATCAGCACCTCGACCAGCGCCTCGATCGCGGGCACCCTGCTGAAGTCCCGCCCGTGCTACATGTGCAAGCAGCACTACACGGTGGTCGACGCGTTCTACCACCAGCTCTGCCCCTCGTGCGCTGCGATGAGCCACGCCAAGCGCGACGCCAGGACCGACCTGACCGGCAAGCGCGCTCTGCTCACCGGGGGACGCGCGAAGATCGGCATGTACATCGCGCTCCGTCTCCTGCGAGACGGGGCCCACACCACCATCACGACGCGGTTCCCCCGCGATGCGGTGCGCCGGTTCTCGAGCCTCCCCGACTCCGCCGAGTGGATCTCGCGCCTCAAGGTCGTCGGCATCGACCTGCGCGACCCCGCCCAGGTCATCGGCCTCGCCGAGGACGTCGCCGCGGCTGGGCCCCTCGACATCCTGATCAACAACGCCACACAGACCGTGCGCCGGTCGACCGGCGCGTACCAGCCCCTCGTCGACGCCGAACTCGCGCCGCTCCCCGACGGGCCCCTCCCCGAGCTCGTGACGTTCGGGCACACGAACGACCAGCACCCGCAGGCGCTCGCCCGCTCCGTCACGGCGCACCCGATCCTCGCGGCCGCTGCTGCTCGCGCCGACGAACTCACCGAGCAGGCCATGGCCCCGGGCTCGAGCTCGCTCGAACGGCTCGCCATGGGCACCGCGATCGACGCCGGCGGCCTCGTGCCCGACCTGCACGACGTGAACTCCTGGACGCAGCACGTCGACGAGGTCGACCCGCTCGAGATGCTCGAGGTCCAGCTGGCCAACACCACGGCGCCGTTCATCCTGATCTCGAAGCTCCGCCCGTCCATGGCGGCGAGCGGGGCGCACCGCACCTACGTCGTCAACGTCAGCGCCATGGAAGGGGTGTTCGGCCGCGCCTACAAGGGCCCCGGGCACCCGCACACGAACATGGCGAAGGCCGCCGTCAACATGCTGACGCGTACGAGTGCCCAGGAGATGTTCGAGACCGACGGCATCCTGATGACGAGCGTCGACACCGGGTGGATCACCGACGAGCGACCGCACCCGACGAAGGTCCGGCTGGCAGAAGAGGGCTTCCACGCGCCACTCGACCTCGTCGACGGGGCTGCCCGTGTCTACGACCCGATCGTCCGCGGCGAGGCGGGCGACGACGTGTTCGGCGTCTTCTTGAAGGACTACGCACCCAGCTCATGGTGAGGCGCTGGCGCACGCCGCGCACGGCCGCCCGCCCTCGGTCGTGACGTCGACGCCGATCGACTGCACACGACTTACCAAGACCACAGCCGTGGCTCATGGTCGGCCGATGACGGTCGCTGACGATCGTCGTCATGACCACCCACGCACCCGACGTCACCGCGCCGCACCCTCCGTCGGCGAGGGCCGCAGCCAGCACTGCCCGCCCCACGGTCAGCCATCGACTGCGACGACTGATCCGCGGCCGGGCTGATGCCGCCCGGTGGGAGCGTCCGGCGTTGCTCGGCCTGCTGCTGGCGACGGGTGTGCTCTACGTCGTGAACCTCGGCGTGAACGGCTGGGCGAACGCCTTCTACTCCGCGGCGGTGCAGGCCGGGAGCCAGAGCTGGGAGGCGTTCTTCTACGGATCGTCCGACGCCGCGAACGCCATCACCGTGGACAAGCCGCCCGCCTTCCTCTGGGTGATCGGGATCTCGGTCCGGCTCTTCGGGCTGAACTCGTGGGCGATCCTGCTGCCCCAGGCGCTGATGGGGATCGCGTCGGTGGCCATCCTGTACCGGATCGTGCGTCGCCGGTTCTCAGCCGGTGCGGCACTCGTCGCCGGCGCGGTGCTCGCCACCACCCCGGTGGCGACACTGATGTTCCGCTACGACAACCCGGACGCGCTGCTCGTCCTGCTCACGGTCGGAGCGATCGCCCTGACCCTGCGCGGCATCGAGTCCGGACGGATGCGGTGGGTCGTGTGGGCCGGCGTCCTGGTCGGACTCGGCTTCCTGACGAAGCAGCTGCAGGCGTTCCTCGTGCTGCCACCCCTGATCGGCGTGTACCTCGTCGCGTCGCCCCGTCCGGTGCTCCGCCGGCTCGGCCACCTGGCGGCCGCTGCCGCCGCACTCCTCGTGTCCGCCGGATGGTGGGTCGCGATCGTCGAGCTCGTCCCGGCGTCGGCCCGGCCGTACATCGGCGGGTCACAGACGAACAGCTTCCTGGAGCTGACCTTCGGCTACAACGGCCTCGGCCGGGTCACCGGCGACGAGACCGGCAGCGTCGTTCCGGGCGGTACCACCGGCGCGGGCTCCTGGGGCTCGACCGGCCTGACGCGGCTGTTCGGCTCGGAGTTCGGCACCCAGGTCACGTGGCTCCTGCCGACCGCGCTGCTGTTGCTCGTCGTGTCGCTCGTCGCCGTCGGTGTCCGGCGCCGCAGCGACCCACGCCAGGCGACCGTGTTGGTGCTCGGTGGTTCGCTGCTCGTCACCGGAGCGGTCTTCAGCTTCATGGGCGGGATCTTCCACCCGTACTACACCGTCGCGCTCGCCCCCTACATCGCCGGCCTGGTGGGCATCGGTGCAGGACTCGTGTGGCAGCGCCGCGCGGTGCTCGCCTGGCGGATCGCGACGTCCGTGATCGTGGCCGTCTCCGGGGCCTGGTCCTTCGCGCTGCTGACCCAGGCGTCGTCGTGGCAGCCGTGGATCCGCTGGGTGGTGTTGGCCGCGACGGCGGTCGGGGCCGTGCTGGTCCTGGTGCCGCCGCGAGGCCGGGGTGTGGCGTCGGCCACGACCGCGGTGCTGCTCGTCGCGGCACTGCTCGGGCCGACGGCGTTCTCGGTACAGACCACCACGGTGGGGCACACCGGCGCACTCCCCTCCGCCGGTCCGAGCGTGACGTCGGCGGGCCCAGGTGGCGGCATGGGTGGGCCCGGTGGTGCCGGCGGCGGGCAGGGTGGCGCCGGAGGCCGGCAGCCCGGGCAGCAGCAAGCACCCGGTGGTCAGGCCCCGGGTGGTCAGGCTCCCGGCCAGCTCCAGGGTGATGGCACCGCTGGGGGTGCCGGTGGTGGCACGAACCTGCTCGGTGGTTCGACGGAGGTGTCGGAGGAGGTCGTGACGGCGCTCTCCACCGACGCCGACGACTACACCTGGGCGGCCGCGACCGTCGGCTCGAACAGCGCCGCCACCTACCAGCTCGCGACGGGCGACCCGGTGATGGCGATCGGCGGGTACAACGGCACCGATCCGTCGCCGACGCTGTCGGAGTTCACGACCTTGGTCGCCGAAGGGAGAGTGCACTGGTTCATCGGCAGCTCCACGAACACCAGCGGCAGTAGCGGGAGCGATGCCGCCACGAAGATCGCGGCGTGGGTCGCCGCGAACTTCGACGCGCAGACCGTCGGTGGCGTCACGATGTACGACCTGACCAGCGGTGCTTGAGCCGGCAACGGCCGGACGGGAGGCGCGGTGTCAGCCCGCACCGCGCCTCCAGCCCGTCGTCAGCGCAGGTTCTCCTCGACAGCCAGGTCCTTCTGCACCGCGAACTGCGTACGGTGCAGTTCCTCGTACCGGCCGCCGGCAGCCAGCAGTTCCTCGTGCGTGCCGCGCTCCACGATCGACCCGTCCTCGACCACGAGGATCATGTCCGCGCTGCGGATGGTCGACAGGCGGTGTGCGATCACCATCGCGGTCCGTCCCTCCAGCGCCTCGCTCAGTGCTGCCTGCACTGCGGCCTCGGACGTCGAGTCGAGCGCTGCCGTCGCCTCGTCGAGGATGACGACACGCGGCTGCGCGAGCAACAGTCTCGCGATGGTCATCCGCTGGCGCTCGCCACCGGACAGCCGGTAGCCGCGCTCCCCCACCATCGTGTCCAGCTGGTCGGGCAGGGACCGGATGAGCGGCTCGAGCCGAGCGCGGCGGACGGCGTCCCAGACCTCGTCGTCGGATGCCCCGGGCCGGGCGAGGCGCAGGTTGGAGCGGATGGTCTCGTGGAACAGGTGTCCGTCCTGCGTCACCATGCCGAGCGAGTGCCGCATCGACGCGAAGGTGACGTCGCGGACGTCCGTCCCGGCCAGCCGCACCGCCCCGCTGTCGACGTCGTACAGCCGCGACAGGAGCTGCGCGATCGTGGACTTGCCGGCGCCGGAGGTCCCGACGAGGGCGACGGTCTGCCCCGGCTCGATCCGGAACGACACACCGTGCAGGACCTCTTCGCCACCGCGGGTGTCCAGTGTGGACACCTCTTCGAGTGAGGCGAGCGACACCTTGTCCGCCGACGGGTACGCGAAGCGGACGTCGTCGAACTCGACCGACACCGGGCCGTCCGGGACGGTGCCGGCGTCGGGCTTCTCCTGGATGAGCGGTTCGAGGTCCAGCACCTCGAAGACCCGCTCGAAGCTGACCACAGCGCTCATGATCTCCACCCGCGCGTTCGCCAGGCTGGTCAGCGGGGCGTAGAGGCGGGTGAGCAGCAGGGCCAGCGTCACCACGTCACCGGTGTTCAGCTGCCCACCGAGGGCAAGGGAACCGCCGACGCCGTAGACGAGCGCGAGCGCGAGTGCGGAGACGAGCGTGAGCGCGGTGACGAAGACGAACTGCAGCAGGGCGCTCCGGACGCCGATGTCGCGGACGCGGGCGGCGCGCACGCGGAACTCCTCGGCCTCTTCGTCGGGACGACCGAACAGCTTGACGAGGGTGGCGCCGGGCGCCGAGAACCGCTCGGTCATCTGCGTGCTCATCGCTGCGTTGTGATCGGCGGCCTCGCGGCGGAGCGCAGCGAGCCTGCTGCCCATCCGGCGGGCTGGGATGAGGAAGATCGGGAGCATGACCACCGCGAGCACGGTCACGAGCCACGACGTGCTGAGCATGACGGCAAGGGTGAGGATCAGCGCCACGATGTTCGTGACCACGCCGGACAGCGTGCCGCTGAAGGCCTGCTGCGCCCCGATGACGTCGTTGTTGAGACGGCTGACGAGCGCGCCCGTCCGCGTCCGGGTGAAGAACGCGATCGGCATCTTCTGCACGTGGTTGAAGACGGCGGTGCGGAGGTCGAGGATCACACCCTCGCCGATCCGTGCCGAGTACCAGCGGGTCAGGAGTGACGCGGCGGCGTCGGCGACGGCGACCAGGGCGATGACGACGGCGAGCCACACGATCGTGCCGACTGCCCCCTTGGCGGCGATGACGTCGACCACCTGGCCGGCGAGCACCGGCGTCGCGACCGCCAGGAACGCCCCGACGACGGACAGCGCGATGAAGACCACCAACTTCGCGCGGTACGGCACGGCGAACGTCATGATCCGCCGGACGGACTCACGGGAGATGCCGTGCTTGCCGTCCCTCGCGGTGGAGATCTTGTACAGCGAGCTCCAGGCCGCGCCTTCCATGCTCATGGCTGTTCCTTCCGTGGGGCACGGTCCGATCGTGTCGGCCGGGTGCCCGGAGCTCGGGGTCCGCCCCGGTGGCGGCGAGCTGGAGCAACGATACGGCGGACGACTGACGACCGCGGTACCGTCGTGGGACGTCGAGACTGAAGGAAGTCACCCGCCCTGCGTCAGGCCGGTGATGAGGTTGATGGCGACCGCGACCACGAAGGTGCCGAAGAAGTACGACAACAGCGCGTGCCCCGTGGCGATACGCCGCGACGGGGTGGACGACTGGGTGATGTTGCCCGCGTTGTAGGCCATCCCGATCGAGAACGCCGTGTAGGCGAAGTCGCTGTAGGACGGGTCCTCGTCCTGGTCGAAGTCGAAGCGGTGCCTGTCGTCGATGTAGTACATCCGCGCGTACCTGAACGCGTAGACGGTGTTCATGACCGCCCACGCCGCGACGACGCCGACCACCGCGAGGATCGCCGCCGCGGAGCCGACCGGGTCGTGCCGCTGGCTGCGGACGAGCGCGAAGATCACCAGCACCAGGCTGAGGAGCGTGGCGATGATGACGACCGCATCGACCAGCTTCCGGGATCGATCCTCGTGATGGGCGAGGTCCCTGGTCCGTTCGGGGTCTGCGGGCCAGGCTTCGGACCACGCCCACAGGAGGAAGGCCCCTGCGGCGATCACCCAGCCGAGCAGCGCGGACAGGTCGGGGACACCGAGGAGCGCGGCGACCACAGCGCTCGCGCCGCCGACGATCGCGGCGACCCCGGCTTTCACTGACAACTGCGACATGGCACTTCCCCTTCTCGCGGTGGAGCTCGGCTCGGCGCCTACGCGGAACGGGCCGCCGAGAGTGGGACGTACAGCCCGGCGCGCTCGGCGCGCACGGCGGCGAGCGTCCGGGAGGTGGCGTCCAGTTTGAGCAGGATGTGTTCGATGTGCGCGGCGACGGTGCGCGGTGCGATCGCCAGCGCCCGGGCGATCTCGAGGTTGGAGCAGCCCTCGATGACGTGACCCAGCACCTCGAGCTCCCGCGGCGTCAGGCCGCGCAGGTCCGTGGCAGGTGCGAGCACCACGACGCCGCAGGCCACGGTGCTGAGGTCCGCCTCGCCCGCGAGCACCGTCACCCTCGCGTAGGCGTCCGGCGACTGTCGGCTTCCACGCGGCCAGAGGAACGAACCGTGCTCCTGCCCCTCGCAGATGGCGTCCCTGGCTGCGTCGACGAGGTCCGATCCGGTGGTGAGGAGCTCGTCGTCGGACAGGCCCGGGATGCGCACGATCCCGTGGCCGGCAAGGAGGACCACACCGGATTCGACGCCGCTGACCCAGGCGACCGTCGCGGCGAGCGACCTGACCGGGTCGATGCCCGATGCGAGCGCCGGTGCGAACCGAGCGAGTCGTCGCCGGGTCGTCTCGGACGGCGGGGTCGCGCTCCGGAAGAGCACCGTCACGAGGCCGACCGAGCGGTGCCCGTCCGCGCACAGCACCACGGAGAGCGCCTCCCGGAAGCCGGCAGCAGGTGGGCACGCTGTCGGCGACGGGCCCGAGGGGGCATCGTGCGTGACGAGAGACCCGCGCAGGAAGCCGACACTCACATCGTCGAGACCGCTGCTCGCGACCGTGCTGTACCGAGCGCCGTCCCCATCGGCCAGCGCCATCCACGCGGCGTCGAACGGGATGTGGTGGTGCAGTCCCTCCAGCAGTGCTCGAGCCCGCTCGTGGACCGGTCCCGGACGGACCGCGGTCCGCTCGGACGACGCTGCAGTGCGTTCCACGGAACTCGCCCCCTTCCTGACCATCGTCTGCGGGAATCGGGGCGAGTGTCCGAAAACCGTTGATCACCGGTGTAGCGATCGCCACCTGTCCCGACGCTCAGGTCGGCCGAGCGCATGGGCAGGTCTGCCGATGGTGCGACTGCGCTCGAGGGCGTGACATGGGCCCATCGCGTGGTCGACCGGCCCGCGTCTCGTTCAGGGCACGTCACCGACGTGAGGAGTCGAACATGAAAGCCGTTGTCTACCAGGGGCCACGCACGGTCTCGGTGCAGGACGTACCGGACGCGCGTATCGAGCGTCCCACCGACGTGCTGGTGCGCGTCACGACGACCAACATCTGTGGGTCCGACCTGCACATGTACGAGGGCCGCACCAGCTTCGAGACCGGACGCTGGTTCGGTCACGAGAACATGGGCGAGGTGATCGAGGTCGGTCACGGCGTCGACAAGGTCAAGGTGGGCGACGTCGTCGTCCTGCCGTTCAACGTCGCGTGCGGCCACTGCAAGAACTGTGAACGCGGACTGACCAACTACTGCCTCACGGCGCAACCGGTCCCCGAGTGGGCAGGTGCGGCGTACGGCTTCGCGGACATGGGACCGTGGGCAGGCGGCCAGGCAGAACTGCTGCGCGTTCCGTGGGGCGACTTCAACTGTCTCCGACTCGGTGAGGACGCCGAGGAGCGGTCCGCCGACTACGTGATGCTCGCCGACATCTTCCCGACCGGCTACCACGCCACCGAGATGGCCGGCGTGCAACCGGGCGACCAGACCGTCATCTACGGTGCGGGCCCGGTCGGACTGATGGCAGCGCTGTCGGCCACGATCCGGGGTGCGAGCAAGGTGATGGTGGTGGACCGTCATCCCGATCGACTCCGGCTGGCGGAGTCGATCGGCGCGATCGCGATCGACGACTCGAAGGTCGATCCGGTGCAGGCCGTGCTCGAGCAGACGATGGGACTCGGCGCCGACAACGGCTGTGAGTGCGTCGGGTACCAGGCGCACGAGCCCTCCGGCGACGAGCAGACGAACCTCACGCTCAACCGTCTGGTGCAGTCGGTCCGGTTCACCGGACGGATCGGGACGGTCGGGGTGTTCGTCCCTCAGGACCCCGGCGGCCCGGACGAGCTGGCGAAGCAGGGGCAGGTCGCGTTCGACATGGGGCTGCACTGGTTCAAGGGCCAGACCATGGGGACGGGACAGGCTCCGGTCAAGAAGTACAACCGACGGCTCCGTGACCTGATCGCGGGGGGCAAGGCGACACCGTCGTTCATCGTGAGCCACGAGATCCCGCTGGACCAAGCGCCGGACGCCTACGAGCACTTCGACAACCGGGACGACGGCTGGACCAAGGTCGTCCTCAAGCCGGGGAAGGTGGCCTGATCATGGTGGGCAGAGCTGCTGCCGCGGTCGGCGTCGCCGGGATCGCCGTCGGCCTGGTCGCCCGGTCCTTGGTGAAGCGACAGTGGGGATCGGACGGTGACGCGACGCATCCGGAAGGCTGGAAGGCGGTCACCGTGCTGGGCGATGCAGATGTGTTCGAACGCGACGGCTACCCCGAGCCGCTCGGACGCCTGGCTGCGGCGCTCGATATCCGGATCGACCCCGCGCCAGGGGACAAGGGCTTCGAGGTGCATGCCCGCGAGCGGGACGGAGCCGATCTCGGCGTGGACGGCCATGATCCGAACAGGACCCTGCGGGAAGCGCTGCGCGACGCCAAACAGCTCTTCGAGACCGGCGAGGTCCTCCGTGCGACGCCTCGACCTCACGGAGAACGTCCGCGGACCCTGCTCGGGAGCGCGGTCGACGAGGCGGAGTCCGACGCGAAGGGCGGTGGTGTGCTGTGAAGGCCCTCTGCTGGACCGGGGTGAACCGACTCGCCGTAGAGCGGGTCGACGACCCCGAGATCGTCAACGCCCACGACGCCATCGTCAAGGTGACGTTGAGCACGACCTGCGGATCGGACCTCCACCTCCTCGGCGGGTACGTCCCGACGATGCGCGCGGGCGACGTGCTCGGCCACGAGTTCGTCGGCGAGATCGTCGAGGTGGGATCCGCCGTCACGAAGCACGCCGTCGGCGACCGCGTCGTCGTCTGCTCGTTCATCAGCTGCGGGAAGTGCTGGTTCTGTCGCAACGACCTCACCTCGTTGTGCGACAACGGGAACCCGAACGCCGGCATCCCCGAGATGCTCTGGGGCCAGGCGCCCGGCGGCTGCTACGGCTACTCACACGCACTGGGCGGGTGGGCCGGCAGCCATGCCGAGTACATTCGCGTGCCGTATGCCGACCAGGACGCCTTCCCCGTCCCCGATGGCGTGAGCGACGAGCGGGCGCTCTTCGCCTCCGACGCCGCTCCGACCGGATGGATGGGAGCCGATCTCGGCGGCGTCGCCCCCGGGGACACCGTTGCCGTCTGGGGTGCAGGCGGCGTCGGCCAGATGGCGGCGCGCGCGTCACTCCTGCTCGGTGCCGAGCGGGTCATCGTCATCGACCGCTTCCAGGAGCGGCTGACGCAGGTGGAGCAGGTCATCGGTGCGGAGACCATGAACTACGAGACCAGCGAGGTGACGGCCGAACTCCGGGAACGCACGGGCGGTCGCGGCCCGGACGTCTGCATCGAGGCGGTCGGGATGGAAGCCCACCGCGACGGTCCGGACTTCGCGTACGACCAGCTGAAGCAGCAGCTGCGGCTGCAGACGGACCGGCCCACCGCCGTCCGGGAGGCCGTGTTCGCCGCACGCAAGGGCGGCAGCCTGTTCGTGCTGGGTGTCTTCGGCGGGTTCGTGGACAAGTTCCCGCTCGGGGCAGTGATGAACAAGGGCCTGACGCTCCGGTCCGCTCAGCAGCACGGGCACCGTTACATCCCGATGCTCCTCGAACGGATGGCACGCGACGAGCTCGTCACGGAGCACCTGGCGACACACGTCATGCCGCTCGACGAGGCGCCCGAGGGCTACGCCAAGTTCAAGGACAAGACCGACGGGTGCGTGCGCGCCGTCTTCCGTCCCTGAACGCCGCAGACTGCCGCACGGCTACCCCAGCGGCTCGACGCCGTAGCTCGTCACGACGGCGCGGAGTTCGTCCAGGTACGTCTGCGCCTGCACGGTCAGCGGGACCGACGCGTGCGCGATCCAGCCGATCTCGATGCGTTCGTCGACGTCGAGCGGGATGGCGACGATCTCGGGATCGAGGTCGTCACTGATGAGCCCGGTCGAGATCGTGTACCCGCCGAGGCCGATCATCAGGTTGAAGATCGTCGCCCGGTCGGACACCCGGATCTCCCGCTTGCTCGACATCGTCGACAGGATCTCCTCCGCCAGGTAGAAGGAGTTGTTCGCACCCTGGTCGAACGTCAGCCGTGGAAGATCGGCGAGGTCCTCGAGGGTCGCACGCGCCTGGGACGCGATCGGGTTCCGCCGGGACACGAAGATGTGCGGCTGCGCGACGAACAGCGGCGTGAACACGACACCGGCGTCCCGCAGCAGTTTCCCGAGGACCTGGCGGTTGAAGTCGTTGCGGTAGAGGATGCCCACCTCGCTCCGCAGGGTGCGAACGTCCTCGATGATGTCCCACGTCCGCGTCTCCCGGAGCGAGAACTCATACTCGTCCGCAGCGGCGCCCTCCACCATGCGGACGAAGGCCTCCACCGCGAACGAGTAGTGCTGCGCGGAGACCCCGAGCAGCCGGCGCGAGGGCTGCCCACCGACGTAGCGCTGCTCCAGCAGGGAGACCTGCTCGACCACCTGCCGGGCGTACCCGAGGAACTCGACGCCGTCGACGGTGAGGACGACACCACGCGCCGAACGCACGAAGAGCGCCCGGCCGATCCGAGCCTCCAGGTCCTTCATGGCAGCCGACAACGTCGGCTGCGCGACGTAGAGCAGGTCGGCCGCTGCGCTGATCGAGCCCTCCGTCGCGACCTCGATGAAGTACCGGAGCTGCTGCAGGGTGATGTCGTTCGAGACACGAGCCATAGGCGCAGGCTATACGACGGCATAGTGTTTGGGGATTACCCGATGACCCGCGCCTGCCGTCATGATCAGGGGATGGCGAACGACCTGACCTTCAGCATCACGCGGACGCGCTTCGACGAGGACTACTCCCCCGCCGACAGCTCGCGCCTGACCACGAACTTCGCCAACCTCGCACGCGGGGAGCAGCGGCAGCAGAACCTCCGTCGCGCGATCGCCATGATCGATCGCCGCTACAACGACCTCGCTACTGGTGACCCGTCGGGCGACCGGTACCGGGTGGAGCTCGACATCGTCTCGGTCGCCGCACACTTCGTCGACGGGGGCGCGGACGAGCAGTTTCCCCTGCTCGAGATGCTCGACGTCACGATCGTGGACCAGCACACCGGCGAGCGCCACCAGGGGATCCTCGGCAACAACTTCTCGTCGTACCTCCGCGACTACGACTTCTCCGTGCTGCTGCCGACCCTCGACAAGAGCGCCGGCATCCCCGAGCACTTCGGGTACCTGCACGGCCAGCTCTTCCAGCGCTTCCTGGAATCTGACGCCTTCCGCTCCCAGTTCGATGCCGAGCCCGTCGTCTGCATCAGCGTCTCGACGAGCCAGACCTACCAGCAGTCGGGCACCGTGCACCCGGTCCTCGGCGCCGAGTACCTGCACGAGCACTCGTCGCTCACCGACGACTACTTCGGCCGCATGGGGATGCAGGTGCGCTACTTCATGCCCGCCGGCGGGAAGGCGCCGCTCGCGTTCTACACGCGTGGTGACCTGCTGGGCGACTACACGGACCTCCAGCTCATCGGGACGATCAGCACCATGGAGACGTTCCAGAAGATCTACCGCCCGGAGATCTACAACGCGAACACCCCCGCGCCGAGCACCTACCGTCCGACCCTTTCGCACACGGATTACACGTCGACCGGCGTCGCCTACGACCGCGAGGAACGCAGCCGCCTCGGCGTCACCCAGGGCCGCTACACCGAGGAGCACCTCGTGAAGCCGCACCGAGCACTCCTCGAGCGGTGGGCCTCCGGTGCCGCCGTCGTCTCCCACTGAACCGTTAGGAAACCCACGAGCATGAGCACCCTTCTGCCCACCTCGATCGTCGGCAGCCTGCCGAAGCCGTCCTGGCTCGCCGAGCCCGAGAAGCTCTGGTCCCCCTGGCAGCTCGAAGGCGCAGCGCTGACCGAGGGCAAGCAGGACGCACTCCGAGCCGCCGTCCACGAGCAGGAGCGCGCCGGCATCGACATCGTCAGCGACGGCGAGCAGACCCGCCAGCACTTCGTCACGACGTTCATCGAGCACCTCGACGGCGTCGACCTCGATCGCAAGGAGACCGTCCGCATCCGTGACCGGTACGACGCGGCCGTCCCGACCGTCGTCGGCGCCGTCAGCCGCCGTGCGCCCGTGTTCGTCGAGGACGCTGCGTTCCTGCGAGCGCAGACCGACCGCCCGATCAAGTGGGCCCTCCCCGGCCCGATGACCATGATCGACACGCTCTCCGACCAGCACTACAAGAGCCGCGAGAAGCTCGCGTGGGAGTTCGCCACGATCCTCAACCAGGAGGCCCGGGAGCTCGAAGCGGCCGGCGTCGACATCATCCAGTTCGACGAGCCCGCGTTCACCGTCTTCCACGACGAGGTGCAGGACTGGGGCGTCGCCGCGCTCGAGCGCGCCGCCGAGGGCCTCCGCGCCGAGACAGCCGTGCACATCTGTTACGGGTACGGCATCGAGGCGAACAACAAGTGGAAGGAGACGCTCGGGGCGGAGTGGCGCCAGTACGAGCAGTCCTTCCCGCTGCTGCAGCAGTCGTCGATCGACATCGTGTCGCTCGAGTGCATCCACTCCCACGTGCCGCTCGACCTCGTCGAACTGATCCGCGGGAAGAAGGTCATGCTCGGGGCGATCGACGTCGCGACCGAGACCGTGGAGACGCTGGAAGAGGTCGCGGAGGTGCTCCGTCGTGCGCTCGAGTTCGTCGACGCGGACAAGCTCATCCCGAGCTCCAACTGCGGGATGGCGCCGTTGGCGCGAGGGGCTGCGCTGGAGAAGCTCGGCGCGCTCTCTGCTGGAGCGGACATCGTCCGAGCTGAACTCGTTGACGTCGCCGCGCCTGCGGCGCGCTGACCACTGCGAACCGTCGTCGTTGTTGCGTTGGTGAGGCGCCCGGCTCGCGACACAGCCGGGAGGCTCGTCCTGGGTCCGACGTCCGCGTCGCGTTCGCAGCGGGGTTGGCTAGAGTTCGAACGATCCGCTCCGAAGCCAGCTCGGACGCCAGGTCGGTATTCGTCTGCGTCCGCATGCACAGGGAGACCAGATGAACGCCAATACTCGGACCGCGCTGTGGTTCGCAACACCCGTCGTGCTCATCGCCATCGCGGTGGCGATCCTCCTGTTCGACCTGCCCGGCCTCGCGTGGCTGTCCGTCCTGGTCGTGCTCGGCATCGCGGCCGCGGTCTTCGTCGTCGCGGCACGACGACGATGACCTCGCCATCACCGTGACGCAACGGCGTGAGCCCCTCCGCTTTCACCTGCTGATACCGGGCCCGCCGTACCGTCCGTTCCCCCGATATCGACGTATCTCTCCGCGAAGTGAGGATCGAACGTCTTGATCGCGCCCCGTTCCCAGTACGCCCGGTCGGAGGACGGCGAGATGTTCGCCGAACGGCTCGCTGGCAGCCGGCAACGAATCATCAAACGGGATCATCCGGGTTCAATGTGGTGGTAGCGCGCGTCGGGGTCGAGATGCTGGTGGGGGCGGGCCGTCCGAGGTGGAGGTCCTGCCAGGTCTTTGAGGCAGAGACGATCGGGTTTGCGCGGCCACGGCGGACTCGGGATCGGTGCGTGAAGATCCGAGTCACGTGCCAAAGGCAGTAGATGACGAGGTACACCCACGGCAGCGGGCCAACGGGGACGCCGACGTTCGCGGTCGCGATCACGGCGATGCCGGCGATGATCGCGATGGCATCGGAGGTGCGTCGCACCAGCATGGCTACGAGACCGCGTGAACGGATCATGACGTCCCCCGAACTGATGGGGGCGTTCTAGCCGACCGAGTCATCGCGGCCCGAGGAACTCGGAGTGCCCGTTGTCGTTCGGTCGGCGGCAATCCATGGACTGCGTACGCGTGATCGGGCTCTGCTCGGCGGCGTACATGTGGCCTCGTCTCTCGTCTGGGAGATGAACTGGAAGCACCCTAGCCTGTGCCGCAACATCAGTGGAACGTATTTCGTGTTCCACCAGACGGCGAGGGCATAAGCCTGTCTGGTACCGCTCGGGTTCGCGACCAGCGCGACCATCACCTGGCGCAGCTCAACGTGCGGGCTGAAGACGCTGCCTGCGATCGCCGCTGTCCTCGCCGCGGGATGGGCGCTAGGCGCGTTCGTTCCACTGCGGCTTGAAGTGTTACTCGCTCTACAGGCCATGGCGCTTCTGGCGGTTACCGTTCTCGTGACAAGCCCGTGGCTCAGACGTATCGCGGACCACGTACGGACCCTCTGGGACAGCGCAGCAATCCGCTGATCCCGCACTCACCGACGCCCTTGATGCCTCCGCCGCGAAGCGCCAGGCGCATGGCGTTGACTACGCCCATGATCACCAAGAGCACGATCCACGAGATCGAGAACGCGCCCGTCAGGGACCGCGACGGCGCATCGGTCGGCAAGGTCGCCCAGGTGTTTCCCTCCGACTCGGACGGCAGCGCTGCGTTCGTCAGCGTCGCGACCGGGCTCTTCGGGTTCCACACCACGCTCGTCCCGGTCGAGGACGCCACCTTCGACGGGACCGACCTGCACGTCGGGTACTCGAAGAGCGCGATCAAGGGCGCCCCCTCCCCCGGGGCCGGGAACACTCTGTCCCTCGCCGAGGAGAACGCCGTCCGCAAGCACTTCGGGCTGTCCCCCGCAGGCAAGGCGACCGGCGACATGGGCGATCCGCACGAGAACCTCGACCAGGCCGGTACTGGTCCGGCGGGCGCGGACGACACCGAGGGCGCGGGAACGACACCGCCGGCGTGAGCAGCGCTGGCGCTCCGCGCGGCGCTGTGTAGCCGCTGTACGCGAGACGCGAGGCGACCAGGAAGATGGACGAGACCACGCGGACGCGTCGGTCGGAGAGGGCACCGTGACGGACACCACCAACAACGCTGGACTGCAGGCGATGATCGACCGCGCCGGGCAGATCACCGCCGAAGAGGCAGAGGCGCTCGACGTCACCTGGAAGGCCGACGAGGGGATCTTGCTGCCGGAACCGAGCGCATCACTCGCGATCCAAGGAGGCGCCGACGGACGGATGGTCACGAACGCCGACCTCGTCGCAGCGTGGCAGCACGCGCTCGAAGCCGCCGGTGCCGCGGGGCGCGTCGAGGAGATCGAGGCTGCGCAAGAGGCCGGACGCGCGGTGCGGCACTCGGACGCGCACCTGCGGGACCGTGCCGGCGCCGAGGAAGCGGTGCGGTCCGCGGTGCTCGCGACGGGGGTGCGCGACCTCGTCTCCGACGATGCGTTCGCGACGCTCACGGCGGCCTGGCGGAAGGTGCTCGGGGAGGTCTGACCTTTCCGACGCGCAGTGGGCACTGTCCATCGGATACGCCCGAATCTCCACGGACGAACAGAGCCTCACCGCGCAGCGGATCGCGCCCGAACGGCTCGGCGTTATCCCGCCCGTCAGCTACACCTACCACGGACGACCGGTACCAACTGACCGCGGACCAGGCTCCGCGAAGCCGTGGCCCCGCGCCGAGACCGCCGTGCACATCTGTTACGGGTACGGCATCGAGGCGAACAACAAGTGGAAGGAGACGCTCGGGGCGGAGTGGCGCCAGTACGAGCAGTCCTTCCCGCTGCTGCAGCAGTCCTCGATCGACATCGTGTCGCTCGAGTGCATCCACTCCCACGTGCCGCTCGACCTCGTCGAACTGATCCGCGGGAAGAAGGTCATGCTCGGGGCGATCGACGTCGCGACCGAGACCGTGGAGACGCCGGAGGAGGTCGCGGAGGTGCTCCGTCGTGCGCTCGAGTTCGTCGACGCGGACAAGCTCATCCCGAGCTCCAACTGCGGGATGGCCCCACTGGCGCGAGGCGCAGCGCTCTGGAGCGGACATCGTGCGGGCTGACTTCGCTGACCTGGCGGCGCCTGTGGGTCGCTGAGGACTGGGAACTGCACGACGGTTCGCCTCCGGAATGAGCGAGTCGCGGTACTCGTTGCGTTGATTACGTGCTCGACTAGTTACAGCCGGGGGCTCGACATGCGTCCGACGTCCGCGTCGCGCTGGTACTAGGCTTTCTTCGCTCTAGCCCGGAACCTCTCTCCGCGCGCTAACTCCAGACCTGTCGGCGCGCAGCCACGAACCATGCGGCCGGCCCGACAGTGTGGCAGACGATGCTGACGACCACCCATCCGGGCAGACGTCAACTCGGGATCGCGCGAGTTCTCAGGTCTCGGAGCGAGACGAACGCAGCGAGAGCAAGGAACACGCGACGGGAGACTCCGTCAGGCGCAGGCCGTCGAGCGCTGCCAGAACGGACGGACTCAACGGCCTATCGCGCCATCCGAGACACCAATTCGATCACTTCCACCGGTTGTGGTCACAGAGGTGATCCCGCTGGAAGACCGCACTTGCGTGCGCATCACCACCCACGTTCAGCCTCCTCTTGGAGCGCTATATCCCGGCGACGACGCAAATACTGGACCAGCTCACGCAGCCACGATAATACCGCCGGTTGAGACGCCGCACTCCTCCAACGTTCTACCGTCTCGATCTGCCCGTCCAAAAGGTCAGATTCGTTCCCTACCCAGCCCCCGCTCACAAATCCCCCGACGAGGCGGTTCCGGATCTGCTCGTCACCACTGAAGGACGTGAGCAGGTACACCACAGTGGACGAGAGCACGTCGCCTGCAGGCTTCACTACCGATGCCAGTACCTGCGCTCTTCCGAGATCGCCCGCGACCCAGTCTTCAGCGACGCCTGTCGCTACCGCATCGCCCAGCCATTCCTGCACACTCAACGACAAACGCCAATCACCCTCGACGAGTCGATCCATTAGACGACCCCAGACAGAGGGGTCTGACTCTCCGACAGCTTGGCGCAGCAACCCCGATTCCTCAGATCCCGAGAAAGCAGAGAAGGTTCCGTTGGATATTAGGTCGGACACAAGCGAAGCGACCTCGTTGGCCTTCAGCCCGATAAACAGCCCCGCCGTTCGTGTCCAACCCCAGGATTGCTGCCCAACTCCGGGGAACTCTTCGCGCCTGACGAGTACCGCCCAGATCGCAGCCCCTAATTTACTGGACGCATCAAGCTCAGACCCACTCGCTAAAGACACGAACTCCAGGACCGCATTGTAATCTTCCTGCGTAACGCAAAGCGTATCCCAGAGTACCAACAGATCTACGAGGTCGTCGGGATCGTCGGCTCGAGCGCGTGTGAGCATGAACCTCGCAGCCCTCGATGGAGCCACTTCCTTCAGCAACGCATCAACCCGCACTCGAGACCGAGCAGACTCTGGCCCGCGCACCGTCAGCTCGAGCGCTTTCTCCGGCGAAATATCCGATGAATCAATAAAGTCCTCGAAGGCATCAGGCTCACCTGCCAAAGCGCGGGCCTGCAAGAATCCTATGAGAACCTGTTCATTTCTCGTACCAAGAAGCCCCCGGAGCCCTTCAAACGCTTCTTCGGAGCGACCAGCGGAGTTTGCGACCGCCACCCCGAGCGCATACGCACTCGGCAATTGTTCTTCCTCAATGAGGCTCATCAACACCGTCGACGGCGCAACGGGATCAACTTCGCCGGCCAGAACGCAAAGTTCGGCCGCGACCTCTGCCGCTGCTCGATCCCAGGCTTGCGTCTGAAGCAGAACCCGCAATCGATCCCGAGCATTCCCAGGAGGAAGCGCTTCCGCGAAAACTTCTAAATTTTCTGGACGGGAATCCTCGTCCTCCAATTCCACCTTCGCAAAGAGTGATCGAAGGCTCTCAACCTCGACCCGAAAGTCCGAAACAAGAGCGTCGTCTGCTCCGCGGATCAGCGCTATGAGCGAGTCACGATCAACGGGATTCATCAGACCACCATGGAGAGACCCAACGATGGCCTTGCGCGCCGCTGCTTTCACTTCCGGGTCAACATCATTAGCAAGCGCGGCGAGCGTCGAGTAGACCCGACGGTGATACTCGAACATATCCCCGAAAGTTCTCGGAGCACCCCGCTGCTCCACAACGAGTCCACCTTGCAGTTCACCAGACGCGATTATTGATTCGTGGCCGTCGAGGCTCCGATTTGCAGCTCGCACAACGAGGCTTCGTTTTCGGACGTCTACTGAGCTTGCAATAAAGTCTAGGTAGTCAGCGCGGGCCGCAGGCGGTGCCGCCGTGCCCGGAAGCATTGTGCCAAATAGTTCTACCCACGTTCCCGACGCATTGTTGATGTATCGCTCGTTCTCCGCGATAGCTAGACTCAAAAGTAGATTCGCAGCTTCGCTAAAGAACTCGGAATGCCAGCCGATCTTGGATAAAGCCCACACCAAGTCGCGGCGAGCAGAAGTCGCATCAATGAGGTCCTCCTCGGAGGCCCCGTCGAAGATCGCAGCCAGACGATCCAATACCGCGGATGGAGCCAGCACCGCGAGGTGACCAAGAAGCTGGCCGTTCCGGGGCTTCTCGAGAGATGTCAAAGAATCAAGCGGCCCCCCTTCCCGTAGAAGCGCGGAGACAGCTGGGCTCGTAGCGTCTTGCCCACCCATTTCGACCGCGCGTTGCAGCAATCGATCGAGCAAGTCCTCACTGAGTTTAGGAATCAACCGTTCAACAATCCGGTCGCCTAACGTGCTCCAGCCCACGGAGGCCAAATGGATGGCGACCGGGCTCGGACCAACGCTGCGATATCGACCTTGAGTCGTCAGCAATCCAGAATCGTCGAGCATGGCCGAAGCACCCCGCAAGGTCGCATCGGGTATTCCGACTGCTTCTGCGATCAGATTCAATTCAGATGACATTTCGCCATCAAAACCAAACCGAGTGAACAGGGCGAGCACCGCGCTAGCTAAAAAAAAATCTCCGCTAGGCAGCCGTTGGGAAAAAAAGGCCCGAATGTCTTCCTCTTGGACTAACTGGCCGGCCGATCCCACCTGGTTGTCTATAGCGGCCAAAGCAAGCTTTAGCGCATAATCGACGTTCCCAGCGGCAATTTGGACAACCACCCTGGAAGCTTCGGGGGGCAAGTTGGGACGATTCACGGTGAGAAGTTCTCGCATTGACTCATCCGGGAGCGGACTCGGCCGTATCATAGCCGTTCGTATCGATCGGGCGTCAGGCTGCCCAATTGTGATCAGGCGAAGCAGGGTCCCCTGAGTCAGCGCCTGCGCGTAGACCTCATGCTGCTTTCGTTCACACTCATCGATTACGAGAATGGCCACCCGATGGTTGGCTTGGAGATAAGCAATGGTCGACGGCAAAAATGCATCGGAGGCCCCGATGTACACAACTAGCCGCTCAAAGGCCTCACTCCGCATAGCCTCCAAAACAAGCCGAGTCTTACCAAGTCCGCTCGCTCCGTCAACATGCAGGTCAACCTGCTGGCCTTCTTCTACAAGCCGTCTGACGTCAGCAAGCTCCGCGTCTCGCTCTTCTGAACTGACCCAAACTGTGGAATGCCTGATTGACTGGCTCCACTGGTCGAAACCTTGCCCTACCTGACCCATCCCGCCGAGCATTGGACTGACGGCAAGAGACGGGTATTTCTCCACCCATCGCGCCAGTCCGTCCGCCGCCAGGACCTCGATTTGGCCCTCAATCAGATTGATCCCAATATCTTGAGCCGCCGATATGAGGGCATCGCGTCGAGCCCTTATTTTTTGTGACGTCAGTGATGCACCAAGTACCAACCGATATGATCCACCGCCACGGACTACCTCCAACGCACGGACAGCGCCGGCAAGTTCTGCTTTGCAAGCTGATGGCGAGAGGTCGCCAGCCTTGAATTGCCAGGCACTCTCGCCCGTAGGAACCCAGAAACTCTCCCCTGCACTGCGGAGACCCGCGTCGACTCCGCCGTCACCCACATTTTCTAGATACGTTGTCTCGAGAGCATACCCATTTAGTCCAAGAGCAGCCGCCTCTGTGTCAAGCAACCTTGTGACGAATCGACCGAAGTTTGCGCCTCCCAGCCGAGCTATTTGTTGAGGATCGACCGCAAAAGGACCAAACTCGGCCATCGAAAAGCTTCCTCCTTGAAGAGGTCCCCGGACTCAGAAGTCCCAGTCCTCGTCCTCCGTGTTCACGGCCTTCCCGATCACGTACGACGACCCCGACCCCGAGAAGAAGTCGTGGTTCTCGTCGGCGTTGGGCGACAGTGCCGACAGGATCGCCGGGTTCACGTCCGTGATGTTCTTCGGGAACATCGGCTCGTAGCCCAGGTTCATGAGGGCCTTGTTGGCGTTGTAGTGCAGGAACTTCTTGACGTCCTCGGTCAGCCCGACCTGGTCGTAGAGGTCCTGCGTGTACTGGGCCTCGTTCTCGTACAGTTCGAAGAGCAGCGAGAACGTGTAGTCCTTCAGCTCGTCACGCTCGGCCTGGGTGGCCTGCTCGAGCCCCTTCTGGAACTTGTACCCGATGTAGTACCCGTGGACCGCTTCGTCGCGGATGATCAGGCGGATCAGGTCGGCGGTGTTGGTGAGCTTCGCACGCGAGGACCAGTGCATCGGCAGGTAGAAGCCCGAGTAGAACAGGAATGACTCGAGCAGCGTCGAGGCGACCTTGCGCTTCAGCGGGTTGTCGCCCTGGTAGTAGTCCATCACGATGGACGCCTTCTTCTGCAGGTTCGGGTTCTCCTCGGACCAGCGGAAGGCCTCGTCGATCTCGGGCGTCGACGCGAGGGTCGAGAAGATCGACGAGTAGCTCTTGGCATGCACGGACTCCATGAACGCGATGTTCGTGTAGACCGCTTCTTCGTGCGGGGTGATCGCGTCGGGGATGAGCGACACGGCGCCGACGGTGCCCTGGATGGTGTCCAGGAGCGTCAGGCCGGTGAACACGCGCATGGTGAGCGTCTGCTCGGCCGGCGTCAGCGTGTTCCACGACTGGACGTCGTTCGACAGCGGCACCTTCTCGGGCAGCCAGAAGTTGTTGACGAGGCGGTTCCAGACCTCGACGTCCTTGTCGTCCTGGATACGGTTCCAGTTGATGGCCTGGACCCGATCGATGAGCTTGAGCTTCTCGACCAACGCACGTTCCTTTGAAGAGATGGTGATTACGGGACTGGAGGCGCGGTGCGGGCTGGCACCGCGCCTCCAGGAAGAAGGGTGATTGCGTGAGCAATCAGAGCATGCAGGAAACGCAGCCCTCGACCTCGGTGCCCTCGAGCGCGAGCTGGCGGAGACGGATGTAGTAGATCGTCTTGATGCCCTTGCGCCATGCGTAGATCTGCGCCTTGTTGATGTCGCGCGTGGTGGCGGTGTCCTTGAAGAACAGCGTCAGGGACAGGCCCTGGTCCACGTGCTGCGTTGCCGCGGCGTAGGTGTCGATGATCTTCTCGGCACCGATCTCGTACGCGTCCTGGTAGTAGTCCAGGTTGTCGTTCGTCATGAACGGCGCCGGGTAGTAGACGCGACCGAGCTTGCCTTCCTTGCGGATCTCGATCTTCGACGCGATCGGGTGGATCGACGACGTGGAGTGGTTGATGTACGAGATCGAACCGGTCGGCGGGACGGCCTGCAGGTTCTGATTGTAGATGCCGTGCTCCTGGATGGACGCCTTCAGCGCCTTCCAGTCATCCTGCGTGGGGATCGCGATGCCGGCGTCAGCGAACAGCGACTCGACGCGCGAGGTCGCGGGTGCCCAGACGGCGTCGGTGTACTTGTCGAAGAACTCACCCGACGCGTACTTCGAGTCGCGGAAACCGTCGAAGGTCTCCCCCGTCTCGATGGCGATGTTGTTCGAGGCGCGCAGGGCGTGGAACAGCACCGTGTAGAAGTAGATGTTCGTGAAGTCGATGCCCTCTTCGGAGCCGTAGTACACGCGCTCACGAGCGAGGTAACCGTGCAGGTTCATCTGGCCGAGGCCGATGGCGTGCGACTTGTCGTTGCCGTCCTCGACCGAACGCACCGAGTTGATGTGCGACATCTGCGAGACCGAGGTCAGGCCGCGGATGGCGGTCTCGATGGTCTTGCCGAAGTCCGGCGAGTCCATCGTCAGCGCGATGTTCAGCGACCCGAGGTTGCAGGAGATGTCCTTGCCGATCTCCTTGTAGGACAGGTCCTCGTTGAAGGTCGTCGGCGTGTTGACCTGCAGGATCTCCGAGCACAGGTTGGACATGTTGATCCGGCCCTTGATCGGGTTGGCCTTGTTCACCGTGTCCTCGAACACGATGTACGGGTAGCCCGACTCGAACTGGATCTCCGCGATGGTCTGGAAGAAGTCGCGCGCCTTGATCTTCGTCTTCTTGATGCGCGAGTCGTCGACCATCTCGCGGTACTTCTCGGAGATCGGGACGTCACCGAAGGGCACGCCGTAGACCTTCTCGACGTCGTACGGCGAGAAGAGGTACATGTCCTCGTTGTTCTTCGCGAGCTCGAACGTGATGTCCGGCACGACGACGCCGAGGGACAGCGTCTTGATGCGGATCTTCTCGTCGGCGTTCTCGCGCTTGGTGTCGAGGAACCGCATGATGTCCGGGTGGTGCGCCGACAGGTACACGGCACCGGCACCCTGGCGGGCACCGAGCTGGTTGGCGTACGAGAAGGAGTCTTCCAGCAGCTTCATCACGGGGATGATGCCGGAGGACTGGTTCTCGATCTGCTTGATCGGGGCGCCGGCCTCGCGGATGTTGGAGAGCAGCAGGGCCACGCCGCCGCCGCGCTTCGAGAGCTGCAGGGAGGAGTTGATGCCGCGCGAGATCGACTCCATGTTGTCCTCGATGCGGAGGAGGAAGCAGGAGACGAGCTCGCCGCGCTGGGCCTTCGCGGTGTTGAGGAACGTCGGGGTCGCGGGCTGGAAGCGGCCGGCGATGATCTCCTCGACGAGGTCGATCGCGAGCTGCTCGTTGCCCTGTGCGAGGCCGAGGGCGGTCATGACGACGCGGTCCTCGAAGCGCTCGAGGTAGCGCTTGCCGTCGAACGTCTTCAGCGTGTAGCTCGTGTAGTACTTGAACGCACCGAGGAAGGTCTGGAACCGGAACTTCTTCGAGTAGGCCAGGTCGTTGAGCTTCTGGATGAAGTCCAGCGAGTACTGGTCGATCGTCGCCTGCTCGTAGTACTCGTTCTCGACCAGGTAGTCCAGCCGCTCCTTCAGGTTGTGGAAGAAGACGGTGTTCTGGTTGACGTGCTGCAGGAAGAACTGCTTGGCGGCTTCCCGGTCCTTGTCGAACTGGATGTTGCCGTCCGCGTCGTAGAGGTTGAGCATCGCGTTGAGGGAGTGGTAGTCCATCCCCGTCGTCGGCGACGTCAGATCGACGTCTGCAACTGCTGCGTCCAAAATGCATCCAATCCTGAGTTGACCGCCTGCACGTCGTCAGGCGTTCCGAAGAGTTCGAATCGATAGAGCACGGGGACGTGGCACTTCTGTGCGATGACGTCCCCTGCGAGGCCGTACGCCTCGCCGAAGTTCGTGTTGCCGCCGACGATGACTCCCCGGATCAGTGACCGGTTGCGTTCGTCGTTGAGGAACTTGATGACCTGCTTGGGGACCGCCCCGTCGCCGTTGCCGCCCCCGTAGGTGGGCAGCACGAGGACGTACGGTTCGTCCACGTGGAGGAACGGTTCGCTCGGGTAGAGCGGGATCCGGTCAGCATCGCGACCGAGCTTCTCGATGAAGCGTGCGGTGTACCCGGACACGCTCGAGAAGTAGACGAGTCGGCTCATGGTGCGCTCCTCTTGGAGAAGGTGCGTAACTGACGGACCGGAGGGTGTCTGCAGGTGGTGATCCGAGCCTCCTGAGCGGGCTCGGATCGACCACGCGGCGGACTACGCCAGTTCGGCGCTGAGGGTCGCGATCTTGTCGGGGCGGAAGCCCGACCAGTGGGCGTCGTCGGTGACGACGACGGGGGCCTGCAGGTAGCCGAGGCTCTTGACGTGCTCGAGCGCTGCTTCGTCCGTCGAGACGTCGTGCACTTCGTACTGGATGCCCTTGTTGTCGAGGGCCCGGTACGTCGCGGTGCACTGGACGCAGGACGGCTTGGTGTAGACGGTGACGGCCATGATCTCCCCTGGTTCTTGCTGGGTGGTTTCGTGCTGTGGAGGTGGTGCTGATGCCTGTGCGCAGACGTGTCCGGGAAGGGGCCGCTGCGATGGACTCCACACTACATCTAGTGGCCGACCACGGCACCGACCACAAGAGGAAGTGTTACAGCCGTGTAGTTCTCCACAACGCCCTCCACAGTCTGTGGATTCCCGCGAGCCCCGTAATTCCGCCAGTCTGCGGCCGACCACCGACATTTCCCCACACCGGTGGACAGCCTCGATCCACATGTGTGGAATGAGCGCATCGGCGTGTCGCCGTCGGACCGGATCGGGGTCGCGGCCGACGCCTCCCCCACACGGGTGACACACGCCCCACGGACCTCCCGTCCGGTCCGTACACTCGACCCGTGAGCGCGTACGGCAACCTGCTGAAGACCCCCGGTGTCGGCCGAGTGATCGCTGCGCAGCTCACGGCGAGGTTCCCGTTCGGGATGCTCTCGCTCGCCTACCTGCTGCACGTCGAGCACGTGTTCCACTCGTACGGATCCGCCGGTCTCGTGCTCGCGACGACGAGCGTCGGGCAGGCCATCGCCGGCCCGCTCACCAGCCGGTGGATGGGCAGCTGGGGCATGCGCCCCGTCCTCATCCTCACGAGCCTGGTCGCGCTCGCCAGCATGGGCGTCATCGCGTTCGTGCTGATGCCCCTGTGGGCCTACGTCGTGATCGGCTTCATCGGCGGCCTGGCGGTCCCACCCGTGCAGCCGGCCGTCCGCACCATCTACCCGAAGATGGTCACGTCCACGCAGCTGACACCCCTGTTCTCCCTCGACGCGAGTGCGCAGGAGCTCATCTGGGTCGCCGGCCCGGTGATCACCACGTTCGTCGCGACGCAGATCGGCACGGTCGAGGCGATCGTCCTCGCGATGGTGTTCCTCGTCGTCGGCGGCGTGTGGTTCATCGCCTCCCCCGAGCTCGGTCGCGTCCGCATCCCCCGCTCGAAGCGCGCGTTCGGCGTGGTCCTCAAGCGCCCGTCGGTCGTGGTCGCCACCCTGACCGGCATGCTCCTCATCGGTGCGTGCGCCGCGGTCGAGGCAGGCGTCACCAGCGCGTTCGGCGAGGGCAGCCCGAACGCCGGCATCGTCCTCGCGATCTTCGCGATCGGCTCCCTGGTCGGCGGGCTGGCGTTCGGCCACCGTCCGATCTCGCCGAACACGCTGTGGACCCGCATGCTCATCGTCTTCATCGGCCTGGGGCTCGCCACGTTCGGCACCGGGTTCTGGTGGCTGTCGTTCGCACTCCTCATCGCGGGCGGTGGGATCGCGCCGGCGCTCGCGGTGATGTTCGGGTCGGTGTCGGCGACGGTGAAGTTCTCCGACACGGCAGAGGCGTACGGCTGGATGGGGACGGGGCAGCTCATCGGCGCTGCGCTCGGTTCCGCGGTGGCCGGGTTCCTCATCGACCTGCACGGTGCGACGGGCGGCATGCTCGTCGGGGCGGCTGCGGCGTTCGTGGGCGTGCTGCTGCCGCTGTTCGCGAAGCGGTGGCTCCCCGACCTGCGTGGT
The DNA here is from genome assembly GCA_029959665.1 of Microbacteriaceae bacterium PS02333. Classification (GTDB taxonomy): domain Bacteria; phylum Actinomycetota; class Actinomycetes; order Actinomycetales; family Microbacteriaceae; genus Curtobacterium; species Curtobacterium guangdongense. The sequence goes on from JASCOI010000001.1 coordinate 76,094, forward strand.
CGCGACGCGAGCCCCATCCCCGACACCGAGCCGGTGAACATCCCGACGTAGGGCGATTCGCTGCCCTGTCCCGCTCCGTCTCCTCCCCGGCCCCGTCCCCGTCCCCGTCGGTGGGCCGTTTCGCGCGTAGGAAGCGGAATCGCGCGTAGTCGGTCGGAACTTCCGCCCTCCTACGCGCGATTCGACCTCCTATTGCGGGCGTTGTGGGTCGGAACGTGCGTCCTCCACAGCGACGCGCGCCAGCCCGGTTCTCCACGGAACGGACTGGAGGCTCGGCTCGACCCCGCCCCGACCGGCAGGATGGACGCATGGTCACCTCCATCCCCCTCCGCGACGGTCGTTCCGTCCCCGCCATCGGGTTCGGCGTGTACAAGGTCGACGACGCCGAAGCCGAGACCGCGGTCGGAACCGCACTCGACAGTGGATACCGCCACGTCGACACCGCCGAGATGTACGGCAACGAGACGGGCGTCGGGAAGGCGATCCGGGCCTCCCGGCTGGACCGCGACGACGTCTTCGTGACCACCAAGGTGTGGAACAGCAACCAGGGGCGCGACGCGACCCTGCGGGCGTTCGATGCCAGCCTCGACCGGCTCGGGCTCGACGCGGTGGACCTGTACCTGATCCACTGGCCGGCCGCGGCGAACGACCGCTACGTCGAGACCTGGCGGACGCTGGTCGAACTGCGAGAGTCCGGACGGGCGCGCAGCGTCGGGGTGTCCAACTTCCAGGTGCCCCACCTGGAGCGGATCATCGCGGAGACCGGCGAGATCCCCGCGGTGAACCAGGTGGAGCGGCACCCGTGGCTGCCGCAGCGGGAGCTCATCGCGTTCCACGAGCAGCACGACATCGTGACGGAAGCCTGGTCGCCGCTCGGTCGCGGGCGTCTCATGGACGAACCGGTGCTGGCGGGGATCGCATCGGCGCACGGGGTGAGCGTGGCGCAGGTCCTCGTGCGGTGGAACGTGCAGCAGGGCGTCGTGGTGCTGCCGAAGTCGGTCACACCGTCGCGCATCGCGTCGAACATCGACGTGGACGGCTTCCTACTGACGGACGACGACCTTGCGGCAATCGCGACCCTCGAGTCCGGGCAGCGGACGGGATCACACCCGGATTCGGTCTCCTGACGGGGTACGGACGCCCGGGAGCTTTCGGGGGTGGTCCGTCCGTAGAATCTGGCGCGTGATCGATCCTCAGCAGACCGCGCGCGGCCATCTTCGCCCGGACGAGCATCTGTACTGGGCCGGGATGAGCGACCCGGCGAAGCTGTTCTCCGGCCGGGACGCCTTCCTCGTGCCGTTCTCGTTGCTGTGGTGCGGGATCATCGCGTCATCCTTTGTCGGCACGCGCGCGATCACCGCCATGGGTCCTGCCGCAGTCATCCCGCTGGTGTTCCTGGTGCTGGGGGGGCACCTGTTGTTCGGCCGATTCCTCGTGAAGCGGCACCGGAAGCGGACGACGGTGTACGCCGTGACGGACCGGCGCGCGCTCATCATCACGCCCCGGTCGACGCGGGACGTCCCGATCGGACGGACCGACCGCACCACCACCTGGAGCGGAGGCCACCGCCACTGCTCGGTGGAGTGGAATGACGGCGATCGCCGCGACGTCCGCTCACTGTTGTCGGGTGCCGCCGCGATGCGGGTGTACGCCAACACCGGGCTCGACGGGCTGTTCGGCCCACAGCCCTTCGCGTTCTGGGATGTGCGCGACGGTGACGAACTCGTCCGGGAGCTCGACCGGACGCCGGCCTAGCCCCGGCGGTCGTCCTCGGACTGCCACGGCAGGTGCAGGTCCTCCGGGGCCGGCTCGACGTCGCCGGCGTCGTCCGCACCGCCGGTGCCCGGAGCCGCGGTGACCTTCGAGGGGTCGATGCCGTCCGCACGCAGGTCGTCGTCGTCGCGCTGCAGGTGCTGCGACGCCTCGGTCTCGCGCTCACTCGACGGGCTGTACGCGGTGTCGTCGTTGCTCATGTCCGTGACGGTAGCCCGCGGTACCTGGCGGGCTCCTCGGTCGAGGTCAGCGCTCTGGCAGCACGCCGGAGAACGACAGGACGGCGATGACCGTCCCGATGACGGCGAGGAAGATCCCGATGACCCGCACGAACCGCGGGGTGATCGGTCGGCCGTTCATGAACTCGTCGCCGCCGATGGACTGCGCCCAACGGTTGAACACCGCGATCGTGATGCCCCAGAGTGCGACCACCACCGCCCCGATGCCGAACCAGATCCCCGGGGTCACCGACCGCGCCTCCTGGCGAGCTGCTGCCGCAGGTTCCGGATGAACACGACCTCCAGGGTGACCGCGATCGCCGTGAGGAACACCGCGAACGCGATGTGTGCGAGGTCGTGACCTTGCGTCAACGTGATCACGGGGAGTGCGACCACCAGACCGGCGCACACGACGACGTTGAACCACGCTCCGATGACTCCTCCGGGAGTCCGACCGGTGCGTTCCATCCATGGGATCGGCATGCAGTGCACCGTACTCAGCGGTGCTGGTGGGTCCCGGCGTTCCGTTACGGTTGACCTCGAACTCGCCCCACCCAGGAGGTACCTCGTGACGATCGTCGCTGCCGCAGACGGCTCCGCCCTCGGCAACCCCGGCCCCGCCGGCTGGGCCTGGTACGTCGACGACGACCGGTGGGCCGCCGGTGGCTGGCCGAAGGCCACGAACAACATCGGTGAGCTCACCGCCGTGCTGCAGCTCCTCCGTGCCACGAAAGACTCCGGCGAGCCGCTGCACATCCTCTGCGACAGCCAGTACGCCATCAAGGCCTGCACGGAGTGGCTCGCGGGATGGAAGCGGAAGGGCTGGCGGAAGGCCGACGGCAAGCCCGTGATGAACGTGGAGATCATCAAGGAGCTCGACGAGGAACTCCAGGGCCGCAAGGTCACCTTCGAGTGGGTGCGCGGCCACGTCGGCCACGAGATGAACGAGGCCGCCGACGTCCGTGCTCGTGGCGCAGCGACCGCCTACCAGAACCACACCGAGGTCCCGCACGGCCCGGGATGGCCCGGCGTCGAGGTCAGCGAGCCTGCTCCGCTGCCCGAGGCGACCCCGCCGGCGACCCTGTTCTGATCACGCCTTCGTCTATATACTCGCTTATACAAACGGCGAGGAGCTCATCATGGCAGTCACCACGATCGATCTGGACCAGCCCCTGCTCGATGACGCCAAACAGCTGACCGGCGCTCGCTCCAACCGAGAAGTCGTCCAGCGTGCACTCGAGACGCTCATCGCGGTCCGTCGTCAGCCTGCAGCAGTCGAGCGCATCATCGCCCGGGACTTCGCGGAGGACCCCACCGCGGCAGACGAACTCCACCCCTGATGGCGACCTACATCGTCGACAACTCCGTCTGGTGGAAAGCGGGACGCTCGCCGGTCATCGCCGAGCGGCTCCGCGCGATCGCGACCCAGGACCTGATCGTGACCTGCCCGCCGCAGGTCTTGGAGTACTGCCACTCAGCGCGATCGAGCGCGGATCACGGCGACCACTGCGCCGACATGGAAGCCTTCCTCGAAGCATCGATCCACCCCGACGTCGACGACGTGACCGCCATCCAGAGCGCACTGTGGAGCAACGGATTCGTGCGGGGCGCTGGCCCGGTCGACGTGCACATCGCGGCGTACGCGGTCTGCAACGGGGCAACTGTCCTGAGCGCTGATCGTGACTACGAGCACATCGCAGCGAGCGTGGAAGGGTTCCGGCACGAATACCTCGCCGAGCAGGACTGATCAGGACCCGACGACCGCCTGGGCAGAAGCAGCGAGGAGCGCCAGCTTGTCGGCATCGGTGCTGCCCGCATCGGCGTGGTAGATCGCCACGGTGAGGTTCTGCGCCTCAGCGGGCACGAGCTTCTCCCGGTACAGGCTGATCTCGCCGACGACCGGGTGATCGAACCGCATCAGCGCACCACGGCGCCCGCCGATGTCGTGCCGTCCCCAGAGCCGCTGGAACCGGGGACTCGCGATCGACAGCTGTCCGACGAGCTCGACGCACCGTGGATCGTCGATCGAGCTCCCGACGGACTGGCGGAACGACGCCACGAGTCCCTCGGTCGCGGCCTCCCAGTCGACGAACAGTGCCCGTTCCTCCGCGTCGAGGAAGACGTCGCGGAGCCGGTTCGCCCCGACGACAAGGCGTGGTGACAACGCAGTGGCGAGCGGGTTCGCGGCGAGCACATCGAGGTAGCGGCCCTCGATGAACGCGGGGCTGCCGAGGCCGTCGACGAGCGATCGGAGGCTCGCCGGCACCATTTCCCGCGCCGCGCGACGGCGTGCAGTCCTGGGCTGCGAGACGACGAGCCCCAGCAGGTACGCGGTGGTCTCGTCGTCGAGCTGCAAGACCCGGGCGATCGCCTCGAGCACCTGCGCCGACGGGTTCCGGTAGCGCCCCTGCTCGAGCCGCAGGTAGTACTCGCTGCTGATCCCGGAGAGCATCGCGACCTCTTCGCGACGGAGCCCCGCGACCCGGCGCACCCCGACGACCGGGATGCCGGCCTGCTCCGGGGTCACGAGCTCGCGCCTGGCGCGCAGGAACTCGCCGAGGGGGTTGGTCGCGTCGGTCATGGCTCCCACGCTAGGCCGGATGCCGTCGCCGCTGCCTGGTCGCCCCGCTACCAGGAGCGGAGCGGTCTGGAACGCCCGACGATGCCGAGCGAGGGTGGGATCCATGTCCACGACTCCCAGCACCCGCGTCCTCGTCACCGGCGGATCCGGCTTCATCGCCGGCCACTGCATCCTGCAGCTCCTCGACGCCGGGTACGACGTCCGCACGACGATCCGTTCCCTCGAGAAGGAACCTGCGGTCCGCGCGGTCCTGACCGACGCCGGCATGACGGCGAGCGGCCGGCTCGAGTTCGTCGCCGCCGACCTCACCACAGACGACGGCTGGTCCGCCGCGACGAGCGACATCGACACCGTCCTGCACGTGGCGTCCCCCGTGATGCCCGGCCACGTGGACGACGAGGACGCGGTCATCCGCCCTGCGGTCGACGGCACGACCCGCGTGCTCCGCGCCGCGCGGGACGCCGGGGTCCGCCGCGTGGTGCTGACGTCGGCGTTCCACGCGGTGAGCTGGGGGCACCCGCACACCGACCACGTGTTCACCGAGGCCGACTGGACCGTGCTCGACGGCCCCGGTGTCGACGCCTACGGCCGGAGCAAGACCCTGGCCGAGCGCGCCGCGTGGGACCTCGCCGAGGGCACCGAGTTGGAACTCGTCACGATGCTGCCCGTCGCGGTGATGGGCCCGGCGATGGGCGGCGCCGTGTCCGGGGCGAACCACATCCTGCAGTCGATGCTGCACGGTTCGATGCCGGCGACACCGCGCCTGTTCATCCCGATCGTCGACGTGCGGGACGTCGCCGCCGCGCACGTCAGCGCGATCGAGGCCCCGGACGCCGCCGGTAAGCGGTTCCTGTTGTCGAACGGACCGGCACTCGAGCTGCACGAGATCGCGACCACGCTCCGCGAGCACCTCGGCGACGACGCGGCGAATGTCCCGACGGCAGTGCTCCCCGACGACGCCGTGCGCGCGGCAGCGGAGACCCAGCCGCAGTTCCGCGCGATGGTCCCCGATCTCGGCTACGCCAAGCGGACCTCCAACGAGCGGGCGCGGACGATGCTCGGCTGGGCGCCGCGGGACGCGCACGAGGCGATCGCCGACGCGGGCGGCAGCATCGTCGCCAAGCGCCAGTCCTGAAGCATCGGCACGGCCCCTCAGTCGACGTCGACCTCGGTCCACCCGTCGAACCGCCCGATCTCGGTGACCCGGACGACGGCCTCGCCCGCTTCGTCGGACGCGTCGAGGTCGATCGTCGCCGAGAACCCGAAGTCCTTGTCCCCGGACGGGTCGGCGAAGATCTGCCGAGCACGCCACGTCCGGCCCTGCTCGGACAGCACCAGGTACTGCATCGACCGCGCGTCGGCGTCCGTCCCGACGTCGTCGTGCGACTCGTAGTACTCCTCGAGCACGGCGTCCCACGCGTCGGCGTCGAACCCGGCGGCACCGTCGAGCGCCCCGAGCCCCTCGACGTCGTCGCGCGCGGCGAGGAGCACCCGCTGGAACAGGGCGTTCCGCACGAGGATCCGGAAGGCCCGCACGTTGCCGGTGAGCCGGGCGGGCTGCGGCGGGGCGATCTCGTCGTGTTCCGCCGCTGCCGATTCGACCGAGCCGTTGACCAGCGCCTCCCACTCGTCGACGAGCGAGGAGTCCACCTGCCGGACGAGCTCGCCGAGCCACTCGATCAGGTCGTCGAGCTCGTCGGTCCGCTGCTCGTCGGAGATCGTCTGCCGCATGGTCCGGTAGGCGTCGGAGAGGTACCGCAGCACGAGCCCCTCGGACCGGGTGAGCTGGTAGAACCGGACGAAGTCCCCGAAGGTCATCGCCCGTTCGTACATGTCGCGGACGACGGCCTTCGGTGACAGCGTGAAGTCGAGCACCCACGGCTGCTCGGCCGCGTACGCCTCGTACGCCGCCTCGAGCAGCTCGGCCAACGGACGCGGCCAGGTGACCTCCTCGAGGAGCTCCATCCGCTCCTCGTACTCGATGCCCTCCTGCTTCATCCGGGCGACGGCCTCACCGCGCTCCTTGAACTGCTGCTGCGACAGGATCGCGCGCGGGTCGTCGAGGGTGGCCTCGACGATGGACACCATGTCGAGGGCGTACGTGGGCGACTCCGGATCGAGCAGCTCGAAGGCGGCGAGCGCGAACGGCGACAGCGGCTGGTTGAGGGCGAAGTTCGCCTGCAGGTCCACCGTCAGCCGGTAGGTCCCGTCGACCTTCTCGATCACGCCGGCGTTGATCAACGTCCGGGCGATCGTCAGCGCACGTTTGGCCATCGCGAGCTGCCGGGCACGGGGCTCGTGGTTGTCGAACACCAGCGATCGGACCTCGTCGAACGCCGCGTTGCCGCGGGCGACGACGGACAGCACCATCGCGTGGGTGATCCGCATCCTGGACACCATCGGTTCGGGCTCGGCCTGGATGAGCCGCTCGAACGACGCCTGGCCCCAGGAGACGAACCCGTCCGGGGCCTTCTTCTTCTTGACCTTGTTCTTCTTCTTCGGGTCGTCACCGGCCTTGGCGACGGCCCGGGCGTTCTCGATGTCGTGCTCGGGAGCCTCCGCGACGACGTCGCCCTCGGTGTCGTACCCGGCGCGTCCGGCGCGACCCGCGATCTGGTGGAACTCCCGCGCGGACAGCTGCCGCATCTTCGTGCCGTCGAACTTCGTCAGCCCGGTCAGCAGCACCGTGCGGATCGGCACGTTGATGCCGACGCCGAGGGTGTCGGTGCCACAGATCACCGGCAGGAGCCCGCGCTGGGCGAGCTGCTCGACGAGCCGACGGTACTTCGGCAGCATGCCCGCGTGGTGCACCCCGATCCCGGCACGGATCAGTCGGGACAGCGTCTGCCCGAACCCGGCGCTGAAGCGGAACCCGGCGATCGCCTCCGCGATGGCGTCCCGACGCGCGCGATCAGCGACGCGCACGGACATCAGCGCCTGCGCACGCTCGAGCGCCGCAGCCTGTGCGAAGTGCACGATGTACACCGGCGCCTTGCCCTCCTCGAGCAGGCGTTCGACGGTCTCCTGCACGGGCGTCACCACGTACTCGTAGGACAGCGGCACCGGACGGGACACCCCCGTGACGCGAGCGGTCGGCCGCCCGGTGCGCCGCGAGAGGTCGTCCGCGATGGTCGTCACGTCCCCGAGGGTCGCCGACATCAACAGGAACTGCGCCCGCTCGAGCACCAGGAGCGGCACCTGCCAGGCCCAGCCGCGGTCGGCGTCGCCGTAGAAGTGGAACTCGTCCATCACCACGACGTCGACGTCGGCGTCCGGCCCCTGCCGCAGGGCGAGGTTCGCGAGGATCTCGGCCGTGCAGCACACGATCGGCGCGTCGGCGTTGACGCTGGAGTCGCCGGTGACCATGCCGACGTTCTCCGCACCGAACAGGTCGACGAGCTGGAAGAACTTCTCGGACACGAGCGCCTTGATCGGTGCCGTGTAGTAGCTCCGCTTGCCCTCGGCGAGCGCCGCGAAGTGCGCGCCGGCGGCCACGAGGGACTTCCCGGTGCCGGTCGGGGTGCTCAGGATCACGTTCGCGCCGGACACGAGCTCGATGACGGCCTCGTCCTGCGCCGGGTACAGCGGGCGGCCGCCGTTGGCGGCCCAGTCCGCGAAGGCCTCGTAGACGGCGTCGGGGTCGACGGCACCGCCGACGGCCGCAGGGATCGCGGCGACGAGCGGGGCGTGGACGGTGACGTCGGTCATGTCCCCATCCTCCCAGCATGGTGCGGGAGAACCGACGGGAGGCTCGGCTCGATACGCGCGCATAGACTCACGTCGTGCGCGAACTCGGCTTCCTCTCCTTCGTCCCGAACCACGGTGGTCCGGCCGGTGCTGCCGCCGCCCTCGAGGACGGCCTGCGGCTGTTCGAGACCGCCGAACGCCTGGGGTACGGCACGGGGTGGGTGCGCGGACGGCACTTCGAGCCCTTCCTGACGAGCCCGATGACCTTCTTCGCCGCCGCCGCGCAGCGCACGAGCACGATCGGCTTCGGCACCGCGGTGCTCGGGATGCGCTACGAGGACCCGGTGCGCCTCGCCGAGGACGCCAGCACGGTCGACCTGCTCAGCGGCGGCCGCGTGCAGCTCGGGATCAGCACGGGGATCGCCGGGTACGGCCCGATCCTGGACCCGGTGTTCGGCGCGACCGAGCGGAGCTTCCGCGACGAGGCCGAGGCCCGCGCAGCACGGCTCCTCGAGGTCCTCGACGGGGAGCCCCTCGGCACCTCGGGCAAGGGGTACGAGAGCATCCCGGCCGACACGGACCTGACGCTGCAGCCGCTCAGCCTGGGACTGCGGGGCCGTGTGTGGTGGGGCGGCGGCAGCATGGGCACCGCGGTCCGGACGGCCGAGAAGGGCCTGCTGCTGCACTGCTCGACCCTGAACACTGAGGACACCGGCGAGCCCTTCGCCGTCGCGCAGGCCGCGCAGATCGCGGCGTACCGGGAGCGCTTCGCCGAGCTGCACCCCGACCGCACGCCGAAGGTCGCCGTCGGCCGCATCGTCGTCCCGCTCCTCGACGACCACGACCGTGCCGTGCACGAGGAGTTCCTCACCGGCTACGCGTCGGGGATGGACGACGAGGGACGACCGCTCTCGGGCAATCCGCCGTTCCGCTTCAGCAAGGTCCTGTCCGGCGAGCCGGCGACGATCGTCGATGCCCTGCGCGCCGACCCCGCCGTGGCCGCGACCGACGAGCTCGTGATCACCCTGCCGGCGAACGGCGACGCCGCGTCGCACGAGCGGATCCTGACGGTCATCGCCGAACAGATCGCCCCGCACCTGAGCTGAACGCGGCTCTCAGGCATCCGGCGGGGCCTGCACGAGTTGGTGAGTCTCGGGGCTCCCGCCGGATGACCATCTCGTCCCTGATCCGTACGGGATGGTGCACTCATCGTTCCACCATCCGCGTTGTTTGTCACAACTCGAACGCCCTGACTCAGCGAATCGTGATGATTCGTCACGACATATTCCGCATACGGAAAAACCTCCGCGTGGAGAAAGAGATGCGCCCCCGCAGAAGCGGGGGCGCACCATGACGCACCGGGACCGCCGGGGCTCCATCGGCCGGATCAGGAGGCCGTGTCGCTCACGCGGCGATCCCATGTCGGTGCGCGCGTCGACGGTAACCAGCCGCCTGACGCTCTTTCCATGCTACTGAACACACCTGACCGGTGCGCGGAAACCGGATGCGACCGAGCTCACTCCAGTTCGAGGGCCACCGTTCCGGCCGCAGCTGCGACCGACGCGCCGACGTGCAGGGTGAAGGTGCCGGGCTCGTACACCCATGCGCCGTCCCAGTGCGCGAAGGCCCGCGCCGGCACCTCGATCGACACCTCGGTCGACTCCCCCGCTCCGAGGCGCACCGGGGCGAACCCGACGAGCCAGCGGACCGGACGGTCGATCGCCGACGTCTCCCGCGAGGCGTAGACCTGCACGACGTGCTTGCCGGCTCGTGTCCCGGTGTTCGTGACGGTCGCGGTGACGATCGCCGCGTCGCCCGCACGGACGACGGGCGATCCCACGATGCCGTCGATCGTCCAGGTCGTGTACCCCAGGCCGTGGCCGAACGGGTACGCGGGCTGTACCCCGGCGCGGAGCCAGGCCCGGTACCCGATGTGCACGCCCTCGTCGTAGCGGACGACACCGTCGACCGGCGTGACGTCGAGCACGGGGACGTCCGACATGGCGACCGGCCACGTCGTGGGGAGGCGCCCGCCCGGCTCCGACGCTCCGGTGAGCACGTCGGCGACCGCGTTGCCGTACTCCTGCCCACCGAACCAGGTGAGGAGGACCGCGGCGACGTCGTTCCGCCACGGCATCTCGACCGGCGACCCGGCGTTGACGAGCACGATCGTGTTCGGGTTCACGGCGGCGACGGCCGCGACGAGCTCGTCCTGGTGCCCGGGGAGCGCCAGGGACGAGCGGTCGTAGCCCTCCGACTCGACCTTGGAGTTCGTCCCCACCACGACGACGGCGACGTCGGCGCCGCGCGCAGCCTCGACGGCCGAGGCGATGAGCACCGACGGGTCCTCGTCGGAGGGCTCGGTGCCGAACTGGTACGCGAGCACCCCACCCAGCGTCTCGTCCTGGATGACGTCGTACTCGATGCGGATCGCGACCTGCTGGCCGGCCGTCACCGAGACGGGCACGGAGCGCGCCGGCGGGTTCAGGAACGCCGCGCCGAGCTGGTCGCCCTCGAACGGCACGTCCTCGTCCAGGACGAGCGACCCGTCGATCCACATCCGCGATCGACCGGCCGCGCCGATGCCGATCCGGACGGTGCCGGTCGTCGGTGCCGTGTAGGTCGTGGTGATGTCGAGCCGGTCGGCCTCGCGCGTGGGGGCGTCGCCGCCGAACCAGAAGAGCGCCGTCGCACGGCGGTCCTCCACGTACAGCTCGGAGCCGTCGCGCACGAACGCCACGCGCGCACCCGGCTCACCGGTGGCGGGGTTCGTGATGGTGGAGAGCGGGAACTCCGCGATGCCCTCCTGCACGACGGCGCCGATCGCGTAGTCGACGGTCGCGGACGGGAACGCCGCGCGGATGCCGTCGAGCGGCGACACGACCTGCGAGGGCACCACGGTGGCCGAGCCGCCACCCTGCGTGCGGGCCTGGTCGGCGTTGTGGCCGATGACCGCGATCCGGGCGAGGGCGGGCGCGTCGAGCGGCAGGATCCCGGTGTTGCGGACGAGGACGGTGCCCTCGGCCTCGGCCTCGCGGACGAACGCGATGCCGTCCTCGACGTGCACGGGCTCCGCCGCGACGGCGTCGAACCCGGACAGCGCTCCGACGCGGGCGGCGAGCGTCAGGATGCGGCGGACCTTGCGGTCGATCGCCTCGATCGGGACCTCGCCGGACTCGACGGCGCTGAGCAGCGGCCCCTCGCTCCACCACTGGTTCGGTCCGGGCATCGCGACGTCCTGCGACGCCTTCGCCGAGTCGACCGAGCGGACGCCGGTCCAGTCGGACACGACGATGCCGTCGAAGCCCCACTCGGAGTTCAGCGGCGTCTCGAGCAGCTCGTTCTCGGACGCGGTGACGCCGTTGATCGAGTTGTAGGACGACATGATCGCCCACGCGTGCGCCTCGGTGACGGCCTTCTCGAACGCGAGCAGGTAGAGCTCGCGGAGCGCACGGTCGGACACCTCGGTCGACGCGGTGAAGCGGTCGGTCTCGTAGTCGTTCGCGATGTAGTGCTTCGGGGTCGCAGCGACGCCGTTCTCCTGCACCCCGTCGACGTACGACGCGGCGAGGTCACCGGTGAGCACCGGGTCCTCGCTGAACGCCTCGAAGTGCCGGCCACCGAGGGGCGAGCGGTGGAGGTTGATGGTCGGGCCGAGGACGACGTCGACGCCCTTGCGACGGGCCTCGACGGCAGCGGCGGCGCCGTAGCGCTTCGCGATCGCACGGTCCCACGACGCGCTCAGGGCGGTTGCGGACGGCAGGTTGAGCGACGGGTCGCGCTCGTCCCAGACCTCGCCACGGACACCGGAGGGCCCGTCCGACATCAGGATGCGCCGCAGCCCGATCTTCTCGATCGGCCAGGTCGTCCAGAAGTCACGTCCGGTGAGCAGCTGCACCTTCTCCGCGGTGGTCAGCTGGTCGATGAGCGCGCCGATGCGCTCGTCCAGCTGGGCCGCACCGGAGGCTGTGCGCACGTCGTTCACGGTGGTCACGATGGTCGTTCCTTTCGTTCAGAGCCAGGTGGGGTCGGTCAGCGGACGCCGCGGATGCGCGAGACCGAGACGATCCCGAGCAGTCCGACGACCGCGCCGGTGATGAAGAAGCCGCTGTAGCCGCCGGTCAGGGCGATCACGCCGGGGGCCGCCGCCGGGACGATCGACTGGGGCAGGGCCTGCGCGATGTTCACGACGCCGAGGTCCTTCGCATTGTCCTCGTCGGACGGCAGCACGTCCGTGATCAGGGCGAGGTCGACGGCGTAGAAGACGCCCATGCCGGCACCCATCACGAACTCGCCGACGAGCACCATGCCGAGTGACGGCGCGGTGGCGATGAGCACCAGGCCGACGACGCCGACGATCCCGGCGACCGCCACGAAGAGCTTGCGGCGCCCGAGCTTGTCGGACAACCACCCGGCGATGAGCGAGGTGAGGACGATGCCGACGACGTTCCAGAGCGTGCCCTGGAAGACGGCGTTCGCGACGTGGGCGGACTCGATCCCGATGTCGTCGCGGAGGAAGTAGGTGAGGTAGCTCACGGCGGTGTACTGCGCGGCGACCATCATGAACCGGGTGAGCCAGGCCCAGCCGAGGTCGGGGTGCTTCACGGGGTTGAACACGAACGACCCGAAGAGCTGCCCGATGCCGAGGCGCGTCGACGGCCGCTCGGTGAGCACGCGGTCGCGGAAGAGCAGCGCGTAGAGGACGACCACGACGGACCCGATCGCCCCGGGGACGATCATCTGCGTCGCCGACGTCGAGAACAGCTGCACGAGGAACGTCCCGCCGACCAGCGCGAGGTTCTGCGACAGCCCGAGCAGCGCCGCGACCCGTCCGCGCTGTGACCGCGTGACGTGGTCGGGCATGACGGCGGTCAGCGCCGCGATCGTGGCGTTGTACGCGATCTGCGTGACGCCCCACGCGAGCACCAGCACCACGGTGGAGGACGTCGTCGCGACGACCACGAGGCCTGCGAACCCGACCACGGTGCCACCGATGATCCACGGACGACGCATGCCGAGCCTCCCGGCCGTGCGGTCGCTGAAGCGACCGGCCAGGGGGTTGGCGACCATCGCCGCGAACGCGCCGACGCCGAGCGCCAGGCCGAGCACGCCCGCCTGGTCGTCGGGCGCGATCTCCGCGACCTTCAGCGCCATCGCCACCAGCACGGGTGGGAGGAGGGCGATGTACAGGCCGAGCATCGCGATCGGCATGCCGAGCGTGTACATGAGCGAGCTGCCTCGACCGCGCGTGGGTGCGACTGCGGTCGGGGTGTCGGAAACGGTCAGGGCATCGTTCGCCACTGCAACCTCCATCGGGTGCGCCGCCGACGTCGGCGACTCGCACGCCTTCGTCGGCGGCTCGTGCCACTGTACCACCAAAACCTATTACCGCTAGGTTTTCTGGGAACGCCCGGGAGCGGTACAGTCTCGCCATGACACGACGGGGTTCGTACGCGAAGGGCATCGCGAAGCGCGAGGAGATCCTCACCGTCGCCCTGGACCTCGTCGCTCAGCAGGGGTTCCGGCGCACGAGCATCAAGGACATCGCCGACGCGGTCGGGCTGACGCAGGCCGGGCTGCTGCACTACTTCGACTCGAAGGACGAGCTCTGGGTCGAGATCCTCCGGCGCCGCGACGAGATCGACAACGCAGCGGACTGGCACGCGAACGACCCCGGTGAGCTCCTCGCCGCGATCGTCCGGCACAACGCCGAGGTCCCCGGGCTCGTCCAGATGTTCGTGAACCTCTCCGCCGCAGCCGCGACCGACCCGGAGCACCCGGCGCACGAGTACTTCCAGCAGCGCTACGAGAACTCCCGACGCACGATGGCCGCGGACTTCCGGGCGATGCAGCAGGACGGCCGGCTCCGCGCCGACATCGATGCCGAGCAACTCACGAGCGTGCTGCTCGCGGTGTCCGACGGCATGCAGATCCAGTGGCTGTTCGACCCCTCGCGCGACATGGCCGCGCACGTCGAGCTCGTCGTGCGCATGGCGGTGGCCCAGGCGGTCCCCTCCGTCTGACACGCGCTCCGCGGACAGGTACCGCTGGTGCCTGGTTGCGGCGGACCCCGCGGTGCAGGATGGACACCGACAGCACGACTCGACGATGAGCGGAGGCGCGATGACACGCGTAGTGGTGACCGGCGGCAGCGGCAAGCTCGGACGAGCAGTGGTGCGCGACCTCGACGAACACGGGTACGACGTGGTCCTGCTCGACCGGGTCCCCTCCCCCGACAAGCCGGACAGCGTGCAGTTCGTGCGCACCGACCTCGGCGACTACGGGCAGGTGCTGAACGCGTTCATCGGCATCGACGACCGGTACGACCACGTCGACGCCGTGGTGCACCTCGCCGCGATCCCGGCGCCAGGACAGGTGCCCGACGTGGCGCTCATCACGAACAACGTCACCGCGTCCATCAACGTCTTCCACGCCGCACGCGCCGCGAAGATCACGAACGTGGTGTGGGCGTCGAGCGAGACCCTCCTCGGCATCCCGATGGGCGAGCACCACCCGCCCTACCTGCCCGTCGACGAGGAGTTCCCGGTGCGCCCGCAGTCGTCGTACTCGCTCGGCAAGGCCGTCGAGGAGGAGATGGCGCGGCACTTCACCCGCTGGGACCCGACACTGAAGATGATCGGGCTGCGGTTCTCGAACGTCATGGACGAGACCGACTACCCGTCGTACCCGTGGGACGCCACCCCCGAGGCGAAGACGTTCAACCTGTGGTCGTACATCGACTCCCGCGACGGCGCCCAGGCCGTGCGCAAGGCCGTCGAGGCGGACCTGACCGGCTTCGAGGCGTTCGTCATCGCGAGCCCCGACACCGTGATGGACACCCCGACCATCGAACTCGTCGAACGGTACTTGCCGGACATCGAGCGCCGAGCGGACATCGACGGGGTCAGCTCCCTGCTGTCGTCGGAGAAGGCCCGCGAGCTCCTCGGCTACGACCCGCAGCACAGCTGGCGCGACCACCGCGCCTGAGCCTCACGCGCTCGGCGTCAGCAGCCCGTCGAGCACCAGGTCACGGATGGTCGGCAGCAGGTCGGCGGCGAGCACCTGCTCGTCGACGCCCGTGATCTGCGCGAGTGCACCGATGATCGCCGCGACCGAGAGCTCCCCGTCGCACGCGCCCACGAACGCGGCGAGCGCCGTGTCCGCGTCGACCCGCCGGCCGAACCCACCGCCCTGCACGAGCGTCATGACCGTGGGGTCGTCGTTGCCCGGCCAGTAGTACCGCTCCTCGGTGACGTCGCCGGCGACCGTCAGGTGCGCTGCTGCGAGCGCGACGTCGTCGTGCGCGGCCAGCCAGGCGGCCGCGTCGAGGACACGGGCGACCGTCGCGCCGAGCCCCGCGGGGTTGGAGCCGAGCGTCTCGGGGACGCGCTCGAAGCGCCGGAGCTGCACCGTGCCTCCCGTCCCGACCCTGCGGACCACGACGTAGCCGAAGCCGACGCCGGTGACCTTGCGCTCGCGGAAGTCGTCGAGCCACGCGCCGACCAGCTGGTCGAACGCGGCCGTGCCGGGCTTCGTCCCGCCGTCCCGGATCCAGGTCTCGGCGTAGGCGTTCGGGTCCTGCCGTTCGCGCTCGACGACCCATGCGTCGAGGTCGGTCCCCTCGAACCAGGCCCGGACGCGGTCGAGCCCGTCGACGCCCCAGTGATACTCCCAGTTGCCGAGGAGCTGCGCGGTCCCGCCCGGCTCGAGGTGCTCGGCCAGGCCACGGAGGACGGTCTCGACGAGGGCGTCGCCGACCATCCCGCCGTCGCGGTACTCGTAGGACGGGACGCCTTCGGTGCGCGGCGTGATGACGAACGGCGGGTTGGACACGATGCGGTCGAAGCGCTCCCCGGCGACGGGCTCGAACAGCGATCCGAAGCGGAAGTCGATGCCGTCGATGCCGTTCAGCTGCGCGTTGAACCGTGCGATGTCCAGTGCGCGGCGGGAGATGTCGGTGGCGACGACCTCGTCGGCGAAGCGCCGGGCGTGCATGGCCTGGATGCCGCAGCCGGTCCCGAGGTCGAGCACCCGGTGGACGGGTACGGGCACCTGTAGGCCGCTCAGCGTGGCGGTCGCCCCGCTGATGCCGAGGACGTGTTCCTCGTCGAGCGCGCTGCCGAGGGCGAGCTCCCCGAGGTCGGACACGATCCACCAGCTGCCGGCGCCGGCGCCGTCGACGAACGCGTACGGGCGGAGGTCGACCGTCGGGTGTGCGCGGTCGTCGTCGACACGGAGCAGGCCGGCGGCCACGACCGCGTCGAGCCCGGCCGTCGGGAACGCCTGCTCGGCGTCGGCGCGCGGCACGGCGAGCCCGAGGACGAAGAGCGTCGCCAGGGTCGTCAGCGGCGTCGTCGGACGGGCGTCGAGCGCACGGACGGCGGCCACGCGGTTCCCGCGGTGCAGCGCGGCCGCGGCGTCGACGCCCCAGAGCGCGTCGACGCCCTCGACAGAGAATCCGGCGGCGGTGAGGTCTGCTGCGAGCGCGCCCGTCGTCTCGGCGTCGGCGTGGACGTCTGGGAGGGCATGGCTCATGCGGTGAGGTCCTCGCGCATCAGTTCGGCGGGCACCGTCCAGTCGAGGACCAGGTCGAGGAGCCCGGGGAACCGCTGCTGCACGTCCTCGACACGCGCACGGCTGCTGCGGGTGAGTCCCTCCTGGTGCTGCTCGAGCAGGCCGGCCTCGCGCAGGACGCGGAAGTGGTGCGTCAGCGTGGACTTCGGCCGGTCGATGCCGACCCAGCCGCAGCTGCGGATCCCGCCGGCGGCGTCGACGAGGTACCGGTGCAGGATCGCCAGGCGGATCGGGTCCGACAGGGCGTCCATCACGACGGGGAGGTCCATCTCGGCCACCGTCGGCTGGGGAAGCCGTTCGGGGGCAGCGGCGCGCTCGGGCATGGACGGGACGCTACCACCGTTCACCTCGCAGTACGACTTGCGTCGTACAGCGGAGTGCGGTACGACTTTCCTCGTACTGTTCGTCATCGAAGGGGCACCCATGCAGTCAGCTCGCTCGGTCGCCGGGTTCTGGATCCTCGCGGCCATGCTGCTCGTCTCGGTCGCGTCGTCCGCCGTGCCGTCGCCGATCTACCCCGTGTACGCGGCGGAGTGGCACCTGACGCCGCTCATGCTCACCGGGGTGTTCGCGATCTACGTCGCGGGGCTCCTCACCAGCCTGCTCGTCGCCGGCCGCCTGTCCGACCACGTCGGGCGGATGCCGGTGCTCGTCGTCGGAGGGCTCGGCGTCGCGGCCTCGCTCGGGCTCTTCTCGATCGCGGACGGCCTCGGTGCGCTGATCGTCGACCGCATCGTGCAGGGTGTCTCCGTCGGACTGCTCATCGGCGCCCTCGGTGCGGCGCTCATCGACAACTCGCTCGAGGCGCACCCGTCCCTCGCCGGTGTCCTGAACGGGGTGATCCCGCCGATCGCCCTCGCCACCGGAGCCCTGTCGAGCGGTGCCCTCGTCGAATGGGGGCCCGCGCCGGAACAGCTCGTGTACGTGCTCTTCGGGGTACTGCTCGTCCTCATGGTGATCGCGCTCGCGGTCGTCCCCGAGCGGGTCACCCGCAGGCCGGGTGCCCTCCGCTCCCTCCGCCCGACGATCTCCGTTCCCCGGTCCTCGCGCCGGCTGTTCCGCGGCGTCGCCGGCTCGCTCATCGCCAGCTGGGCGCTCGGCGGGATGTTCCTGTCGCTCGTGCCGTCCGCGCTCGGGGCGGTGTTCGGCATCACGAACCACTTCGCGGCCGGAGCACTCATCGCCGTCGTCACCGGCGTCGGCGCGCTCACCGGGCTCGCGATCCAGCGGCTCGACGCGCGCATCGGCGTCCTCATCGGACTCGTCGCGCTGATCCTCGGGCCGGTCGTCACCGTCGCGTTCGTGTTCGCGCACTCGCTGCCCGGCCTCGTGGTCGGCAGCGCGATCGCCGGCGTCGGGTTCGGTGCCGGGTTCCAGGCTCCGCTCCGGATGCTGCTCGCCACCGCTGCCCCCACGCACCGCGCCGGGTTGCTCTCCACGATCTACGTCGTGAGCTACCTGGCGTTCGGCGTCCCGGCGGTCATCGGCGGGCTGCTCGAGCCGACGGTCGGACTCGTGCCGGTCATCGCCGGGTACGGCGCGTTCATCGTGCTCGCAGCGGCGGTCGCCCTCGTGCTGCAGCTCGTGTCGCGGGACGCCGCCGAGGTCGAGGAGCAGGCGTCCGAGCGCATCACCACGGGTTCGGTCCGCGTGCAGGCCTGCCCCGCTCCCGCGGCGGACTGACCCGCGCTGCCGCTGCGCCTGCCCCTGCGCCTGCGCACGGCGGCGGCGGCTGTGGTGCCGCGGGAGGTCGATTCGCGCGTAGGAAGCCGAATCGCGCGTAGGTGACCCGGATTTCCGACCCCCTACGCGCGATTCCGCTTCCCATCGCACACGTTGTGGGTCAGAAGCGCTGGGTCAGCAGCGCTGGGGAGTCAGTGCCCGGGACGCGCCGGGCGCCGGCCGATGCTGCGGTGTGCGTCGTCGTGCGCCGCGTCGACGTCGGCCTTCCCACGGTCGGCGATGTTCCGGAGCCACTGCGGCCCGTGCGCCTTCGCCCAGTCCCAGAAGCGGTGCAGCTGCGCCTTGAGCCACGTGATGATCTTGTGGAAGAAGTGGAACTCGCTCGCCAGGATCGTCAGGCCGATGAACACCACGAGCCACCCGGGCCCGGGCAACGGCACGAGGATCAGCCCGATGATGACGACCAGCCCGCCGACGATGCCGACGACCACCTTGTAGAAGAGGTGCAGGTGCGGCCGGGCGTGGATCCACTCGCGGGCCTGGTGGAACCAGCGGAAGCGGTGTCGGAGCGCGGACTCACCGGAGTCCGCTTCCGCGGGTCGGTGGTTCGGGTCGCCGTCCATGCCGAAACGGTAGGGCGCGCGGCTGGGAATCCGCGGCGCGCGCGGTGCGCACCCGCCGGACGCGGAGGCGGAGGCGGAGGCGCCGAGACTCGCGCCGATCCACCGGGCGGGTACCGAGCCTCCCGGGCGGATCACCACGGGGCGGACGGGAGGCTCGTCACGCGTGCGCGATGCACGTCGCGGCCCACGGGACTGCCGCCAGTCGTGCCTCCGGGATCGGTTCGCCGCCGACGGCGCACGTCCCGTAGGTTCCCGCGTCGAGCCGCGCGAGTGCGGCGTCGACCTGGTCGATGCGTCGCCGTGCGTCGTCGCGGACCGCACCGAGCGATCCGCGCTCCCACGCCAGCGTTGCTCCCTCCGGGTCGTGCTCGTCGTCCGTGTTCGCACCGTCACGGGCGTCGCTGACGTCGCGCATGCTCCGCTCGACGTCGGCGATGAGCTTCGTCGCCCTCGCTCGCTCCGCGCGCAGTGCCGTACGTGGGTCGTCCATGCCCTCCGAACCTAGTCCGACGGAATGCGCGACGCCTCGGATGCGTTCGCATGGACATGACCAAGATCGGGTTCCTGTCGTTCGGACACTGGCGTGACGTCCCCGGATCGAAGGTGCGCAGCGGCCGCGAGGCCCTCGTGCAGGCGATCTACCTCGCGGTGGCGGCCGAGGAAGCGGGCGTCGACGGCGCGTACTTCCGCGTGCACCACTTCGCCCCGCAGCAGGCCGCACCGTTCCCGCTGCTCTCCGCCATCGCGGCGAAGACGAGCCGCATCGAGATCGGCACCGGCGTGATCGACATGCGCTACGAGAACCCGCTCTACATGGCGGAGGAGGCGGCAGCGACCGACCTGATCTCCGGCGGGCGACTGCAGCTCGGCGTCTCGCGGGGATCACCCGAGACCGCTCAGGCCGGTTACCAGCAGTTCGGGTACGTGCCTGACGCCTCGGACCCGAACGGCGCCGACCTCGCCCGTGCGCACACGAGCGTGTTCCGCCGCGCGATCGCCGGCGAACCGATGGCGAACGCGAACCCGCAGATGACGGGTGCCGCGGGCTCACTGCCGGTCTTCCCGCTGTCCGACACGCTCCCCGATCGCATCTGGTGGGGTGCCGGGACACGCGCCACCGCCGAGTGGACGGCCGAGCAGGGCATGAACCTGATGTCGTCGACCCTCTTGACCGAGGACACCGGCGTGCCGTTCGACGAGCTGCAGGCCGAGCAGATCGAGCGCTTCCGTCGGGTCTGGGCCGAGTCCGGCTGGGACCGTGCACCCCGGGTCTCGGTGTCGCGCAGCATCATCCCGATCATCGACGACGAGTCCCGGCACTACTTCGGCGTGCGCGCGCAGGTCGAGGGAACCGACCAGGTCGGGTACCTCGACGGTGGGCTCGCCCGCTTCGGCCGGTCGTACATCGGGTCTCCGGAGTCGCTCGTCGAGGAGCTCGCGGCCGACGCCGCCGTCCGTGCGGCCGACACCGTCCTCGTCACCGTGCCGAACCAGCTGGGCGTGGACTTCAACGCCCGACTCCTCGCCGCGGTGAAGGACGTCTTCACCGAGGTGGACGCCGCGCCGGCGCGCGCGTAGGCGTCCCCCTTCCTGCCGACACCCGGGTTGGGACTGGGGAGCGCGCACGGCGGCACGTAGCGTCGGAGCGCACCATCCCCCGTTCTCAGGAGCACCTCGTGACGCTGCCGGCCGCTGGCTGGTTCCCGGATCCCCGGGATGCCGGTCGTCTCCGTTGGTGGGATGGCCACGCCTGGGGCGAAGCGACGCGTGCGGTTCCGACTCGCCACGTCGAGCCGGTGCTGCCGATCGTGGTGGCGCCGACGGGCCCGAGTTTCTCGGTGCGGACCGGTACCGTCGAGCACCGTGCGTGGGCGTACGGCGCCAGCACGTCCCGGAAGCTCTGCGCGTTCGCGATCTCCGCGTTGCTGCTCGCCGTCGCGTCCCTGCTGCTGAACCCCTACGGCGTCTTCAGCGTGCTCGCCGGGGTCGCCGCCATCATCGGGATCGTCCGCCCGGGTGCGACCGGCCGGTGGCGGGTCCTCGCTCGGAGCCTGGCGGTGTCGGCGCTGGTCCTCGCGATCGCGACGGGCATCATCGCCGCAGACGTCCACTTCCCGGTGGCCTGACCCCGCACGGACGCGCCCGCGCCGTCGCCCTTCCCCGTCAGCGCCGCGCCCGCGGGTGCGCGGTCTGGTACACGTCGCGGAGCATGTCAGCCGTGACCATCGTGTAGATCTGCGTCGTCGCCACGCTCGCGTGCCCGAGGAGCTCCTGCACGACCCGGACGTCCGCCCCACCTTCGAGCAGGTGCGTCGCGAACGAGTGCCGGAACGTGTGCGGCGACACGTGGGCGGACAGGTCTGCCCGGTCGGCCGCGGCCTGGATCACGAGCCAGGCGCTCTGGCGTGACAGCCGCGCGCCGCGGGCCCCGAGGAAGAGCGCCGGCGTCGACGGCCCCCGCACGGCGAAGACCGGTCGCGCCCGCACCAGGTACGCCTCGATCGCGGCCCGCGCGTAGCTGCCGAGCGGCACGATCCGCTGCTTGTTCCCCTTGCCCGTGACCTTGACGACCGAGACCCCGGTTCCGTCCGGGTCGTCCGTCACGTCGTCCACCGAGAGCCCGACGGCCTCGGAGATGCGCGCACCGGTGGCGTACAGGAGCTCCAGGAGCGCCCGGTCGCGCAACTGGACGGGATCGTCTCCGTCGACGGCCTGCAGCAGCCGGTCCATGTCGTCGACCGAGATCGCCTTCGGGAGCCGCATCGGTGCCTTCGGCGGACGGACGGACGCGCCGGGGTCGAGTGGCAGCCATCCCTCCCCAGCGGTGAACGTCGCGAAGGACCGCACAGAACTGAGCATCCGGGCGACGGACCGTGGCGCCAGCGGCGATGCTGCTCGCGTGGCCAGATGCGAAACGAACCCTGCGAGATCCGCTCGCGTCAGTCGAGCGACGTCGTCGACGACCGATGCGCCCCCGGCCCGGTCGGCTCCCTCGGAGTCGACCTCCGGCTGGGTACCGACCCACGTGGCGAAGGTCGCGAGGTCCCGCCGGTACGCCGACAGCGTGTGCTGCGACAGCCCCCGCTCGATCGCGACGTGTCGCAGGTACGTCTCGGTGGCGGCAGCGAGCGAGACCATCCCCGAAGGCTACCGGCGCGACGCCGCGTCCACGGCGAGCGCCGCCACGATGAGCGCCGAGTTCCGCAACCGGCCCTCCAGGATCCCCGCGACGATCTCCGACCGCGGCACCCAGCGCTTCACGATGTCCGCTTCCTCGTCGGAGCGGTCGAAGGTCGACGCGGTCGCTCGGACACCGCGGGCCCGGTAGACCTGGATGAACTCGTTGCTGCCACCAGCGGAGGTGTTGTACCGCACCAGGGGCTCCCAGTCGTCGGCCTCGACGTCGGCTTCCTCGGCGAGCTCCCGCTGCGCGGCGACGAGCTCGTCCTCACCGGAGATGTCGAGCAGCCCGGCCGGCAGCTCCCAGTCGCGCAGGTGCACGGGGTGACGGTACTGCTGGATGACGAGCACGCGGCCCTCGTCGTCCTCGGCGTAGACCGCGACGGCCCCGGTGTGGTCGATGTACTCGCGCACCATGCTGCCGTCGCCGTACGCCACGGTGTCGCGCCGGACGTCCCAGACGACGCCGTCGTACACGAGGGTCGAGTCGGTCACGTCGAAGGATGCGGGCTCGTCGGAGATGGGTGCGTCGGTCACCCGTCCATCCAACCAGCGTCCGTCATGACCGCCGGACGGAACCAGGTTTCGGACACGAAACCACGGGATCCCGCGGCGCAGTGTCCGGAACCCGGTTCCGTGCTCGACGCCCAGCCGATGACGGACGGGAGGCACGGTGCCAGCTGGCACCGTGCCTCCCGTCCGATCGTGGGTGCGTTACGACGCGACCTGCTCGCTCTCCGGGTCGAAGAGCCGGGTCGACTCGTTGCGCGCGATCGCCGCCTCGACGAGCCCGGCGAACAGCGGGTGCGCGTGGTTCGGACGCGACCGCAGCTCCGGGTGCGCCTGCGTGCCGATGTAGAACGGGTGCTGCGCACGGTCCAGCTCGACGTACTCGACCAGGTCGCCGTCGGGCGAGGTGCCCGAGAACACCAGGCCGGCGTCCGCGATCTGCTGGCGGTACTTGTTGTTCACCTCGTAGCGGTGACGGTGCCGCTCGGACGCCTCCGGCGCGCCGTACAGCGACTCCGCGAGCGATCCGGACGTGAACGTCGCCGGGTAGAGGCCCAGGCGCATCGTGCCGCCCATGTCGCCGCCGGCGATGATGTCCACCTGCTCCGCCATCGTCGCGATGACCGGGGTCGGGGTCTCCGGGTCGAACTCGGAGCTCGACGCGTCGACCAGCCCGGCCTCGTGTCGGGCGTACTCGATGACCATGCACTGCAGGCCGAGGCACAGACCGAGCGTCGGGATGTGGTTCTCGCGCGCGAACTTCAGCGCACCGAGCTTGCCCTCGATGCCGCGCACGCCGAACCCGCCGGGGACGCAGATGCCGTCGACGTCGCCGAGCTGCTTCGCCGCACCCTCTGGCGTGGTGCAGTCGTCCGAGACGACCCACTTCAGCGTGACCTTCGCGTTGTGCGCGAAGCCACCGGCACGGAGCGCCTCGGTCACGGACAGGTAGGCGTCTGGAAGGTCGATGTACTTGCCGACCAGGGCGATCGTGACGTCCTTCTTCGGCTCGTGCACGGCCCGGAGCACCGGGTTCCACGAGGTCCAGTCGACCTCGTTCGCCTCGAGGTGCAGTGCGTCGACGATGACCCGGTCGAGGCCCTGCGTGTTGAGGAGGGTCGGGAGATCGTAGATCGACGGGACGTCCACAGCGTTCACCACGGCGTCCTCGTCGACGTCGCACATCAGCGCGATCTTGCGCTTGTTCGAGTCCGAGACGGGCCGGTCGCTGCGGAGCACGAGTGCGTCCGGCTGGATGCCGATCGAGCGGAGCGCGGCGACGGAGTGCTGCGTCGGCTTGGTCTTCTGCTCACCCGATGCGTTCATGAACGGCACGAGCGAGACGTGCACGAAGAACACGTTGTTGCGGCCGAGCTCGTGCCGCACCTGACGGGCCGACTCGATGAAGGGCTGGGACTCGATGTCGCCGACCGTGCCGCCGACCTCGGTGATGATGACGTCGGGCTGCGGGTCGTTCGAGGCCTGCTCGCGCATGCGGCGCTTGATCTCATCGGTGATGTGCGGGATGACCTGCACGGTGTCGCCGAGGTACTCGCCGCGACGCTCCTTGGCGATGACCGTCGAGTAGACCTGCCCGGTCGTGACGTTGGCCGACTGCGACAGGTTGATGTCGAGGAAGCGCTCGTAGTGCCCGATGTCGAGGTCCGTCTCGGCACCGTCGTCGGTCACGAAGACCTCGCCGTGTTGGAACGGGTTCATGGTGCCCGGGTCCACGTTGAGGTACGGGTCGAGCTTCTGCATGACGACCTTGAGGCCGCGTGCCGTGAGCAGGTTGCCGAGGCTGGCCGCCGTCAGGCCCTTGCCGAGAGACGAGACGACCCCGCCGGTCACGAAGATCTGCTTCGTCACCTTCGGGGTCGGGGTGCTTGCCTGGGTACCGCTGCTGAAAGTGTCCGCCACGGGGTTCCATCGTACGTCAGAACTGCCTGGAGGCGCGACCCGCGTTCGCCCGGCGCGTGTCGCCCGGGCGCGTGGCCGGGTCCACGGCCCCGATCACGTCCGCCACGGGGGCGTGCGTCCGTCAGGCGGACTGGGCAGCGACCTCGAGCAGCTCGCGCGCGTGCTCCATGCCGCTCGCGCTGTCGCCGAGCCCGGAGAGCAGACGGGCCATCTCCTGCAGCCGCTCGTCCCCCTCAAGGCGTCGGACGCTCGACGACGTCACCGCGCCGCTCGCGTCCTTCACGACGTTGAGGTGGTTGGTCGCGAACGCCGCGACCTGGGCCAGGTGGGTGACGACGATGACCTGCGTGCGCTCGGCGAGCTTCGCCAGGCGTCGACCGATCTCGATCGCCGCGGCACCACCGACACCGGCGTCGACCTCGTCGAAGACGAAGGTGGGGACCGTCGTCGACCCGGCCATGACGACCTCGATCGCGAGCATGACGCGGGAGAGCTCACCGCCCGACGCCCCCTTGCCGATCGGTCGCGGGTCCGTGCCTGAGTGCGGCTGCAGCAGGATCGCGACCTGGTCCCGCCCGTGCCGCCGGTACTCGCCGGCGTCGGCGACCTCGACCACCAGGGTCGCGCCGGCCATCGCGAGGGTCTTGAGCTCCGTCGTCACACGCTTCGCGAGGTCCGCTGCCGCCTTCGTGCGCGCCTGGGTCAGGGACGTCGCCGCCTGGTCGAGCGCCTGCTCGTCCTGCGCGACCGCTTCCTGCAGCGCGACGATCCGGTCGTCGTCGCCGTCGAGCTCGAGGAGCCGATCGCTCGCACGCTGCCCGAACGCGATGACGTCGTCGACCGTCTCGCCGTACTTGCGCGTGAGCCCGGCGAGGAGTGCTCGGCGCTCGTTGATGAGCTCGAGGTCGTGCCCCGCGTCGGGTTCGAGCGAACCGAGGTAGCTCGACAGGCTGGCGGACGCCTCGCTCGCCTGGATGCCGAGCTCCGTGAGCTGCTCGAGGACCGGCTGCAGCGTGCTGTCCGCGCCGGCGACCCGCTCGACCGCACGCCGAGCGGCCTCGACCAGGCCGATGACGTCGGTGCCGTCGAGGGACTCGGACGAGATGGCTTCGTGGGCGAGGCCGGCGGACAGGCGCAGTTCCTCGAGGTTCCCGAGGCGGTCTGAGCGCTCCTGCAGCTCGGCGTCCTCGCCGGGCTGCGGATCCGCCGCCTCGATCTCGTCGGAGGCCTCGCGCAGACGAGCGGCCTCCGCCAGTCGGTCGTCCTGGTCCCGCGTGAGCGTCTCGAGGTCTGCGGTGTGCTGCTGCCACGTGTCGTACGCGGCGACGTACCTGCCGAGGGCCTTCTCGACCGCGGCGCCGCCGAAGCCGTCCAGTGCGGCACGCTGCGCGGTCGACGAGGTCAAGCGGATCTGGTCGGACTGCCCGTGCACCGTGACGAGTTGGTCCGCGAGTTCGCCGAGCACCGCGACCGGTGCCCCACGTCCGCCGACCGTGGCGCGGCTGCGCCCCTCGGCCGAGACCGTACGGGTCAGGATCAGCTCGCCGTCCTCGACCGCTCCCCCGGCGTCCTCGACGCGCTCGGCGACGGTGGCGTGGTCCGGGATGTCCCAGCGCCCCTCGACGACGGCGCTCGACGCACCCCGACGGACCGAGCCCGCGTCCGCCCGCGCGCCGAGCAGCAGCCCGAGCGCCGTGACGATCATGGTCTTGCCGGCACCGGTCTCGCCCGTGACGACGGTGAACCCGGGGCCGAGCTCGAGCGTCGCGTCACCGATGACCCCGAGGTCGTTGATGGAGATCTCCTGGATCACAGGCGGTCCTCGTCGTCGTGCTGCGGCCCGCGCCACCCGGCGACGGGCAGCTGGAACTTCGCCACCAGGCGGTCCGTGAACGGGGCGTCCTTGAGTCGTGCGACGCGGACCGGTTCCGGCGACCGGCTGACCTCGATGCGCGCTCCCGGGGGGAGGTCGTGGGTGCGACGGCCGTCACACCAGAGCACACCGACGCCGCTCGTGCGACGGAGTACCTCGACGGCGAGGACGCAGTCGGGTCCGACGACGATCGGCTTCGAGAAGAGGGCGTGGGCACTCAGCGGCACCATGATGAGGGCGTCGACGTCCGGCCAGACGATCGGACCGCCACCCGAGAAGGAGTACGCCGTGGAACCGGTCGGCGTGGCGATCACGACACCGTCGCACCCGAAGGAGGACAGCGGACGCCCGTCCACCTCGGTGACGACCTCGAGCATGCGCTCGCGGGAGGCCTTCTCGATGGTGGCCTCGTTCAGGGCCCACGACGAGTAGACGACCTCGTGCCCGACGACGACGTCGACCTGCAGGGCCACGCGTTCCTCGACGTGGTACTCACCGGACAGGGCGCGCTCGACCGTCTCGGAGAGGCCGTCACGCTCGCTCTCGGCGAGGAACCCGACGTGGCCGAGGTTCACACCGACGAGTGGTGTGCCGGTGCCGCGCACGAGCTCGGCCGCGCGGAGGATCGTGCCGTCGCCGCCGAGGACGATGACGATCTCGAGGTCCTGGGCCTGCACGTCGACACCGAGGATGTCGACCTGACCGACGGACGCTTCGGCCCGGCGGATGTCGGCGTACTCGTCGAAGGGCATCACCGGGACGAGCCCGGCCGCGTGCAGGAGGTCGCAGACCTCGACCGCGGCGTCGATCGAGTCGCGGCGACCCGTGTGCGACACGAGCAGGATGTGCCGTTCGTCGCTCATGGGGTTCCTTCCGCCAGTTCCGTCGCCCGGTCGATCCATTCTGTCGGATTCGACCCTGCACCCCGCTGGAGACGCGCGAGGTACTCGTGGTTGCCGTGGGTCCCGATGATCGGGGACGCTGCGAGCCCCGAGGTTCCGAGACCGAGGTCCCACGCCGCCCACAGGACGTTCATCAGGGCGTCGTTCCGCAGGTCGGCGTCGTGCACGATGCCCTCGCGGACACCGCCGCGGCCGACCTCGAACTGCGGCTTCACCAGCAGGACGAATTCGTCGGCGGGCACGGAAGCGACGAGCGCGGGGAGCACGATCCGGAGGCTGATGAACGACAGGTCCCCGACCACGAGGCTGGTCTGCGAAGCGGCAGCATCGAGCGCCAGGTAGTCGTCAGCGGTGAGGTTCCGCGCGTTCAGTCCTTCGACCACGGCGACGCGGTCGTCCATCGCGACGACGGGGTCGAGCTGTCCGTGCCCGACGTCGAGCGCCACCACACGACGGGCGCCACGGGCGAGGAGCACCTGCGTGAAGCCACCCGTGCTCGCACCCACGTCGAGCGCCACGCGACCGGTCGGGTCGACGCCGAACGCGTCGAGCGCACCGACGAGCTTCAGGGCAGCGCGGGAGACCCACTCGTCCCCGGCGTCCACTACGATCGCTGTGTCCGGGTACACCGGGGTCGACGGTTTGACGACCGCAGTGCCGTCGACGCTGACCCGGCCGTCCTGGATGAGCTTGGCGGCGGCAGTCCGTGACCTGGCGAGCCCGCGAGCGGCAACGGTCGCATCCAGGCGCGCGGGAGCGGACACGGTCTGGGTCGACACGTCGGGGTCAGGCACTCGCGGTGCCACCGCTCTCGAGCCGTGTGCGCAGCTCGTCGTGCAGGCCGGAGAAGGCATCGGCGCGGTCCGGTAGCGGGAGGTCCTCAGCCGCACGTGCACGGCGCGCGACGTCGGTCACGGACGGCTGCTCCTGCTCGTCGTGCTGTGGTTCCGCGGAGTCGTTCGACACGCCGTCCACGCTACTCGCCGCCGTAGAGCTGGGGGTCGACGTCGAGGCCGTAGATCGCCAGCCCGGAGTCCCAGATCGCGGTCGCACCGGCGCGCAGGAGGTCCATGGGGTCCGCTCCTTCCCGCTCAACCCGGACCACGTGCTGGTGCATCCGGACGGTGGCGTCACCGACGCTCACGAACCGGGTGCCGTCCTCGGCTTCGTGCCGGTGGGTCACCGGGTACGGCTCCGAGAGCCCACGGAGGTCCTGCAGGACGTACGTCGGACGGGAACGCTGATCAGCCGCGAGCACCTGCTTCGCCTGGTCGATGCCGGTCAGCACGAGCACGCTCGGGATGCCGGCGTCGTTCGCGCCCTTGATGTCGGTGTCGAGCCGGTCCCCGATGAACAGCGGACGCTCGCCACCGAACCGCGCGAGGGCGGCGTCGAAGATCGGACGCTCGGGCTTGCCGGCGACGACCGGCATCCTTCCCACGGCCTGGTGGACCGCTGCCACGAGCGTGCCGTTGCCGGGAGCGATGCCGCGTTCGACCGGGATCGACCAGTCCATGTTCGTCGCGACCCAGGGGATCCCCGGGTCCGCGAGCGCGAACGAGGCTTCGGCCAGCTGCTGCCACCCGAGGTCGGGCGAGAAGCCCTGGATGACGGCCGCCGGAGCGTCCTCGGCGCTCGACGTCACGGTGAACCCCGCTTGCTCGGCGATGCTCGTCAGTCCGATGCCGCCGATCACGAGGACCGTGGAGCCCTCGGGGACGAGCGTCGACAGGAGCCGGACACCGGCCTGTGAGCTCGTGACGACGTCGTCGGGCGTGACTTCGAGCCCGTAGCGCTCGAGGTGCTCGGCGACGTCGGACGGTCGACGTGAGGCGTTGTTCGTGATGTACCCGACCCGAGCCGTGAGCGACGCACGCGTCAGCGACTCGACCGCGTGCG
Organism: Microbacteriaceae bacterium PS02333; assembly: GCA_029959665.1. GTDB lineage: Bacteria > Actinomycetota > Actinomycetes > Actinomycetales > Microbacteriaceae > Curtobacterium > Curtobacterium guangdongense. Next base: position 105,517 of record JASCOI010000001.1, read on the forward strand.
GGATCGCGTTCCGCCCGCGGTAGACGACACCGTCGAGGTCGGTGAGGACCAGGTCGACGCCGTCCGTCGGTGGACGCGGGGTGTCAGTCGGCTGCGGAGCCGTCGACGTCGCGGGGGTTGTCGTCGTCGATCTCGCCGAGGTCGTCGTCGGGCTCGTCCGCTGCGGGCTCGTCTCCGAGTTCTCCGAGTTCCTCGACTTCGAACGCTTCCTCGACCACATCAACTGTCTCCCAAGAGTCTTCATCGGCGGCTTCCGCGAGGGCCTCCGCCGCGCGGTCGACACGGGCCCACCACTCGTCGGCCTCGTCCTGGCGGCCGAGCTCCTCGAGCGTGGCCGCGTAAGCACTGTAGAGCGCGGGCGACCAGCTGTACGCCGTCGACGGGTCGAGCTGTGGAATCTCCAGCTCGCCGAGGGCAGCTGTGGGATTCCCGAGGTCGATCCGCGCGCCGGACATGGCGATGGCGAGCTCGACCTGCACGCCCGGCTCGAGCGACGCACGGTCCGTCGAACGGCCCAGCTCGAGCGCACGCTCCGGACGGCCGAGGCCGCGCTCGCAGTCGACCATCATCGGAAGCTCGTCGTTGCGCCCGGAGATCCGGCGGTACGTCCGCAGTTCGCGCAGCGCCGTGCCGAAGTCACCGAGTCGGTAGGCCGTGATCGCAGCGGTCTCACGGACCACCGCCACACGACCGGCACGGCGGGCCGCACTCAGCGCGTGCTGGTTCGCGAGCTCGGGGTCCTCGTCCACGAGCAGCGCCGCCGTCACGAGGTGCCGCGCGACCCAGTCGGCGTTGTCCTTGCTGAGGGTCTTCAGCTCCGCGCGGGCCTGCGGGTGGAGGTCACGCGCCTGCACGTCCTCGGGGATCTCCGGGTCGTCGTGACGCGGGCGGATCGACTTCGTGCCGTAGGGGTCGCGGTCCTCGTAGTCGTCGCGCGCTGCCTCGCCGAAGCGGGCGCCCGGGCCACGGGTGCCGTCGCCGAACCGTCGACGCTCGTCGCCGCCGCGGGCGCCGAACTGTCCTCGCTCGGGACGGTCCCCGTCGCGGCGCGGACGATCGGAGTTGAACGGACGATCGCCATCGCGGCGGGGGCGATCGCTGCCGCCACGGAACGGTCGGTCGCCGTCATGGCGGGGACGGTCGGAGTTGTCGGGACGATCTCCCTCGCGACGCGGACGGTCGGAGTTGTACGGCCTATCTCCGTCACGACGCGGACGGTCGCTGCCGCCACGGAACGGTCGGTCGCCGTCACGACGGGGACGGTCGGAGTTGTACGGACGATCCCCATCACGACGGGGACGGTCGGAGTTGTACGGACGATCCCCATCACGACGCGGACGATCCGAATTGAACGGACGGTCCCCGTCACGACGCGGACGATCCGAGTTGTAGGGACGGTCACCATCACGACGCGGACGGTCGCTGCCGCCACGGAACGGCCGGTCACCGTCACGACCGGGACGATCGGAGTTGTACGGACGATCCCCGTCACGACGCGGACGATCGGAGTTGAACGGACGATCCCCGTCACGACGCGGACGATCCGAGTTGAACGGACGGTCCCCGCGGGGGCCACCCGTGCGCGGCGGCCGCTCCGAGGAGTCGCGGTCCCCCCGCCACGCCGGACGATCGGAACGCTGACCGCCATCGCGGAACCCACGTCCGCTGGTGCTGTCGCGCGGTCCCCGATCGCCACGGAACGGACGGTCACCATCGCGCTGCGGACGATCGCGCCGGTCGCCCTCACGCCGCTCGAACTCACGGGGCCCGGACGACCATCCGCCGCGGCTGCCACCCCGGTCGTCGCGCCGAGGAGCGCCATCACGACGCGGGGAGCGGTTGCCGTCTCGAGGCGGGCGTCCGCCACGCTCGTCGTCGCGGTCGTTCCGCCGTTCGTCGTCGTTCGCCACCGTTGTGCTCCTCGTTGCGTGCCGGAGCTCTCGCGCCGGCTGTCGTCCGCTGTGTCGTTGTGGTTGTGCGCCGTCCATGGCATCGAGCGTCCCCAGTCCATCACGAACCGAGCCCGGCGTCGAGCCGTCATGCGCACGGGGAAACAGAAATGGCCACCGGCCTCCACGAGAACGAGGGTCTCCCCTGCGAGTTCTCGATGGAGGGCCGATGGCCACATCTTTGTTACGTTGAGTCCGGCGGCGTCCTACTCTCCCACAAGGTCCCCCTTGCAGTACCATCGGCGCTGAGAGGCTTAGCTTCCGGGTTCGGAATGTGACCGGGCGTTTCCCTCTCGCTATGACCACCGGAACACTGTCG
>JASCOI010000200.1 GCA_029959665.1 Microbacteriaceae bacterium PS02333
TATCCGCGGGTCGCGGGGGCTCGGAGAGGTGTATAAGACACAGCGATCGCACTCCGTGTCGCCTCCGTCAGGCGGGAGGCGACACGAAGTGCGATCTCAGGGGGACCCGACTAGCGGCGGAGCGTCGCGCGCGCCAAGCGGTTGCCGATGAACTGCCCGAGCTGCACGATGACCACGATCGCGGCCACCGACACGTAGACGATCCACCAGTCGTACCGCTGCGAGCCGTACGTGATCGCGTACTCACCGAGGCCGCCGCCGCCGATCAGCGCACCCTGCGCTGTCATGTCGACGATGCCGATGAAGATGAACGTGTACCCCAGGATGAGCGGCCCCAGGCCCTCGGGGATGAGCACGGTCAGCAGGATCGAGATCGGGTGCGCACCCGAGGCCCGCGCTGCCTCGACGACGCCGGGGTCCACCGACAGCAGGTTCTGCTCGACGATGCGGGCGACCGCGAACGCCGCCGCCAGCGAGATCGCGAACGTCACGGCGGGGACGCCGATCGTCGTCTGCACGACCACGCGGGACAGCGGTGCGATCGCCGCGAGGAAGATCACGAACGGGATCGGACGGACGATGTTCACGACCAGGTTGATGATCGTGTACGCCGTCCGGCTGCCGAGCAGGCTGCCCGGTCGGGTGGCGTACAGCGCCAGACCGAGCGCCAGGCCGATGAGCCCGGCGATCACGAGCGAGACGAGCGACATGACGATGGTGTCGCGCACCGAGGACAGGAAGACGTCGAACGTGTCGATCACGCTCTGGAAGGAGTTGTTCACGCTCGGTCCTCCTCGTCGGTGGTGACCCCGTCGGCGCGGAGTGCGGCGACGGCGCGGTCGATCGTCGCGGCGGAGTCGCCGGACAGCTCGTACGTCAGGGAACCGATGCGGCGCTCCCGGATCTCACCGACCCCGCCGTACACGAGCTCTGCGGTCACCCCGGCGGACCGGAACACCTGGTCGATCCGGTTCTGCAGGCCGACCTCGTCGGTGATCTGCACGGTCACGAGCCGACCCGGGTGGCGTTCCCGCAGCCGCGCCAGGGTCTCGGGCGACGGCCGGTCGTGCAGTGCCGTGCGCACGAAACGCTTCGTCGCCGGGTTGGTCGGCGTGGAGAAGACGTCGTACACGTCGCCGACCTCGACCACCCGTCCCTGTTCCATCACGGCCACCCGGTCCGCGATCTGCCGGACGGCGTCCATCTCGTGCGTGATGACGATGATCGTGACGCCGAGCTCCCGGTTCACGCGACGCAGAAGAGCCAGCACCTCGGAGGTGGTCTCCGGGTCGAGGGCGCTCGTGGCCTCGTCGGCGAGCAGCAGGTCGGGGTTGCTGGCGAGCGCGCGGGCGATGCCGACGCGCTGCTTCTGCCCGCCGGACAGCTGCTCGGGGTAGGCGTACGCCCGGTCGAGCAGTCCGACGAAGTCGAGGAGCTCGGCGACACGGCGGTCCCGCTCCTCCTTCGCGACACCGGCGACCTTGAGCGGGTACGCCACGTTGCCCGCGATCGTGCGCGACCGGAACAGGTTGAACTGCTGGAAGATCATCCCGATGCGACGACGCGCCAGGCGGCGATCCCGCTCGGGGATCGCCGTCAGCTCCTGGCCGGCGACCGTCACGGTGCCCGAGGAGGGCAGCTCGAGGGCGTTGACCAGGCGGACCAGGGTGGACTTGCCGGCACCGGAGTACCCGATGACGCCGAGGACCTCGCCCTGTTCGACGTCGAGGGACACGTCCTCGACGGCGACCACGGTCTCGCCGGTGTCGGCGCGGCGGTAGTGCTTCGAGACGCCGCGGAGTTCGACGAGGGCAGCCACTACTTCGTTGCCGCCTTCGCGTCCTTCTCGACGGACACGAGTTCCTGCTGCAGGGACGCAGCGCTCTCGTCGCTCGACACGGCGTCCGGGTAGTCCTTCGCGAAGACCTTCTGCACGGCGTCGTCCTGGAACAGCTTCGCCAGGTCGAGGTACGTCTTGTCGGACTTGTCGGCGTCACGCACCGCGAAGACGTTCACGTACGGCTTGGCGGAGGCGCTCTTCGGGTCGTCCTGGAAGATCGCGTCCTTCGTGTCGAGCCCGGCCGAGGTGGCGTAGTTCACGTTGACGATCGAGCCCTCGACGGACCCCTGCTGCAGCGCGTTCGCGGTCTGCGAGGCGTCGAGCGTCTGCACGTCGACCTTGTGCGAGGTGATGTCGGCGGTCGTGGAGAAGGCGCTCCCGCCGTCCTTGAGCTCGAGCAGACCGGCCGACTGCAGCACCAGCAGTGCACGCGCCTCGTTGATGGCGTCGTTCGGGATCGCGATCTTCGCGCCGTCCTCGAACTCCGACACCTTGGAGACCTTCGTCGAGTACAGCGGCAGCGGGTACACGGCCGTCGCGCCGATCGGCTGCAGGTCGTCGTCCGAGGTGACGTTGTAGTTCGCCAGGTACTGGATGTGCTGGAACTGGTTGATGTCGATCTGCTTGTCCTTGAGCGCAGGGTTCGGCAGCGAGTAGTCCGAGAAGTTCTGCAGCTTCACGGTGACGTTGAGCTTGTCCTTCGCGAGCTTGACGTACGTGTTCCAGTACGGCAGTGACTTGTCGGAGACGCCGATCGTCACGGTCTTCGGAGCGGCACCCGATGCGGCACCGTCGCTGTCACCGCCGGAGCGGACCGCGACGGCGACGACGGCGACGATGATCGCGACGACGACGATCGCCGCGGCGACGATCCAGCCGATCGGGCGCTTGCGCTTCGGCTTCTGGGGCAGTGCGGGGGCGGTCATGGGTGCTCCTCGTGGGGCGGGGGCCTCGCGGGCCGTGCTGCGGGGTCACACGGTCGTGACTGACCACGAGTGTGACGCGCAGACCGAGCCGCGGCGACTTGCGTTCCGCCGTGTTACATCCGTTGCGCAGGCGTGCGTGGGCAGACTCGATCCGTGCGGAGCATCGAGCTGGTCCTGGACGACTATTCGGATCGCGTGGTCCGTGCCGCGTGGAACGCGTTGACCGAGGCGGACCTGCCGAGTCTCGGGCGCTCCGGCACGAACGACCCGCACGTCACGCTGGCGGCCGGGGAGTCCCTGCCCGTCCCGGAGGGCTTCGACGTGCCCCTGCCGGCAGGGCTCCGTGTCGCGGGGATCCTGCTCTTCCCCGCAGGACCCGGTCGGCACGTACTCGGCCTCGGCGTGGTCGTCGACGAGCCCCTCGCGCGGTTCCACCAGGCGGTGCACCACGTCTCGCCCGGGTCGCTCGACCCGTCGGCACCCGGACGGTGGGCGCCGCACGCCACGCTCGCCCGGCGCATCCGCGACGTCGACCTGCCCGCGGCGCTCCGGGCGCTCGCAGCGATCGGGCCACTCCCGCAGACGCTCACCGTCGGCGGTCTCCGCCACTGGGACGGCGACGCGAAGGTGGTCACCCCGCTGGCGTGAGCGGGGTGGCGGGCCGGTGCGGAGCCTCCAGACCGGCGCTCGGACGGGAGGCTCGGGTCAGGTCCGCAGGACGCGCTCGCCGAAGGCGGACGCGAACGTCCGGTCCGGGTCGGCTCGGCGGACCAGGTCGCGGAACGCGGCCAGCCGCGGGTACAGCGCTGCCACCGCATCCGCGTCGAGCGAGCTCATCTTGCCCCAGTGCGGACGGGCGCCGAAGGGGGCGAGTCGCGCCTCGAGGTCGGGGAGGAGCGCGGCGACCTCCACGGGGTGCTTCTTCCAGGTGAACGCGATGCAGAAGACGTCATCGCCCTGCGTGGGGGAGAGCCAGAGGTCGTCGGCCGCCATCGTGCGGAGCTCGGCGACGTGCAGGTGCGGCTGGATCCGGTCGGCCAGCCCGCGGAGCGCGTCGAGGGCGGCCGCGGCATGACGGAGCGGCACGAAGTGCTCGCTCTGCACCTCGGACCCGTGCGAGGGGACGGTGCCGATCGGGAAGTGCGGGAGTCGATCCCACCACGGACCCATCGACCCGTCGCGGGCGGTGCGGTGCTCGTCGCCCGGTGTGCCGGGAAGCCGCGGCGCGCCGACGAGCTCGTCGGGCACGTGCTCGCTGCGGGTCTTGACGAGCACCTCGCTGATCTCGTCGCCGAAGCGCGTGTACGAGCAGACCGAGGTGCCGGCGGCGTGGATCTCGGCGGCGTGGTCGAGGAACGTCCGCCACGGGAAGGGCCCGTAGGCGTCCTGGCGCATGGCGTAGGTCGGCTCGAGGTCGAGCGTCACCCGGGTCACGATGCCGAGCAGGCCGAGGTGCAGGATGCTGCCGGGTCCGTCTGGGGCGTCGCTCGTGATGGTGCGTGTCTCGCCGTCCGGACCCAGGAGCTCGAGGGCGCGGACCGCCGTGGACAGCGACCCGAGTGCGGTGCCGGAGCCGTGCGTGCCGGTGGCGATCGCGCCACCGATCGAGATGTGCGGGAGCGACCCCATGTTGTGGAGGGCGAAGCCCGCCTCGTCGATTGCGGGGGCGACGTCCCCGTACCTTGTGCCGGCGCCCAGTGTGGCGGTCGCTCGGCCGTCGGGCGCGCGGTCGATCACCAGGTCGGTCGGGATCGCCGTGAGGTCGAGCAGCACCCCGGGAGCGTCCGCGACGTCGTTGAACGAGTGCCGAGTCCCGAGGCCGTGCACGCGGGGTGCCCTGGCGACGATCGCGGCGGTTTCGTCCAGCGTGCTGGGGCGCTCGACGCGCTCCGATGTGTACGTGACCGTGCCGGACCAGTTGAGCTCGCTCGTCGTCGACCGCATGCGCCCACGATGCCACGCGCGGCCGTGCGCCGCGGCGGGTGCGGCGCCACGCGACGCGCCGCGGTGCCGCGGTGCCGCCCGCACAACCGAAAGCCGTCCGCGCCGCCGAAGGCCGTGGCACGGACGGCTTTCGGTTGTGCGCAAGCGATTCGCGCCACGGAGGCCGGCGGGCCGGCGGGAGCGCGGGCGGGCTGACGACAGGTCGCACCC
>JASCOI010000201.1 GCA_029959665.1 Microbacteriaceae bacterium PS02333
GTGCCGGTCTCGCGGACCGGCACCGGGCCTCCAGTCGGTTGCCCCGCTACGCGTGGAGCGCGGTGTTGAGCTGGATGCCCTCGCCCTGGCGCTGCAGCGCCTCCACGGCGCCGGAGAGGCTGTTGCGGCGGAACAGGACGTTCGGCGTGCCGGACAGCTCCGCCGCCTTCACGGTCTTCGGGGTGCCGTCGGGGTTCGGCGCCGACCCGACCAGCACGACCTTGGTGCCGGCGGTGACGTAGAGGCCCGCCTCGATGACGGAGTCGTCGCCGAGGGAGATGCCGAGCCCGGCGTTCGCGCCGAGCAGCGCGCGCTCGCCGAGCGAGACGCGGTGCGTGCCGCCGCCGGAGAGCGTGCCCATGATGGACGCCCCGCCGCCGATGTCGGTGCCGTGGCCGACGACGACGCCCTGGGACACGCGGCCCTCGATCATGGCGTCGCCGAGGGTGCCGGCGTTGAAGTTCACGAAGCCCTCGTGCATGACGGTGGTGCCCGGTGCGAGGTGCGCGCCCAATCGGACACGGTTGGCGTCGCCGATGCGGACCCGGTCCGGCACGACGTAGTCGACCAGGCGGGGGAACTTGTCGATCGCGTGCACGGCGATGCCCGCGCGCTGCAGGGACGGGCGGAGGCGCGTCAGGTCGGCGGGGAGCACGGGCCCGGCGTTCGTCCACGCGACGATCGGCAGGTGGCCGAAGACGCCGTCGAGGTTGATCGTGTTCGGGCGCACGTGCAGGTGGCTGAGGAGGTGCAGGCGCAGGTAGGCGTCCGGGGTGCTGGCCGGGGCTGCGTCGATCTCGATCTCGACGGTGACGGCCTCGATGCGGACCCCACGGCGGTCGTCCTCGCCGATGTGTTCCTGCAGTTCGAGGGGGAACTCGGCGTCCGCGGGGAGCGCGCCGAGGTGTGTCTCCGGGAACCAGGTGTCGAGCTCGGTGCCGTCGGAGGCGACGGTCGCGAGGCCGTGGCCCCAGGCGGAGGTCGGGCGGGCGGTGGTGTCGGTCACGGCTCCAGGGTAGTGGTGCCCGGTAGGGTGACCGCATGCCGGAGCAGCTCGACCTCACCGCCTCGTCCATCGACATCACCCGTGCCATCTGCGACATCGAGTCGGTGTCCGGCAACGAGCGGTCCCTCGCCGACGCGATCGAGGCGGTGCTCGCGCCGCTGCCGCACCTCGAGGTGCTCCGGGACGGCGACGCGATCGTGGCGCGCACGAACCTCGGCCGTGACCGCCGCGTGGTGATCGCCGGCCACATCGACACCGTGCCGCTGAACGACAACCTGCCGACGGAGTTCCGGACGGCGGAGGACGGCACCGAGATCCTCTGGGGACGCGGGACCGTCGACATGAAGGCGGGCTGCGCGGTGCAGCTGAAGCTCGCGTACGACCTGGCGGCCCCGTCGGTGGACGTCACGTGGGTCTGGTACGACCACGAGGAGGTGTCCGACGCGCTGAACGGCCTCGGACGCCTCGCACGCACGCGCCCGGAGCTGCTGGCCGGCGACTTCGCCATCCTCGGTGAACCGTCCGGCGCCCAGATCGAGGGCGGCTGCAACGGGAACCTCCGCGCCGAGATCCGCGCGTACGGGAAGCGCTCGCACAGCGCCCGCAGCTGGATCGGTGACAACGCCATCCACAAGGCGGCGCCGATCCTGGCGACCCTGGCCGCGTACGAGCCGCGCACGGTCGAGGTCGACGGGCTCGAGTACCGCGAGGGCCTCAACGCCGTGGGGATCACCGGCGGCATCGCCGGCAACGTCATCCCGGACGAGGTCATGGTCCACGTGAACTACCGGTTCGCCCCGTCGCGCTCCGCGGACGAGGCCGTCGCGCACATCCGTGAACTGTTCGACGGCTACCAGGTGGACATCGTCGACCTGGCCGCCGGCGCCCGCCCCGGTCTGGACGCACCGCTCGCGCAGGACTTCGTCGCCGCCGTCGGTGGTCCGGCGCCGCGTCCGAAGTACGGCTGGACCGACGTCGCCCGCTTCTCGGCCCTCGGCGTCCCCGCCGTGAACTACGGCCCGGGTGAGCCGGTGTTCGCACACCACGACGACGAACAGGTCCCCGTCGCGCAGATCACCGCGGTCGAGGACGGTCTGCGTCGGTGGCTGACGGCGTGACCACCGCGTCGCCGTCCGGCTCCGTGCCGGTCCGGCGTCCACGTCCAGGGATCGCGCGCTGGCGGGCGCGGTACCGTGTCGTGCCCTGGTGGGCGCGGATCACCGTCGTCTACGTGCTCGCCCGGATCGTCACCGGCGCGATGCTCATGGGGTTCTCGCGCATCCAGACCGCGAACTCGTTCACGTTGTCGCACCCGCCGTACCTGTCGTTCGCATCGATCTGGGACGGCGCCTGGTACCGGGTGATCGCCTCGGCCGGGTACCCCTCGACGCTCCCGATCGACACCGCAGGGCACGTCACCGAGAACGCGTGGGCGTTCATGCCGGCGTACCCCTTCCTGGTCCGGGGCCTGATGCTGCTCACCGGAGCGTCCTTCGAGCTCGTCGCGGTCTCGGTGTCGCTGGTCGCCGGGTGGGGTGCTGCGCTGGTCTTCCGCCGGCTGATGGGGCGGTTCCTCGACCCGGCGCGGGCGACGTTCGCGACGGTGCTGTTCTGCGTCGCGCCGGTCTCGGTCATGTTCCAGGTCGCGTACGCCGAGGCGATGGGGCTGTTCCTGCTGCTCGTGGCGCTGATGCTCCTCGTGCAGCGCCGGTTCTGGACGATGCTGCCCGTCGTGCTGCTGCTCGGCATGACCCGCCCCACCGGTCTGGCGTTCGCGCTGCTGATGGTGCTGTTCATCGGCGTGTGGTGGTTCCGGCCCGCGTGGGTGCGGATGCCGTCGCGCCCGTCGTTCCGGTCCCTCGTCCCGCCGGCGGTCGTGGCGGTCGTCTCCGGTCTGGTCGGGCTCGCGTGGCCGGCGATCGCGTGGGCGGTCACCGGCGTCCCGAAGGCGTACACGGACACGGAGCTCGCCTGGCGGTCGTCCTACATCGGGTGGAAGGAACTCGTGCCGTTCGCCCCGTGGGTGCAGGGGTTCGGGTGGTGGTTCCGGCAGCCGGCCGGCGGGGTGCTGCTCGCCCTGGTGCTCGTCGGGTTCGCGGCGTTCGTGTTCATGCCGCCGGCTCGGCGAATCGGGCTCGAGCTGCGGCTCTGGGCGGTCGCCTACCTGGTGTACCTGCTCGCGGTGTTCTTCCCGCAGTCGAGCACGTGGCGCATCCTGCTGCCGATCGCACCGCTGCTGGGGATCGTGGCACTCCCGCGGTCACGGGTGTACCGCGTGGCCGTCGTCGTGCTGTGCGTCGTGCTGCAGTGGGTGTGGATGTACTACTGCTGGTGGGTCGACGGCTACGACTGGACCCCGCCGTGATCGGTGGGGGCCGCGCTCGCGTCCGCGCTCGCGCTCGTGTCGAGCGCCTCGGTCGCTGATCCGTCCTCGGGCTTCCACGCGGCGGCGGCCGTCACCATCGCGTTGACCGTGGCGATGAACGGCACGGCGAAGAACGCGCCGACGACCCCGGCGATGGTCGTCCCGGCGGTGACGCCGAGCACGACGCCGAGCGGGTGCACCTTGACGGCGCTGCCCGTGAGGAACGGGTGCAGCACGTGGCTCTCGAGCTGCTGCACGAGGACCACGATGCCGAGCATGATGAGCGCCGGCACCCAGCCGTTGAACACGAGCGCGACGAGCACGGCCACGATCCCGGCGACGATCGCGCCGACGACGGGGACGAAGGCGCCCATGAACACGATCACGCCGATCGGGATCGCGAGCGGCACCTGGAGGATGAGCGCGCCGATCACCACACCGAGGGCATCGGTGACGGCGACGACGAGCTGCACGCGGATGAAGCTCGTGAGGGTCTTCCAGCCGGCGGCACCGGCGACGTCGATGCGCGGCCGTGCACGTCGCGGGAAGATCCGGACGACCCATGCCCAGATCCGCGGCCCGTCGATGAGCACGAAGATCGTCGTGAAGACGATGATGAACAGCCCCTCGAGCGCGTGGACCGCCCCCGTGCCGGCCTCCTGGAAGCCCGAGAGGATCGACGAGGCGTGCGACTGCAGGTACGCGGTGCCCTTCGACACCCACTCGTTGACCTGCTTGACCGTGATGCCGAACGGCTCGCTGTCGAGCAAGGACTGCAGCGAGCGGATCTGCACGTGCAACCGGTGTTCGAGCGACGGCAGGTCGTACCGGATCTGGGCCGTGACGACGAGGGCGAGGACGCCGATCACCACGACGACGACGATCAGGCTCGACAGCACCGCAGCCCACTTCGGCCAGCGGTGGCGCTGCAGGAACGACGACATCGGCGCGAGCAGGGCGCACAGGAGCAGCGCGATGAGGAACGGGACGACGATCTCGCTGAGCAGGACGACCAACGCGATCACGACGGCCAGGAGCGCGCCGACCACGAGCAGTCGCCACGAGAACGCGCCGGCGATGCGCATGCCGGCGGGCACGGCGTCGTCGGCTCCGGGAGCGGGGTCCGGACGGCGCATGGAGGGAATGATCGGCACGCACACAGGGTAGGGAGAACTGCCGCGAGAACGACGTGATCGATGGCCCCCAACCTGGGCGGTTTCGCAGTTCACCCTTCGATACGGGATAATGGGACGGCATGTACTGCACGAAAGGGGACATCTGATGGCAGCCATGAAGCCGAGGACCGGTGACGGGCCGATGGAGGCTGTTAAGGAGGGTCGACTCATCATCGTGCGGGTTCCGCTCGAAGGTGGAGGCCGCCTGGTCGTCTCGGTCAACGATGCCGAGGCCAAGGAACTCCACGACGCACTCGCCGAGGTCGTCTCGGCGTAGTTCGTCGACGCTCCACAGCAGCGGGCCCGGAACGCGTACGTTCCGGGCC
>JASCOI010000202.1 GCA_029959665.1 Microbacteriaceae bacterium PS02333
GGCCCCCCCCCCGCGCGGGGGGCCGGGGGGGGGGGGGGGGGCCCCCCCCCCCCCCCCCCGTCCGGCCCGCGGTCGCGACCAAAGCGACCGACTCGCGTCAGTCGGTGGCCGGCTTCTCGCCCCGCTGGAGCGACGTCACGGCGTCGACCGACTGCTCGACGAGCTCGGCGTCGGAGTCCGTCCCGGTGACGCGGTAGTCGGACGAGACCCCGTCGCCACCGGTGCCGCTGGCGGGGACCGCGCCGTCGAGGCCGACCACGACCACCCCCGCGTCGTGCGCCGTCTGCAGCACCCCGGTCAACGCCGAGGGGTCGTCCGCCTGCACGAGCAGCGCCTTCGCTCCCGTGCGCACGAGGTCGCGCACCGCAGTCCGCTGCGATCCCGCCGGGTCGGCCGCGTCGGCGACCCGCACGTCGGGACGGAAGCCCGCCTCGGTCAGCGAGGTGCGGAACCGATCCGGAAGCGACGCTCCACCACCGGCCGGGTTCGACCCTTCCGGGAGCAGCACGACCCCGACGACGGCGTGCTGGTCGAACCCGCCGTCCGAGCTGGTGAGGTCCGTGCTCTTGACCGGCGTCGGCGCGACCGAGGTCGTCCCGCTGCACCCGGCGAGGACGAACACCGCGCTCACCAGGGCGGCTGCGGCCAGGATGCGACGCACGGTTCCTCCTCGACGTGGGTCTGCCACGCTACCCGTTCTCGGCAGACGACGGGGGTGGCACCGGACCGAGTCGGCGGACGGCGAACCACCCGACGAGGGCGATCACGGTCATCGCGGCGAACACGAGCGAGAACGCCGTGGCGTCGTGCCGTCCACCCGAGGCGGTGAACAGCAACCCGGCGACGGCGAGCCCCACCACGCTGCCGGCCGCGTCCGCGATCGTCAGGGCGGAGCTCGCGAACCCGTCGTCCCCCTCGCTCGAGAACCGGAGCGTCAGCATCGAGGTGCGCGGGTACGCGACGCCCATCCCGGCGCCACCGACGAACCAGCCGGCCACGAGCACCCAGACCGGCAGGTCCCATGCCGCCACCGCGAAGGCCGCGACCAGACTGACGACGACGAGGCCGAGTCCGACGCCGAACGCCCGGGCAGCGGTGAACCGACGCTCCCCCAGCCGTCCGTGCACCCAGCTCGCGCCAGCCCAGCTGAGCGCGGCGACGGTCAACGCCAGCCCCGCCGCGGACGGCGAGAGCCCGTGCTGCGCCTGCAGGAGGAACGGCACGTACGCCTCGGCACCGAAGAACCCCGCCGCGAGCACGCCGCGGAGCAGCACCACCGACGGCAGGCCGGGGGCGGCGGTCAGGGTGCGGCGCGGCAGCAGCGGACGCAGGGCGACCCAGGCGCCGACGAGCCCGACGACCACCGCGGCGACGCGTGGGACGACCGGCAGGTCCGGAGCGACGTTGAGCAGGAGGACGGCGACGGCGGCCGCGACGGACCAGGCGATCCGCCCACGCTGCCACGGTGGGCGGAGCGCTGCGGCCGGCGGGTGCAGCCGTCCGAGGGTCGGGACGAGCAGGCTGAACGCGACGACGGCGATCACGAGCGCCCCGGCGAACACCCAGTGCCAGCTGGAGAGCTCCGTGACGAACCCGGCGAGCGCCGGACCGACGAGTGCCGGGACCACCCACGCGGCGGCGAACCCGGCGAACACGGGTCCGTGCAGCTCAGCGGGGAAGATCCGGGCGACCAGGACGTAGAGCACCACGTCGATGGCCCCGGCGCCGAAGCCCTCGACCAGGCGTCCGGCGAGGAACACGGGCATGGTCGGGGCGAGCATGACGATCGCGGTCCCGATGGCGAAGAGGGCCGCGGAGACCCAGGCCACCACGCGGCCGCCTGCCCGGTCCGTCCAGTTGCCGGCGAGCACCATCCCCGGGACGCCGGCGGCGAGCGGTGTCGCGAAGCTCAGCGAGTACAGCGTCTCCCCGTGCAGGTCGCGGCTGATCTCCGGCATGATCGTCGTCATCGCCAGGTTCTGGAACGCGGCGACGGCCACGATCGCGACCATCCCGATCGTCGGGAGGGCGTACCCCCTGCTGAACAGGGTCGTCCTCGTCGGCGTCGTGGCGGTCACCCGCCCAGGCTATCGGCGACCGGACGACACGCGGGCCAGCGGCCGCCCGGACGACACCCGCACTGCCCGTGGGTCAGCGGCGCAGTGCCTGCTGGACGTCCGCGACCAGGTCGCCGGCGTCCTCGATGCCGACCGACAGGCGCACGATGTTCTCCGGGACCTCGAGCTCGGTGCCCTTCACGGACGCGTGGGTCATCTCGCTCGGGTAGCCGATGAGCGACTCCACCCCGCCGAGCGACTCGGCGAGCGCGAACACCTCCGTCGACTCGGCGAACCGCTTCGCCGCCTCCGGCCCACCTGCGAGCGCGACCGAGAGCATCCCGCCGAACCCGCGCATCTGCCGGGTGGCGACGTCGTGCCCGGGGTGGTCGGTGAGTCCCGGGTAGTAGACGTGTTCCACCGCGGGGTCGCCGACGAGCGCCTCGGCCACGGCCTGCGCGTTCTGCGAGTGCCGCTCCATCCGGACCGCGAGGGTCTTGATGCCGCGGATCGTCAGCCAGGCGTCGAACGGCGACGAGATCGCGCCGGCGCCGAACTGCAGGAACTGGACCTTGTCGGCGAGCTCCTGGTCGCGCAGCACGATCGCCCCGCCGACGACGTCGGAGTGCCCGCCGAGGTACTTCGTCGTTGAGTACGCGACGACGTCCGCACCGAGGGCGAGCGGCTGCTGCAGGTACGGCGACGCGAAGGTGTTGTCGACGACCACGAGCGCGCCGGCGTCGTGCCCGATGGCGGCGAGCGCCTCGATGTCGGCGATCTTCATGAGCGGGTTCGTCGGGGTCTCGACCCAGAGCACGGTCGACGCCGGCGCATCCCGCAGGGCGGCACGGACCCGGTCGAGGTCGCTCATGTCGACGACGACGAGCTCGACACCCCACGGCACGTGCAGCCGGTTCACGAGCCGGTGCGTGCCGCCGTAGACGTCGTTGCCCATGACGACGCGCGAACCCGGCGACAGTGTGGCGCGGAGCAGGGCGTCCTCGGCGGCCAGGCCGGACGAGAACGAGTACGCGGCGACGCCACCGTCGAGGTCGGCGAGCAGCGTCTGCAGGGAGTCGCGCGTCGGGTTGCCCGACCGGGAGTACTCGTAGCCGTTCCGCATCTGCCCGATGCCGTCCTGCACGTAGGTCGACGTCAGGTGCAGCGGCGGGATGACGGCACCGGTGGGGCCGTCCGGCTCCTGGCCGGCGTGGATGGCGCGGGTGCTGAACTCGGTCATGTGCTTTCTCCAGGTCACAACGGGAGGCTCGGATCGCGTCGGTCGCGCACCGCACGGTGGGTGCGCTGCCGCGCTCACTCGGACAGGTAGGTGAGCAGGTCGTGCCGGGTGAGCACGGTGACGGGCTTGCCGTCCTCGACGACGAGGAGTGCGTCGGCGGACTCCAGCGCGCGCCGGGCCGCCGACACGGACTCGCCGACGCCGATGAGCGGCAGCGGGTCCCCGACGAAGGCGGTGAGCGCATCGGCCATCTTCGCGGACCCGGTGAAGACCTGCTCGAGGAGCGCCTTCTCCTCCACCGCGCCGACGACCTCGCCGATGACCACGGGCGGCTCGGCGCTCAGCACGGGCATCTGCGAGACGCCGTACTTGGTCATGATGTCGACGACCTCGCGCACGGTGTCCGACGGGTGCGCGTGGACGAGGTCCGGCAGACGACCGTCCTTGCCGGCGATGAGCGACCCGACGGTCCGGGCGTCGTCGGTCTCCGCGAACCCGTAGGAACGCATCCAGCGGTCGTTGAAGATCTTGCCGAGGTAGCCGCGCCCGCCGTCCGGCAGGAGCACCACGACGACGTCGTCCTCGGTGAGGTCCCGCGCCGCACGGAGCGCCGCGACGACGGCCATGCCGCTCGAGCCGCCGACGAGCAGCCCCTCTTCCCGCGCCAGGCGACGGGTCATCGCGAACGAGTCGGCGTCCGACACCGCGATGATCTCGTCGGGGACCTCGGGGTCGTACGCCGACGGCCAGAAGTCCTCGCCGACGCCCTCGACGAGGTACGGCCGACCGGTGCCGCCGGAGTACACGGAGCCCTCGGGGTCGGCGCCGACGATCCGCACGCGGCCGTCCGACGCCTCCTTCAGGAAGCGCCCGGTGCCCGTGATGGTGCCGCCGGTTCCGACGCCCGCGACGAAGTGGGTGATGCGCTCGTCGGTGTCGCGCCAGATCTCCGGACCGGTGGTCTCGTAGTGGCTGCGCGGCCCGTTCGGGTTCGCGTACTGGTTCGGCTTGTAGGCACCGGGGATCTCCTGCACCAGCCGGTCGGACACCGAGTAGTACGACTCCGGGTGCTCCGGCGGCACGGCGGTCGGCGTGACCACGATCTCGGCGCCGTACGCGGTGAGCACGTTGCGCTTGTCCTCGCCGACCTTGTCGGGCAGCACGAAGACGCACCGGTACCCGCGCTGTTGGGCGACGAGGGCCAGCCCGACGCCGGTGTTGCCCGACGTGGGCTCGACGATGGTGCCGCCCGGCTGCAGGTCGCCCGAGGCCTCGGCCGCGTCGAGGATCCGCGTCGCGATGCGGTCCTTCGACGACCCGCCCGGGTTCAGGTACTCCACCTTCACCAGCACGGTGGCGCGGATGCCCTCGGTGACGCGGTTGAGCCGGACCAGGGGGGTGTCGCCGACGAGGTCGACGACGGAGTTCGCATAACGCACGACACGAGTCTACGGACTGCCGCTGTTACGGACTGGAGGGGGGGGGGGCCCGCGGCCCCCCCCCCCCCCCCCCGCCCCGGGCCCCGCCCCCCCCCG
>JASCOI010000203.1 GCA_029959665.1 Microbacteriaceae bacterium PS02333
AACCCCCCGGGCCGCCGGCGGGCCCGGCCCGGCCCCGCCGGGGGCGCCCGCGCCCGCCGCAGCTCGGACGTCCGGGAAGACCGCACCGAGCGTCGCGGGCTCCCCGGACGGCACCGGGACCAGTCGGACGGTGGCACCGACGATCATCCCGAGGGTGCCCTCGGAGCCGACCATGAGCGCGGTGAGGTCGAGCCCGGTGACGCCCTTCACGGTGCGGTGCCCGGTGGAGACCAGGCGCCCGTCCGCGAGCACGACGTCGAGGCCGAGGACGGCCTCGCGCGTCACGCCGTACTTCACGCATCGGAGACCCCCGGCGTTCGTGGCGATGTTCCCGCCGACGCTCGAGATCGCCGCGCTGGCGGGGTCGGGCGCGAAGCGGAGCCCGAGCGGCAGGACCGCGGCGTTCAGTGCACCGTTCAGCACGCCGGGCTCCACGACCGCGAGCTCGTCGTCGGCCGAGACCTCGACGATGCGGTCCATCAGCGCGACGCTCAGCACCACCGACCCGTCCGTGCCGTTCGCGCCACCGGCGAGCCCGGTGCCCGCGCCGCGAGGAACGACACCCACCCCGAGGTCGTTGCACGTGCGGAGCGTCGCCTGCACGTGCGCGACGGTGTGCGCCTCGACGAGTGCAGCCGGGCGGCCGGACGCGACCCAGCCGGACTTGTCGGTCCTCGTGGCGTCCAGTGCGTCGGCGTCGTCCCGCACGATCAGCCCGTCCGGGTCGTCCAGGGCGGATCGGAGTCGGGCGACGACGGTGTCCATGCGGCCAACGCTACCGAGCCGGGACGCCGCGGCGCCGTCAGCCGCGGCTGCGGAGCGACTCGCTCGGGAGCTCCCCGAAGCGCGTCCGGTACGCGGCGGAGAACCGGCCGAGGTGGCCGAAGCCCCACGACCTGGCGATCTCGGCGACGGAGAGCTCGTCGCGGTCGGCTCGGCGGAGGTCGTTGTGCGCGCCTTCGAGTCGGACTTCCCGGAGGAGTTCCCCCGGGGTCTGGTCGAGGTGGCGACGCAGGGACTGCTGCAGCCCACGCGGGCTGAGTCCGGCCGCGTCGGCGATCTCCGAGGTGCCGATGGGTTCGTTGGCGTGCGCGTGCACGTACTCGAGCGCACGGCGGAGTCGCTCGTGCTCCGGACCGTTGCCGGCGACCGTCGCCCGCCAGCTCGCCCGCTGCGGGAACGCCCGGAGCGCCGCGGCCGAGAACGCCTCGGCGATGTCCCGACGGGCGACGTCGTCGAGGTCCCGCTCCATGTCGAGCCAGGTCGACGAGTGCTGTTGCACGGTCGACCGCCACAGCCGCATGCCCTCCGCCGTCGGCGCGCGGAGCGGCTCGAACGTGAACGCCGGGTCGCCGGTCAGTGCGGTCACGAAGGCCCGGTCGAGGTGCACCATGCTCAGTGCGATGTCCCGCTGGTGCAGTTCGTACGCGGTCTCCGTCGGCAGCACCACGGGGACCCCTGGTTCGAGGTCGACGCTCTCGCCGCCGGTCGTCATCGTGCTCGTGCCGCCACGGACCCACGCGACGATGAACTCGTCCGCGACGAAGCTCTCGCACCGCAGGTCGACGCCGAAGCGTGCCGTCCGCAGGGACATCCGCTCGTCCCCGACGCCAGCGAAGTCCCACTTGGTCTTCGGCGACGTGCGGCGGACCGTCGGCGTGCGGAGGTCGTAGTCGGCCGAGAAGAACGCGATCGCGTCGTCGACGTCGGTGCCGGCGAGCCGCCGGAACCACCGAGAACCCTGGCGATCATCCATGGCGGAGACGCTACGCCGGACCACCGACATCGGCGGATCGTCAGGGTTGCAAGATGGCCTGCCCGATGCTCTCGTCGAGGATCAGGTCCGTGATGAGCCCGGCCGCGAGGGCGCCCTTGAGCGACGCCGCCTTGCCACGTCCCGCCACCACGCAGATGCGCCGCGGAGCCCGTTTGATGGTGTCGAGGTCCGGGCCGCCGGCGCGGGCGTTCACCCCGATGTCCCGCCACGACCCGTCGGCGCGGTAGAACACGGTCGAGACGTCCCCGACGACCTTCGCCTTCGTCAGTTCCTCGCGGTCGGCCGGGTCCAGGTACCCGCCGGAGTACACGTGCGAGGGAACCGGGGCCTGCGGCGCACCGACACCGAACACGACGACGTCCATCCGCTCGTGCAGGTCGAGCACGCGCCGGATCGAGCGCTCGCGGAACAGGGCCTCCTTCGTGGCCGGGTCGTCGAAGAACGCCGGGACGGGGAACTGCTGCACGAGCGCGCCGTACGCCTCGCTGAAGCGCCGGAGGATCTCGGACGCGTAGACGATGCCGGTGGTGCGGGTGTTCGCCGCGCCGTTCACCTGCACGACGGTGGAGCCGTGGGTGGTCTTCGGCACGAGGTACCGGCTGACGGCGCTCACCGTCGAGCCCCACGACAGCCCGATCACCATGTTCGACTCGATGTACTGCGTCAGGATCCGCGCCGCGGACAGCGCGACCCGCTCCAGCCGGTCGACGTCGCTCGTGTGGTCGGGCACCGGGACCACGTGCGCGTGCACCCCGAACCGTGCACGGATGTTCCGGCTGAGCGCCGCGGCCTGGTCGAGCGGCGACCTGATCTGGATGTCGACGAGCCCGGTGTCCCTGGCGTGCTTGAGCAACCGGGACACCGACGAGCGCGATGTGCCGAGCTCGTCGGCGATGGCGTCCATCGTCAGGTCCTGCAGGTAGTACAGGTGTGCAGCACGCAGCGCCTGCTGGGTGCGCATCGGTTGGGCGGCATCGCTCATGGAACCCAACCATGCACGGACGTGCACGGCGTCTGCAAGCCCGGCCGAGCCTCCCGCCCCCCGTTCCGGGCCGGACCACAGGTGTTCTGCACGTTCGTGCACGCAAGTTGCCCGACCGTTCACGAAGGCGCACGATCGAACTCGAACCCAGCGAACCGACCCCAGAAAGCGACGCGTACGCACATGTCGAAGACGACGCAGCCCCGACGCACGGTGACATCGCTCACCGAGCGCCCGAACGCACAGGTCCTCATCGTCGGTGGCGGCATCAACGGCATCGCCACCTTCCGCGACCTCGCCCTGCAGGGCGTCGACGTCGCGCTCGTCGAGCGCGGCGACTACGCCTCCGGCGCCTCAGCGGCGTCGAGCCACATGATCCACGGTGGCATCCGCTACCTCGAGAACGGCGAGTTCCGCCTGGTGCGCGAGAGCGTGCAGGAGCGCAACGGCCTGATCCGCATCGCACCGCACTACGTCAAGCCGCTGCAGACGACGATGCCGATCTTCTCGACGTTCTCCGGCATCATGAACGCCCCGCTGCGCATGCTGACGCACAAGCAGCGCTCCACCAAGGAGCGTGGCGCGATGCTCATCAAGATCGGCATGACGATCTACGACTCCTTCTCGCGTGACGGTGGCTCGGTCCCGAAGCACGTCTTCCGCACCAAGAAGGCAGCGCTCGAGGACATGCCGGCGCTCAACAAGGACCTGAAGTACACCGGGACCTACTACGACGCGTCCGTCCACGAGCCGGAGCGTCTGGCGCTCGACGTGCTCAAGGACGGCCTGGCCGCAGGCACCGGGACCGGCTCCGCCGCGACCGCCCGTGCGACCAACTACGTTGAGGCAGCCGGCACCCGCGACGGTGGCGTCGTGCTGCGGGACCGCGAGACCGGCGACGAGTTCGTGTTCTCCGCCGACGTCGTGATCAACGCTTCGGGCCCCTGGACCGACCTGACGAACGGCGCGTTCGGCGGCGAGACGACGTTCATGGGCGGGACGAAGGGCTCCCACATCGTCGTGCACAACGACGAGCTGCTCGAGGCAACGAAGGGCCGTGAGCTGTTCTTCGAGAACGACGACGGCCGCATCGTGCTGATCTACCCACTCAAGGGCCGGGTGCTCATCGGCACGACGGACATCGACGCCGACCCCTCGAAGCCGGTCACGACGACGGACGAGGAGATCGACTACTTCTTCGGGCTCGTGAAGCACGTGTTCCCGCAGATCGAGGTCACGCGCGACCACATCGTCTACAGCTACTCCGGCATCCGCCCGCTCCCCCGCCACGAGGACACCGCCCCCGGGTTCGTGTCGCGTGACTACCGGATCGTGGACACCCCGATCGCCGGTCTCCCGAAGAGCACCGTGCTGTCGCTCGTCGGCGGCAAGTGGACGACCTTCCGCGCCCTCGCCGCGCACCTGTCGACCGAGGCCACCACGAAGCTCGGTGTCGCCCGCAAGGTCGACACGACCGGCATGGCGATCGGTGGCGGCAAGGAGTTCCCGACCACGGACGCCCAGCGCGCACTGTGGATCAAGTCGCACCGCGACGGGCTCGACGAGCACCTGGTCGAGGGGCTGCTCGAGCGCTACGGCACCCGCGCGGCCGAGGTCGTGGACGTCCTCACCGACGGTCCGGTCGAGCCGCTCGAGTCCGACCCGGCCCTCACCCGGGCCGAGGTCGCGTACTTCGCTGAGCACGAGCACGCCGTGCACCTGATCGACGTGGTGCTCCGCCGCACGAACCTCGCGTTCGTCGGCGGCGTCACGATCGACCTGCTCGACGAGCTCGCGGACGTGCTCGCCGGGGTGCTCGGTTGGACGACGGAGGAGCGTGCGGACGAGGTCCAGCGCACCCTCGACGTCCTGCGCGAGTCGCACGGTGTCATCGTGCCGCTGACGGCGGCGCCGGCGCGCGCGTAGACGCCACCACAGACGGACTGGAGGGGGGGGGGGGGCCGGGGCCCCGCCCCCCCGCCGGGCGGGGGGCGGGGGGGGACCCGGC
>JASCOI010000204.1 GCA_029959665.1 Microbacteriaceae bacterium PS02333
CTCGGCGCGGCGTACTGAAAGCGCGCCGAACACACTCCGACAAGGAGTGGAGAACCAGCTATCTGCGGCTGGTGAGCGCTCCGGGTGTTTCCCGGTCTGTGCATGGGATTCGGCACCCCACCGGAAATGGTTTGGACCGGTTCCCTCTCGTTACCGTTCCGTTATGCAACAGGCCTGATCGTCGTGTGCCCCGGAAGTGCGGCAGCGGTGGTCTGGATCGCTCTGCGAGGATCGGGCGACGCAAGGGGGAGCAGGTGCAGACGAGATGGGTCATCGCCGTCGCGGGCGTGGCGGCCCTGGTGGGAGGCGGGACGTGGGTCGGTGTCGCAGCCTCGGATGACGGTGGTGTCCGTCGCATCGCCGACCGGATCGCGGTGCCGTCGGGATGGGAACTCCAGGACGAGGAACTGACCCGCGGGGCCGGACTCTGCCTACAGCTGTCCGGGTTCGAGCATCCGTGTCCGTCGGTGACGAGGACGTACCTGGCTCCGCCGACCCTCGACGACGTCGCCTTCCGCGGCATCCTCGGTCGCTCCGATCTGCAGCTCCGACAGACCGGCCCGTGTGCCCCCGCCGATGGTGCCGGTCTCGAGCTGACGTGCGGCGCAGAGGGCTCCGACGGGCGCTTCACCGTGCGGGTGTCGTACACAACCCCGCGAGTCGGGTCCGCGGTTGGGTCCTTGCGGGTGTCGGTGGCCCTCCAGACCCGGCCGCGGTGAGCTCGCTCGATCGCGGGCTCGCCCCCCTACGGAACCACGTGACGGACACAGCACCGCGGATCGCCGCGGTGCTGTGTCCGTTTCGCGGTTCGGAGCGGGACATGCCGCGCTGGACACCTCGATTGCAACGTTGTAGCGTCGTGGCGACCCCCTGGTACCGACTCAAGGAAGAGCCATGACCACGACCTCCCTGACGCCCCGCCCCGAGTACCCCCGGCCGCAGTGCACCCGCGAGCGGTGGATGAACCTCAACGGCCGGTGGGGCTTCGACTTCGACCCGGGTGACTCGGGCTTCGAGCGCGGCCTGTCGTCTCCTGATGCCGAGCTGTCGGGGGAGATCACGGTGCCGTTCGCGCCGGAGTCCACGCTCTCGGGCATCGGCGACGTCGACTTCCACCACGCCGTCTGGTACCGCCGACAGGTCACGGTGCCGACGGACTGGGACGGGCGGATCCTGCTGCACTTCGGCGCGGTCGACCACGACACGACCGTCTGGGTCGACGGGCGAGAGGCCGGTCGGCACCGGGGCGGGTTCACGAGCTTCACGTTCGACCTCACCGCCCGCGCCGGGGTCCGCGCCGGCGACACGGTCACCCTGACGGTCCGTGCCCGTGACTCGAAGGACGCACCGCAGGCACGCGGGAAGCAGTCCACCGAGTACGCGAACCACGACGCCGACTACACCCGCACGACGGGCATCTGGCAGACGGTCTGGCTCGAGCCGGTCCCCGAGATCGCCATCCTCCGTCCGCGGATCACGCCTGACCTCGAGGGCGAGCAGTTCGCGATCGAGGTCCCGCTGAACACCGGACTCGCGGGCGGACGCGTGCGCGTCATTCTCTCCGACGACCGGGGCGAGATCGGCGCCCACGAGGTCCGTGCCGACCTCGCCCTGACGCCGCGTGCCACCGTCCGCATCCCTGTCGATCGGGTGCGCGTGTGGTCGATCGAGGACCCGTTCCTCTACGACGTGCGCATCGAGCTCCTCGACTCGGCAGGCGAGCTCGTCGACTCCGTCGGCAGCTACGCCGGGCTCCGCAGCGTCGCGATCGTCGGTCGGTCGGTGTTGATCAACGGCGAGACGGTCTTCCAACGGCTCGTGCTCGACCAGGGGCTCTACGCCGACGGACTCCTCACCGCGCCGTCGGACGCTGCGCTCGTGCACGACATCGAGCTCAGCATGCAGGCCGGGTTCAACGGTGCGCGCCTGCACCAGAAGGTCTTCGAGGAGCGGTTCCTCTACCACGCCGACCGTCTGGGCTACCTCGTGTGGGGCGAGTTCGGCGACTGGGGCTGCAAGACGACCGGTCCGAGCGACGACCGGCAGCAGCCCGACGCCAGCTACGTCGCCGAGTGGCTCGAAGCGCTCGAGCGCGACTACTCACATCCGGCCATCGTCGGGTGGTGCCCGCTCAACGAGACGCGACAGCACATCTCCGACCGGATCACCGCCCTCGACGACGTCACCCGCGCGATGTTCCTCGCCACCAAGGCGATGGACACGACCCGCCCGGTGCTCGACGCGTCGGGCTACGCGCACCGGGTGTTCGAGACCGACGTCTACGACTCGCACAACTACGACCAGGATCCGGCCACGTTCAGCGCGACGCTCGGGATGCTCGATCCCACGACGCGGACGGCATTCACCAACACCGAGGACGACGGCGACCGCCACGTGCAGGGCGCTCGTCCGTGGAGCCTGCCGTACAACGGCCAGCCCTACTTCTGCAGCGAGTTCGGCGGCATCTGGTGGAACGCCGAGGCCGCTGCGGCCGCCGATGCCCCTGAGCAATCAGGCACGACGTCGTGGGGCTACGGGGAGCGGGTCCGCTCCGTCGACGAGTTCTACGCCCGCTTCGAGGGGCTCGTGACCGCGCTCCTCGGGAACGAGCACATGTTCGGGTACTGCTACACGCAGCTCACCGACGTGTTCCAGGAGCAGAACGGCCTCTACGACTTCGCCCGCGGGCAGAAGTTCGACATCGACCGCATCCGCGAGATCCAGACCCGGGTGGCCGCCATCGAAGCAGCAGCCCGCGCGTCCGCCTGACGCACGGCGGTCCGCGCCGGAAGCGCGGACCGCCGCAAGGGTCCGTCTCGCTCAGCGCACCCTGAGCACGCTCCGGCCGCAGACGCTCCCCGCGTCCATCCGTCGGTGCGCGTCGACGACGGCTTCGAGCGGCAGGACGGCCTCGACGACCGGGGTCAGTCCTCCGGCGTCGGCAGCGGCGAGGAGTGCGGCACGGGCGTCGTTGCGCTCGGCACGAGGCACGGTGTCGAGACTGAACGTCGCGAACGAGAGCGACCGCTGGAACAACCGCATGAGCGTCATGCCGAAGTCGGCCGGCGGGTAGCCGCCCACCACCCCGATCGAGACCGCGCGCCCGTTCGGGGCGAGCAGCTCGAGGAACGACGGCAGGTCGGGGCCGCCGGCGACGTCGATCAGGACGTCGAAGGCCGACGGAGCCACGCCGTCGTCCAGGGGGTGGCCGGAGCGGTCGAGGACGTGGGTGGCACCGAGGTCCAGCAGTCGTCGGCCCCGTTCGGGCGACGACGTGGTGACCGCGATGGTCGTGGCGCCGGCCTGCGCGGCGAGCTGGACGGCCGCGATCCCGAGACTGCCGCCCGCGCCACGGACGAGGACCGATTCGCCTGCGGTCAGACGTGCGTGCCGGAGCGCGAAGTACCCGACCGTCGCGGCGCTCCCGACCGCGACCGCGTCGACGGCGGTCAGGTCGTCCGGGAGTACCGTGACGTCCTCGAGCCGTGCCACGGCGCGCTCGGCGTAGGCCCCGCTGGTGCCCGTGAAGCCCCACACCCGCCGGCCGATCCATGCGCCGTCGACGCCGTCGCCGACCGCGGTGACGGTGCCCGCGACCTCGCTGCCCGGGACCATCCCGACCGGGAACGAGCTCCCGAGGGTCCCGCGGCGGATCACCGCGTCGACCCCGCCGACCCCGATCGCCTCGACCTCGATCAGCACCGAGCCGGGTCCGGCGACCGGGCCCGGGCGCTCCGAGACGACGAGGCCCTCCGCCGGCCCGTACTCCTCGATCGACACTGCTCGCACGACGTCCTCCTCGTGTTCTGCCGGCACCAGTCGGCCGGCGCGATCGACGGTAGTGGACGCGGGCGTCCACTTCCGTAGAGTGAGAGACGTGCCTGCCCCGATGCCTCACTTGCGCTCCGACGCGCTCGACAACCGCGACCGCCTGCTCGACGCGGCCAGGACGCTGTTCGACGAGGTCGGTCTCGGGGCGACGATGCGCGAGGTCGCACGACGCGCTGGCGTGGGACCGGCGACGCTGTACCGACGGTTCCCGACGAAGCAGGACCTGGTCGGCGCGGCGTTCGCCGAGGAGCTCCGGGAGTGCCGTGCGATCGTCGAACGCGGGGCGGCCGATCCGGATCCGTGGCGTGGGCTCCGATCCGTGGTCGTCGACTCGAGCGAGCTGAACGCCAGGAACCACGCGTTCGTCGAGGCCTTCACGAACGACTTCCCCGACGCCGTCGACTTCGCTCGTCACCGCGCTGAGCTGTTGCGGATGCTCGCGGGCCTCGCGCGACGGGCGCAGGCAGCCGGTGCGCTCCGCGCGGACTTCGTCCTCGACGACCTCGTCCTCGTGCTGCTCGCCGGGCGGGGTGTGTCGCGCGCGCCAGCTGCGCAGCGGCTCGCGGCGGCGCGGCGCTTCGCCGTCATCGCGGTCGACGGCCTCCGCGCGGACCGGCGGCCGGACGATCGCGTGCACCGACCGACGGTCCGTCGCGCGGCGACCAGCTGACGGACGGGAGGCTCCCCACCGGGCACGGCCGACCCGCCGCTGGCGCGTCGGTCCGGAACCGGCCGGTGTGGGCCCACTGGCCAGCCCGCCACGAGCCTCCCGTCCGTCAGTGCGCGGTCTGGTGA
>JASCOI010000205.1 GCA_029959665.1 Microbacteriaceae bacterium PS02333
GGGGGGCGGGGTCCTGTCCCCCCCGCGCGCGGGCCGCCGCGGCGCGGGCCCCCCCCCCCCCCCCCCCCCCCCCCCCCCCCGGCCGGGGCCGGAAGAAGCCGGTCGCCGACGTCCGCAAGCGGGTCGAGATCGCCCTGCTCGCCGGACCCGCGACGATCATGTTCGTCGGGTTCGTGATCCTCCCCGTGGCGCTCGCCGCCTACTACGGCTTCTACAAGTGGCAGGGCTACGGGGCGCCGACGGACTTCGTCGGCCTCGACAACTACAAGATCATCTTCACCGACCCCGACTTCCGGGGCGTGCTGACCCACAACGCGTTCATCGTGATCGGCTCGCTGCTCGTACAGGGTCCCGTCGCGATCATCCTCGCGCTGCTGCTCAACCAGCGCATCCGGGGGCGAGGACTCATCCGGGTGCTCATCTTCGTGCCGTACGTCATCTCCGAGGTGATCGTCGGCACCGGGTGGAGCCTCATGCTCTCCACGAGCGGCGCCGTCAACGACCTGCTCCAGGCGATCGGCCTCGGTGCCCTGCGGAACGACTGGCTGTCGAACCCGGACATCGCGATCTGGACCCTCCTCGCGATCATCTCGTGGAAGTACATCGGCTTCGCGGTGATCCTGTTCCTGGCCGGGCTGCAGAGCATCCCCGAGGAGCTGTTCGAGGCCGCCCAGCTCGACGGCGCCGGGTACTGGCAGATCCAGCGGCGGATCACCCTGCCGCTCCTCGGCCCGACCATCCGCATCTGGGCGTTCCTGTCGATCATCGGCTCGCTCCAGCTGTTCGACCTCGTCTACATCATCTGGGGGCAGTACATCGCCTCGACGGCAGGGACCTCGACCATGGCGACGTACATGGTCGCCAACGGCCGGAACTCCGGCAACTACGGGTACGGCAACGCCGTCGCCGTGGTGATCTTCCTCATCTCGCTGGTGATCGCACTCGTCTACCAGCGGTTCGTCCTGCGCCGCGACACCGCCGGCGCCCTCACGGAGAAGGCAACACGATGACCGCAACCACCGCCGGCGCACGGGTCGCCGCACTGGCGGAGAAGGCCACACGATGACCGCCACCGCATCGATCGTCGCTCCCCGACGCGGCCACAAGCGGCCGAGCGACGGGCCGGTCCGCCGAGAGCGCAACCTCGGCACGTACTTCATCGCGCTGCTGTTCATCGCGGTCTGCATCGGCCCCGTCGCGTACATCGTCCTCGGCGGCTTCCGCACGAACGCGCAGATCACCGCGAGCCCCGCCGGGCTCCCGGCACCGTGGAACTTCGGCAACTACGCCGAGGTCCTGTCGAGCGGCGTGTTCTGGCAGCAGCTCGGCAACTCGCTCATCGCGGGTGTCACCACCACGGTCGGCGTCGTCGTGCTCGGGCTGATGGTCAGCTTCGTGCTCGCCCGCTACCGGTTCCGGGGCCGCGGCGTGCTGTACTCGCTGTTCGCCGCCGGTCTGATGTTCCCGATCACCGTCGCGATCACGCCGCTCTACCTGCTCGTGAAGGACCTCGGCCTGACGAACAGCCTGGCCGGCGTGATCCTGCCGCAGATCGCGTTCGCGCTGCCGACGACCGTCATCATCCTGGTGCCGTTCCTGCGGGCGATCCCGGACGAGCTCGAGGAAGCGGCCTCCATCGACGGGGCGAGCCGCCTGGGCTTCTTCTTCCGGATGGTCGTGCCGCTGTCCCTGCCCGGCGTCGTCACGACGGGCATCCTGGCCTTCATCGGCAGCTGGAACAGCTACATCCTGCCGCTGTTCATCCTCAACGACGCGTCGGCCTACACGCTGCCGCTCGGGGTGCAGGCGTTCTCGTCGCAGTACTCCGTCGACACCGCCAGGGTGCTCGCGTTCACGTCCCTGTCGATGATCCCCGCGCTGGCGTTCTTCGCGGTGTTCCAGCGTCGCATCGTCGGCGGGCTGACCGGGGCGGTGAAGGGATGACCGCCACCGACGCGACGGCGTCGGCAACGGGCGGCCGGGAGGCTCGTCCCGCGTCGACGACGCCGGTCACCGCGGCCGACGGCCGGGCCGCCACCGACGGTGCGTCCGCGACCGACGCTGCGTCCTCGACCGACGGCCGGGACGCGACGCGTGGCGGGGCCGACCCGAGCCTCCCGTCCGCCCCGAGCCGACCATCGGACCGGATGCCCGCTCCGGACCGCGCCGCCGCCCTGCTGGCGGTCATGACGCTCGAGGAGAAGACGGCGCAGCTGGTCGGGTACTGGCTCGACCAGAACGGCGTCGTCGCACCCATGCAGGGGGAGATGACGACGCGGGCCGATGGCCGCACCCTCGCCGACATCACGCGTGACGGCATCGGCCAGTTCACACGCGTCTACGGCACCCGACCGGTCGAGCCCGACGAGCGCGCCGCCTGGCTGTGGGACGAGCAGCGGCGCCTGAAGCGCGAGACCCGCCTGGGCATCCCGGCACTCGTGCACGAGGAGTGCCTGACCGGCCTCGCCGCGTGGAAGGCCGCGACCTTCCCGACGCCGCTGGCGTGGGGCGCTGCCTTCGACCCGGACCTCGTCGAACGGGTCGGCGCCGTGATCGGCGACTCGATGCGTCGGCTCGGGGTCCACCAGGGCCTCGCACCCGTGCTCGACGTCGTCCGCGACCCGCGCTGGGGACGGGTCGACGAGTGCATCGGCGAGGACCCCTACCTGGTCGGCACCGTCGGTACCGCCTACGTCCGGGGATTGCAGAGTGCCGGGGTCGACGCGACGCTCAAGCACTTCCTCGGGTACTCCGCGTCGCAGGCGGGTCGCAACCACGCACCCGTGCACGCCGGAGCGCGGGAGATCGCGGACGTGTTCCTGCCGCCGTTCGAGATGGCGCTGCTCGACGGTGGCGCCCGGAGCGTGATGAACTCCTACGCCGAGATCGACGGTGTTCCCGTCGCGGCGAACGCCGACCTGCTGACGGGGTTGCTGCGCGACCGCCTGGGCTTCGAGGGCACCGTGGTGGCCGACTACTTCTCGGTGGCGTTCCTCGAGGTCATGCACGGCATCGCCGCCGACCGTGGCGAGGCCGCCGCGATGGCACTCGAGGCCGGGATCGACGTCGAGCTGCCCACCGGTGACGCGTACCTGGCACCACTGGTCGAACGCGTCCGCGCAGGCCTGGTCGACGAAGCGCTGGTCGACCGTGCGGTGCTGCGAGTCCTCCGCCAGAAGGAGCGGCTCGGGCTGCTCGATCCCGACGTGTTCGAGGACGAGCCGCCCACCGGTATTGACCTGGACACCGCGGCGCACCGGGACCTCGCACGGCGGCTGGCGGCGGAGTCGCTCGTCCTGCTCTCGAACGACGGCGTGCTGCCCCTGGATCCCCTGCAGGGGCGCGTCGCGGTGATCGGCCCGAACGCCCACCGTGCCGAGGCCCTGCAGGGGTGCTACTCCTTCGCGAACCACGTGCTGGCCGACCACCCGGACCTGCCGCTCGGGTTCGCGATCCCCACCGTGCTCGAGGCACTGCGAGCGTCCCTCGGTGGCGTGGTGTCGACCGCGGTCGGCTGTGCCGTGGAGGGCGACGACCGCTCCGGCATCGCCGAGGCCGTCGCCGTCGCGCGGGACGCCGAGGTCGCGGTCGTCGTGGTGGGGGACCAGGCGGGACTCTTCGGCCGCGGCACCGTCGGCGAGGGCAACGACACCGCATCGCTCGACCTGCCCGGCGTGCAGCGCGAGCTGGTCGAGGCCGTCGTCGCGACCGGCACCCCGACCGTGGTGGTCCTGCTCACCGGTCGGCCGTACGCGATCGGGTGGGCGCTCGACGGTCCGGGACCGCGTCCGTCCGCCGTCGTCCAGGCGTTCTTCCCGGGGGAGGGCGGGGGACTGGCGATCGCCGACCTCCTCACCGGTGCCGCTGCGCCGTCCGGCCGCCTGCCGGTCTCGCTGCCCCGGGCCGCCGGCGCGCAGCCGTACACGTACCTGCACCCGAGGCTCGGCGGCCCCTCGGACGTCACGGCCGCCGACTCGACACCGGTCCGCCCGTTCGGCTTCGGCCTGACGTACACGTCCTTCGCGTACCAGGACCTGGTCGTCGACGACACCGTCACCACCGACGGCACCTTCACGGCGACGGTCACGGTCCGGAACACCGGGCAGCGCGACGGCTCGGACGTCGTGCAGCTCTACGGGCACGACGTGCACGCCAGCGTCACCCGTCCGGTCGTCCAGCTGCTCGGGTACGCCCGCGTCGACGTGCCGGCGGGGGAGTCCCGCAGCGTCCGCTTCACCGTTCCGGTGCAGCGCTTCGCGTTCAGTGGACGCGACCTGCGGAAGGTCGTGGAGCCGGGGGACGTGCAGGTGTGGGTCGCGTCCCACGCGGCGGCGTCCCGGCCGGGAGGCCCGCTCGAGTCCGGCGGGATCGTCGCGCTGTCGGACGGGTCGGCTGCAGTGCCCCTGCCGGGCACCGCCACGGAGCGTGCGACCCTGCGGGTCACCGGACCGGTGCACGAGGTGCAGCTGACGGATCCCCGCCTCGTCACCTGGACGGTGGGCTGAGCCGGCGGTGCGCGCCGCGCGCCGCGCGCCGCGTGCCGGCGCATCGAGGGAACAGAAGACGTCGGGTCCGCGAGGGGGAGCCGACGTTTTCTGTTACCTCGG
>JASCOI010000206.1 GCA_029959665.1 Microbacteriaceae bacterium PS02333
GGCCGGGCGCGGGCCGAGACGCGGCACTGCCCGGGAACGGGACAGGGCCCCGCCCGCGAGGCGGACGGGGCCCTGGTGGGTACTGCTGGTGTTACTTGCCGGCCTCGGCCAGCTTCTCGAGGGTGTCGTTGCCCTTGTAGGCCTCGACCGCGTTCTCCTTGGTGACGAGCACCGGGGTGAGCTCGATCGCGGGGACCGTCTTCACGCCGTTGTAGTTGTTCGTCTTGTCGATCTTGGTGTCGGGCTTGTCGCCCTTGGCCAGCGTCGAGACCAGGTCGACGGCCGCCTGGGCCTCTTCCGTGGTGTTCTTGTAGATCGTCGAGTACTGCTCGCCGCTCATGATCAGCGGGATGGACGCGGTCTCCGAGTCCTGCCCGGTGACGACGGGGTTCTCCTTGCCGGCGGCCTTGGTCGCGGTGAGGATCGCACGGGCGAGGGTGTCGTTCGGCGACAGGACGCCGTCGAGCTTGGTGTCACCCGTGTAGTACTGCGACAGGAGGTCCGTCATGCGGGACTGGGCCTTCTGCGCGAGCCAGCCCTGCGTGTTGACCTTGCCGAACGTGGTCTGACCCGAGACGACCTTGAGCGTGCCGTCGTCGATCTTCGGCTGCAGGACGCTCATCGCGCCGTTGAAGAAGACCGTCGCGTTGGCGTCGTCCGGCGAACCGGCGAAGAGCTCGACGTTGTACGGGCCGTTCCCCTTCTTCTCCTTGAGGCCCTTGAGCAGGGCGTTGGCCTGCAGCTGGCCGACCTTGTAGTTGTTGAACGCGACGTAGTAGTCGACGTTCTTGGTGTTCAGGATGTTGCGGTCCCAGGCGATGACGACGGCGCCCGAGGACTTCGCCGACTTGACCTGCGAGGTGAGCTGCGAACCGTCGGCCGCACCGATGATGACGGCCTTCGCACCCTTGGTGATCATGCCCGAGATCTGCGACTGCTGGTCCGGGACCGGGCTGCCGGCGTTGGCGTACTGGATGTCCGCCTTGAAGCCGGCGTCCTCGATCGACTTCTTGAACGCGGCACCCGCGAGGACCCAGTTCTGCGAGGTCTTCGCCGGGAGCGCGACGCCGATGAGGTCGCCCTTCTTGATGGTCGCGTCGGAACCGCTGCCGGAGTCCGAGCCACGTGCGGAGCAGCCGCTGAGGGCGAGACCCGCGATGAGCGCCAGGCTGAGGCCGGCGACGATCTTCTTGCGCATGTGATTGCTTTCTCTTCGTTGAGGAGGGATGGGGCCTTAAGCCCCGCTGTGGGGATGGGTGAGCTAGGGGAGGGTGATCTTCTCGGGCTGGTCCTCGATGGACTTCGGCTGCTGCGCGGCCACCGTGTTCTGCTCGGTGTCCTTGCGCTGGAACTGCCGCATCATCCCGCCGATCAGGGACGGACGCCCCTGCGACTTCGAGTAGACGTCGAAGGCGACGGCGACGAGCAGGACGAGACCACGGATGATCTGCACCTTGTTCGACTCGATGCCCATGAGCTGCAGGCCGTTCGACAGCAGCGCCATGACGAGACCACCGATGATCGACCCGGAGATCGTTCCGACACCACCGGCGACCGCTGCACCACCGACGAACACGGCGGCGATCGCGTCGAGCTCCCAGCCGGTGCCGTCAGCAGGACCGGAGGCACCGGAGTACCCGACGAAGACCATGCCGGCGATCGCGGCGAGGACCGACATGTTCATCATGACGAAGAAGTTGACCTTCTTCGCGCTGACGCCGGAGAGGACCGCGGCGTTGGCGTTGCCACCGACGGCGTAGACCTGGCGACCGAAGATCGTGTTCTTCGTGACGAAGCCGTAGATGATCGTCAGGACACCGAGGATGATCGCGACGATCGGGACCGAGGTGCCGACGGGGCCCGCGGCGAACAGGTACGTCGCGACGAGCGTGACCGCGACGAGGACACCGGTGCGGACGATCGAGACCCACAGCGGCGGGACCTCTGCCTGCATCTTCCGGCGACGGGAACGCCCGCGCGCCTCGATGATGATGAGCGCCGCGACGGTGACGAGACCGATCAGCACGGTGCCGTTCGAGAACGGGGTACCCGGCCCGAAGTCCGGGATGAACCCGGCGCCGATCGTCGTGTAGCTGTCCGGCACGGGGACGGAGGTCGAGTTGCCGATGATCTGGTTCGCACCACGGAAGATCAGCTGACCGGCCAGCGTCACGATGAACGCGGGGACCCGGACGAACGCGACCCAGAAGCCCTGCCAGGCACCGATCAGGGCGCCGCACACCAGGCCGAGGACGATCGCGGCCCACACCGGGAAGTGCCACACGGCCATCGACTGGGCGACGACGATGCCGACGACCGCCGCGACCGATCCGACCGACAGGTCGATGTGACCGGCGATGATCACCATGACCATGCCGAGCGCCAGGATGAGGATGTAGGAGTACTGCAGGAACAGGTTGATGACGTTGGTGGGCTCGAGGATGAGCCCGTTCGTCGTGACCGAGAAGATGGCGAGGATCGCGATCAACGCGATGATCATGCCGTACTGGCCGATGCTGTTGCCCTTACCGAAGAGCAGTCTCAAGTTCTTCATTTCGCGAGTGCGCCCTTCCGCGCGGAGGTCATGCTGCGCATGAGCGTTTCCGGATCGGCCTGGTCGGCCGGTACGTCGTTGGTGATCTGGCCCTCGAAGATCGTGTAGATCCGGTCGGAGAGACCCAGGAGTTCGGGGAGCTCGGACGAGATGAGGATGATGCCCTTCCCCTCGGCCGCGAGCTGCTGGATGATGCCGTAGATCTCGAACTTCGCGCCCACGTCGATGCCGCGGGTCGGTTCGTCGAGGATGAGCAGGTCCGGGTCGGTGAACATCCACTTCGACAGGACGACCTTCTGCTGGTTCCCGCCGGAGAGCTTCCCGACGTTCTCCTCGACGCTCGGCACCTTCGTGCGGAGCAGCTTCCGGTACTTCTCGGCGACGTCGTACTCCTCGAGGGAGTCCACGACGCCGGCCTTCGAGATCTTGTGCAGATCGGCGGACACCGTCGAGCGCTTCACGGTGTCGAGCAGGTTCAGGCCGAGGGCCTTGCGGTCCTCGGACACGTAGCCGAGCCCGGCGTCGATCGCCTGCTGGACGTTGTTGAGCTTGATCTCCTGGCCGTCCTTGAACACCTGGCCGCCGAGGAACGTGCCGTACGAGTGGCCGAAGATGCTCATCGCGAGCTCGGTGCGGCCGGCGCCCATGAGTCCGGCGAACCCGACGATCTCGCCGCGCTTCACGTGGAAGTTCGAGCCCTTGCAGACCAGGCGGGACGAGTCGAGCGGGTGCTGCACGGTCCAGTCGCGGACCTCGAAGAAGGTCTCGCCGATCTTCGGGGTGCGGTCGGGGAAGCGCGACTCGAGCGAGCGGCCGACCATCCCGCGGATGATGCGGTCCTCGTTGACGCCGTCCGCCTTGACGTTGAGCGTCTCGATGGCCTTGCCGTCACGGATGATCGTGATGCTGTCGGCGATCTGCTCGATCTCGTTGAGCTTGTGGCTGATGATGATGCTCGAGATGCCCTTGGCCTTCAGCCCGACGATCAGGTCGAGCAAGTGCTGCGAGTCGTTCTCGTTGAGCGCCGCGGTCGGCTCGTCGAGGATGAGGAGCTTGACGTCCTTGTGCAGGGCCTTGGCGATCTCGACCAGCTGCTGCTTGCCGACACCGATGTTCTTGATCTGCGTGTCCGGGTCGTCGGCCAGGCCGACGCGGGCGAGCAGGTCCTGGGCGCGGAGCTGGGCCGTGGTCCAGTCGATCGCCCCGAAACGGCTCGGCTCGTTGCCGAGGAACAGGTTCTCGGTGATCGAGAGCTCCGGGATGAGCGCGAGCTCCTGGTGGATGATGACGATGCCGGCCTGCTCGGACTGCTTGATGTCCTTGAAGCGGACCTCTTCGCCTTCGTAGACGATCTCGCCCGTGTAGGTGCCGTACGGGTAGACGCCGGACAGGACCTTCATGAGGGTCGACTTGCCCGCACCGTTCTCGCCGCAGATCGCGTGGATCTCACCGGCGCGGACCGTGAGCGAGACGTCCGCGAGGGCCTTGACACCAGGGAACTCCTTGGTGATCGACCGCATCTCGAGGATGGTCTCGGGTGCGGTGATCGACCGGGTCTCGAGTCCGGTGTCGATCGGGTTTGACGCCACTGTGCATCTCCTTCTGCCGCTTCGGTGCGGCAGTCCTTCGGTGGTTCTGCGAGCGGCAGCGAAGGCACAGGGAGTCTGTGTGGACTTCGTTGTCGCGTCCGGTGTCCCAGCCTGTGTGACGGTCCATGTGAACGGTCACATCGGCTGGAACGGAGGTAATACTACGCACGGCGTCGGCGCGGGTGTCAATTCGGATTGGTCGCGTTTCGGTAACGGCCCGCAGTTCCGCGCCGTCGGGCCGTGTGGTGACCCTCGATGTGGGGTCGCTTCCCCGGCGTGGCGGGCATCGGACGGGAGGCTCGTGGCGGCCTGGCCCCGCGCCTCCCGGCCGCCGGTCGGTGCGGTTTCGGCGTGGGGCGCATCGCG
>JASCOI010000207.1 GCA_029959665.1 Microbacteriaceae bacterium PS02333
CCCCGGCGCGGGCGCGGGGGCAAGGCGCGGGCTCCGCGACACTTCGCGGGCTCCCGCGCGCGAGAAGTGTCGCTCAGCCCGAGACTCGGGCGCGCGGAGGCCGCCCGGCCTGCTCGGGCTCAGCCCAAGTGCCGCCGCAAGAACGACACCACGCGCTTGCTCATCGCCTCGTCGAGCTGCGCGATCGAGTGCGCCGTCCCCCGCACCGCGACGAACGTAACCGGGACGTCGTGCGAGCGCAGCGTCGCCGCGAAGTCCTGCGACTCCCACAGCGGGATGAACTCGTGCGTCGAATGCCCGATGAAGAACGGCGCCGTGTCCGACGTCACGTTGTAGGCGGGGGACGCCCGTTGTGCAGCCGGGCACGCGTCGTAGTCGCTGCACCCGAGGTACAGGAGCTGCTTCCGCTGGAACGACGCCGACACCCCGTCCGACTCCGTCGACCGTGTCGTCAGGTCGGTCGGACCGCTCAGGTCGACGACCGCGCGGATGCGGTCCCCGGCGGCATAGGCGGGCGAGGCGTGGTCCTCCACGGCCAGCATCGCCGCGAGGTTCCCGCCGGCACTCCCACCGAACACGCCGATCCGGTCGACGTCGACGTCGTAGGTCTCGAGCGTCGTTGGTCGGTACACCCAGTCGAGCGCCCGCCGGACGTCGTCGAGCCCTGCCGGGAACGGGTCCGTCGGCGCCAGCCGGTAGTCGACGTTGAAGGTGACGAATCCCTCGGACGCGAGGTACTGGCAGACCGAGCGGTACGCCGCGGTGGCCTTGTCGCCGTGGGACCAGCTGCCGCCGTGCACCATCATCACGGCGGGGCGGGTGCCGGCCGATGCCTTCTCGAGCGCCGACGGGTCAGGCGTGGCGGACGCCGACGGCCCGGACGCCGACGCCGAGGGCCCAGCCGACGCGGTCCCGGTCGGCGTGGTCGTCGCCTCCGGCGCGCTGTCCGCGGGCAGACACACGTCCAGCTGCTGCAATCGGTCCGACCCGTACGGCACGTCGGAGACGACGTCGATGCCGTGGTACCGCAGCGACAGTGGGTAGATGACCGGATCGGCGGTGACGGTGGCGTTCTCGTCGCCCGTCGGATCCGCGCTGCACGATGCGATCGCGCCGAGCGCCACGACCGCGGCGACGAGCGCGAACAGCGTGCGACGGCCTGACCTCATCGCCGACAACGGTAACCCGAGCGAGCGCCGGGCGCATGACACCGTTCACCGACGAGTGCCAGGATGAGCGGACACCCACCGCTGGAGGACCCGTGAGTCGACGCAAGGCCTGGAACGCCGATCCGGAACCGCTCCTGCGCGTCGATGAGGGCTTCCGCCTCGCCGACGTCGACCCGGAGGGCACCCCGGGGTTCCCCGGCCGCAAGATCGACGGGCTGGAGGCGCTCGCCGCCGGCGCCGACCGCCTGGCCGCGCTGCAGGAACGACTCTGGGCAGCGGCGACGAGCGGGGACGAACGTCGTGTGCTGCTGGTCCTGCAGGCGATGGACACCGCCGGCAAGGGCGGCATCGTGTCACACGTGATCGGTGCGGTGGACCCGAACGGTGTGCACTACGCGGGCTTCAAGGCGCCGACGGCCGAGGAGCGCGAGCACGACTTCCTCTGGCGCATCGAGAAGCAGCTCCCGTCCGCCGGGCAGATCGGCGTGTTCGACCGCTCCCACTACGAAGACGTCCTCATCCAGCGCGTCCGCTCCTTCGCCCCGCCGGAGGAGATCGAGCGGCGCTACGGCGCGATCGTCGACTTCGAGAACCGGCTTGCCGACGAGGGCACCACGATCGTCAAGGTGATGCTGCACATCTCGAAGGACGAGCAGCGCGCTCGGCTCGGCGACCGCCTCGACCGCCCGGACAAGCACTGGAAGTTCAACCCGGGCGACATCGACGAGCGCCTGCTCTGGGACGACTACCAGGACGCGTACCAGATCGTGTTCGACCGCACCTCGACCGCCGTCGCGCCCTGGTACGTCGTGCCGGCGAACCGCAAGTGGTACGCCCGTCTCGCCGTGCAGCAGCTCCTGCTCCGCGCGCTCGAGGACATGCACCTCTCGTGGCCCGCCGCCGACTTCGACGTGGCCGAGCAGCGACAGCGGCTCGCCGAGTCCTGATCCGCACCGGCCTGGAGGCCCGGATCACCTCCGCCACGGACCCTCGGACACCGGCGGGGCTGGTTTCCGAGCGCGTGGTCGCGTAGACTCGCTCGGTCGGCCTTCGACACCGCGGCCAGTGAGTCGCGGACGTGTTTGGGTGTTGTGTAGTTCGAGGGCTGGAATCACGTCGATCCGACGACGGGATGAACCCCCTCTCCACGAACCGCCCCCGCCGATGTCGCTGCCGGGCTGCGTGGCATGTCCGCACCCCGGAAAGAATCCATGGCCCCGTACGACAAGGGCGCGAACTCGCGCGCCTCCGACCGTCCCCGTCACCCGAACGGCACCCCCGCCGCCCGCAGCAGCAAGCACCGCGGCTTCCGTGCCGCCGAGCCTGCCGCGCCGCGCCAGAAGCAGCGCTGGGACGCCGAGGACCGCCGCAACCGCTCGTCGCAGGGCGAGCGCACCGGCCGTCCGAACTGGGAACCCCGTGACGGCGGGCGTTCCTCGTGGGAGCCCCGCGGTGCCGGCCGTCCGGCACGTGACGACCGTGCTCCCCGTCGTGACAACGACGACCGTCCGCGTCGTTTCGACCGTGACGACCGCGCGCCCCGTCGCTTCGACCGTGACGACCGTGCGCCCCGTCGTGACCAGGACGATCGTCCGCGTCGCAACTTCGACCGCGATGACCGGGCACCGCGTCGCTTCGACCGTGACGACCGTGCGCCCCGTCGTGACAACGACGATCGCCCGCGTCGTTTCGATCGTGACGACCGGGCACCGCGTCGCTTCGACCGTGACGACCGTGCGCCCCGTCGTGACCAGGACGATCGTCCGCGTCGCACCTTCGACCGTGACGACCGGGCACCGCGTCGCTTCGACCGCGATGACCGTGCCCCACGTTCGTTCAACCGTGACGACCGCGCTCCCCGTCGTGACAACGACGACCGTCCGCGTCGCAACTTCGACCGCGACGACCGTGCCCCGCGCAAGTTCGACCGTGACGACCGTGCGCCGCGCAAGTTCGACCGCGACGACCGCGCCCCGCGCAAGTTCGACCGCGACGACGCCCCGCGCAAGGGCTTCGTCCCCGCGGACGACGTCAAGCTCGAGAAGCTCCAGGCCGAGGCGACCGTCGCGGCCGACGTCGAGGGCGTGACCTTCGCGGACCTCGGCATCGGCGGCAACATCTCCCGTGCGCTCGGCGAACTGGGCGCGACCAGCCCGTTCCCGATCCAGGCGGCGACGATCCCCGACGTGCTCGCCGGCAAGGACGTCCTCGGCCGCGGCCGCACGGGCTCCGGCAAGACCATCGCGTTCGGTGCGCCCCTCGTCGAGAAGCTGATGGAGCACGGCGGCGGCACGAAGCGCAAGATGGGCCGCGCCCCGCGTGCGCTCATCCTCGCGCCGACCCGTGAGCTCGCGCTGCAGATCGACCGCACCGTGCAGCCGATCGCCCGCTCGGTGGGCCTCTTCACGACGCAGATCTACGGCGGCGTCCCCTACGGCCGCCAGGAGGGCGCGCTCGAGCGTGGCGTCGACATCATCGTCGGTACCCCCGGTCGCGTGCAGGACCTCATGAACAAGGGGAAGCTCGACCTCAGCGAGGTCGTCATCTCCGTGCTCGACGAGGCCGACCACATGTGCGACCTCGGGTTCCTCGAGCCCGTGCAGGAGATCCTCGAGGCGACCGCCCAGGTCACCCCGCAGGGCAACCGCGCGCAGAAGCTGCTGTTCAGCGCGACGCTCGACACCCAGGTCGCCGCGCTCGTCGAGCAGTTCCTGCACGAGCCGAGCGTGCACGAGGTCGCCGGCGAGGACCAGGCGTCCTCGACGATCGACCACCGCGTGCTCGTGGTCGAGCAGCGCCAGAAGGACCAGCTCCTGGAGGAGCTCGTCGCCGGCGAGGGCAAGACGATCGTCTTCGCCCGGACCCGTGCGTACGCCGAGCGTCTGGCCGACCAGTTCGAGGACGCCGGCATCCGCGCGACCTCGCTCCACGGCGACCTGAACCAGTCGCGGCGGACCCGCAACCTGCAGCTCCTCACGAGCGGCCGGGTGAACGTGCTCGTCGCCACCGACGTCGCCGCCCGCGGCATCCACGTGGACGACGTCTCGCTCGTCGTGCAGGCCGACGCGCCGGACGACTACAAGGCGTACATGCACCGCTCGGGCCGCACCGGTCGTGCCGGCAAGGAGGGCACCGTCGTGACGATCGTCCCGCGCGGACGTGTCCGCAAGATCGAGGGCATCCTCGAGCGCGCCGAGATCGAGGCGGACCTCGTCCAGGCAGCCCCTGGCGACGGCATCGTGTCGGAGCT
The DNA here is from genome assembly GCA_029959665.1 of Microbacteriaceae bacterium PS02333. Taxonomy (GTDB): domain Bacteria; phylum Actinomycetota; class Actinomycetes; order Actinomycetales; family Microbacteriaceae; genus Curtobacterium; species Curtobacterium guangdongense. The sequence continues at coordinate 4,420 of JASCOI010000207.1, forward strand.
CGCCGCGCGCTAGTCGCGACCACACGACGGAGGGGAGGGCCCGGGGGCGCGGGGGCCCCGGCCCGCCGCCCGGCGCGCGGGGGCCACAA
>JASCOI010000208.1 GCA_029959665.1 Microbacteriaceae bacterium PS02333
GCGCGTAGGAGGTCGGAAAATCCGACCTCCTACGCGCGTTTCGACCTTCTACGCGCGAAACGACCCACGCGGCGGCGGGCCCCTGACGCGCGGGACGACTACGCGGCGGCGGGCTCCGCGGTCGCCTCGGCGAGCGCGGTCAGCGCGCCCTGGACGAGCTGCGTGACCTCGTCGTCCTCGCGCGGGTGGGTCTCCGCGAAGCGGACGACCGACTGCGGGATGGCGACCTTGACGTCCTCGAGGACCTTGGCACCGGCGATGCCCGCGGCCTTGCGAGCGTCGTCGTGCGCCCAGACACCGCCGTACTGGCCGAAGGCGGAACCGATGACCGCCACGGGCTTGCCGGAGATGGGGGAGGCGCCGAACGGACGCGATGCCCAGTCGATCGCGTTCTTCAGCACCGCGGGCAGCGTGCCGTTGTACTCGGGCGTCACGAGCAGCACGCCGTCGGCGTCCGCGAGGGCCTTGCGGAAGGCGACGGCGGAAGCGGGCGGGGTGTCCCCGTCGATGTCCTCGTTGTAGAACGGCAGGTCGACGATGCCCTCGTACACGGTGGGGGTGATGCCCTCCGGTGCGTGGTGGATCGCAGCTTCGGCGAGCTTGCGGTTGATGGAGTCGGCGCGGAGGCTGCCGACGAGGACGACGACGTTCGTCATGGAGGTCCTTACTGGTTCTGGGACGGAAAGGTGTCAGTGACAACCAATACGTTCGCACGCAGTGCTATTCCCGAACTGTGCGTCGTCGGTACGGTGGCGGAGTGACCGAGCTCAGGACACCCGCCAGCGCCCCCGCGACCCCCGACGCGGACTGGTGGCGCGACGCCGTCGTCTACCAGGTCTACCCGCGGAGCTTCGCCGACTCGGACGCCGACGGCCTCGGGGACATCGCCGGGATCACGAGCCGGGTGCCGTACCTGGCGGAACTCGGTGCCGATGCGATCTGGCTGTCCCCGTTCTTCCCGTCCCCGCTCGCCGACGGCGGGTACGACGTGGCCGACTACCGCGACGTCGATCCGCGGCTCGGCACGCTCGACGACTTCGACGCGCTGGTCCGGGCGGCGCACGCGCACGACATCCGGGTGATCGTGGACGTGGTGCCGAACCACACGTCGTCCGAACACGCGTGGTTCCAGGCCGCGCTCGCCGCCGCACCGGGGTCACCCGAACGGGCGCGGTACGTGTTCCGGGACGGTGCGGGAGAGTCCGGGGAACTCCCGCCGAGCGACTGGGTGTCGAACTTCGGGGGCAGCGCCTGGACCCGCGTGCCGGACGGCCAGTGGTACCTGCACCTGTTCGCGCCGGAGCAGCCCGACCTCGACTGGTCGAACCCGGCGGTGCGTGCGGACTTCGAGGACACGCTCCGCTTCTGGTCCGACCGCGGGGTCGACGGGTTCCGCGTGGACGTCGCGCACGGGCTAGCGAAGGACCTGTCGACGCCGTACCGCCCCTCGAACGAGCACGACCTGCCGCTCGACGGGTCCGACCCGCTGTACGACCGCGACGAGGTGCACGAGATCTTCGCCACCTGGCGGCACGTCCTCGACGAGTACGACCCACCGCGCGCAGCCGTCGCCGAGGCATGGGCGCCCGCACCTCGACGGGTCCTGTACGCCCGGCCGACGGAGCTCGGGCAGGCGTTCAACTTCGACCTGCTCGAGTCGCCGTTCGACGCGTCGGCGTTCCGGCAGGTCATCGAGCGGAACCTCGCCATGTCCGAGCAGTCGGGGGCGTCGAGCACGTGGGTGCTGTCGAACCACGACGTGGTGCGCCACGCGACGCGCTACGCACTCCCCGCCGGCACCGACACGGACGCATGGCTGATGACCGACGGGGTCTCGCCGGCACCGGACCCGGACCGGGGGCTCCGACGTGCTCGGGCGGCATCGTTGCTGCAGTTCGCGCTCCCGGGATCGTCGTACGTCTACCAGGGTGAGGAGCTCGGGCTGCACGAGGCCGCGGCCATTCCCCGTGACCTCCTCCAGGACCCGAAGTGGATCCGGTCGGGGCACACCGTCAAGGGTCGTGACGGCTGCCGCGTGCCGATCCCGTGGACCGAGTCGGGGCCGTCGTTCGGGTTCGGCGACGTGGCGCCCTTCCTGCCCCAGCCGTCGGACTTCGGCGCGTCCTCGGTCGCGGCGGAGGACGGCGACCCGACCTCGACCCTGTCGCTCTGCCGGGCGGCGCTCGCTGCCCGGCGCCGACTGCAGTCCGGAGAGTCCCTCACGTGGCTGGACGCCCCAGCCGGGGTCGTCGCGTTCGCGCGGCACGACGGGTGGCGGTCGGTCACGAACTTCGGCACCGAGCCGGTGCCGCTCCCGGCCGGGCACGTGGAGGTGGCGTCGGGACCGCTGGGCGACGGCGTGCTGCCGGGCGAGACGACGGTCTGGCTCTCGTAGGCAGCGGCTCCTCCACAGCCGGGAGGCTCGTGGCCGCGATCCACGGATCGGCGCACCACCGTCGGCCGGTCGCGTCCCGCTCGCGAGCATCGGGGCATGACAACTCCAGCTGCTCCATCGCCTGCCGCGTTCCCGCGGCGCATCCCGCACCGCCGAGTGCGTCGCGTGCTCGCCGCGTGCGCCTCGGTCCTCGCCCTCGGTGTGCTCACGCTCACCGCCCTGCCCGCATCCGGGGCCGAACTCCGGTTCCCGTACACGAACACCTTCGACTCGGCGGACGGCGGTGTCCTGAGCGGTGACGCGCGCATCGTCGACGGTCGGCTGCGGCTCACCGACGACGAGAACGCCCAGGCCGGGGCGTGGTCGTCCACCGACTCGTTCCCGTCGACGCGCGGCCTCGAGATCGAGTTCGACTACGCCGTGTACTCGGACGACCCGTACGCGGGCGCCGACGGACTCCTCCTCTACCTCGCCGACGGTGCTGCCGCCCCCGGTGTCGGCGGGACCGGCGCGGCGCTCGGGTACGCGTGCCGCTCGGAGTCGACGCAGGGCAGCGGTCCCTGCACCACCCCGGGGATCCCCGGCGGCTTCGCGGCGATCGCACTCGACCAGTACGGCAACTTCTCGCTGCCGATCAACGGCAGCGGACCCGGTGCCCGACCCGACTCGGTCGTGGTGCGGGGGTCCGGCAACGGCACCGACGGGTACCGGTACGTCGCCGGCGCACTCGCACCCGGACGCGTCCCGACCGACGGCCCGACGACCAGGACGGTCCGCATCAGCCTCGTCCCCGGTCCCGCCGGCGAGCTCTCCGTGACCGTCCGGGTCGAACAGGGCGGTGTGATGCGCACGGCGCTCGCCGACGTCCCACTGCACGGTGACGGCCAGGCGGCGCTGCCGGACACCCTGCGGCTCGGGTTCGCAGGTGCCACCGGGGCGTTGCTCGACGTCCACGAGATCGACTCGCTGCGCGTCTGGCAGCCCGCCGACCTGCGCGTCGTCCACGACATGCCGGCGACGGCCACCACCGGCGCCGGGTTCGAGTACGCCGTGACCGCGACGAACGTCGGGGTGAACGACTCCGTTCCGAGTCCGGTCGAGGTCGACGTGCCCGACGGGTTGGCGGACGTGACGTGGACGTGTCGTGCCGACGGTGCGGGCTCGTGCGGTGACGCCGTCGGCACCGGGGACGTCGCGACCGACCTCGACCTGCCGAGGGGTGGGAGCGCGACGATGACCATCACCGGGCGGGTCTCCGATGCGGCCTCCGGCGAACTGGTCAGCGAGGCCGACATCACGACCGCTCCCGGACTGGCCGACGTCGACGAGTCGGACAACACCTCGCGGGCGAGCAGCACCGTGATCGACGCTGCGGCGCTGACGACGGACAAGTCGGTGTCGCCGGCCGTCGACGTCGCGCCGGGGGACGAGGTCGAGTACGCGATCACGGCGCGGAACGACGGACCGGGAACCGCCCGGCAGGTCGGAGCGGTCGACGAGCTCCCTGCGGCGATGGCCTTCGTCGGCTCGGACGACGACTGTTCGGCCGCGGGGCAGCTGGTCACCTGCCGGTCCGATGACGACCTCGAGGTCGGGGGTGCGCACACGTTCCGGATCCGGGCGGTGCTCGACCCGGCGTACCGCGGGGACGGGTCCGACGTCGTGAACGTCGCGACGGCGACCTCCCCGACTGACCCGGACGGCGGCGACCCGTCTCCGGAGGTCCCGATCGAGGTCGTCGTCCCGGACGATCCCGGTCCCGCAGGGCCGGACCCGACGGGATCGCCGTCCGTGCGGCCGACCGGCAGCCCGACCGCGGCGACGGGTGGCGCCGGGCGCGGCGGGGGAGCGCCGGGAGCCAGGGGGCCGGGCGTGCTCGCGTACACCGGTTCGGACGGGGTGCTCCCGATCGGGGTCGCGGCGATCGCGGCGACGGTCATCGGACTCGGCATCCGCCGGACCGTGCTGCGGCGGCGGGGTACTCCTGAGGCAACCGAGGACTGAGGCACCCGAGGACTGAGACCTCGACGGCACCGGTGCCCCCCCCGGGCCCCCCGGCCCGCGCGGCCCCCGGGCGCGGCCCGCGGGCCCGCCGGGGGGG
>JASCOI010000209.1 GCA_029959665.1 Microbacteriaceae bacterium PS02333
GCACGCGGGCGCACAACGGGCGGCACAGGCGGCGGAGGGGGCGCGTTTTCTGCGCACTCGATGCGGCCGCAGCTCGGCGCCGGTCGCGGCGCGCTCAGCGCGCGGCGACCGCCTCGTGGGCCGATTCGTGCGCTGCCCACGCCTCGGCGAGGAGCTCGTACGAGCGCACGCGGTCGGCGTGCTCGTGCGTGATCGTCGTGACGAGGAGCTCGTCCGCCCCCGTCACCCGGCGCAGCGTCTCGAGCCGCGAGACCACCTCCGACGGCGCGCCGACGAACCGGGTCGCCAGCCGATCCCCGACCGAGGAGGCCACCTCGGCATCGAGCACCACCCCGTCGACCGGCGACGGGTACGGGATCGCTCCGACTCCCGAGCGGATCGAGTGCACCCACGCCGCGTAGCCCGAGCCGAGGCGCGCGGCCTCGGCCTCGGTGTCCGCGACGACGACGTCCGCCGAGACGACGACGTGCGGCGCGGGCAGGACCCCCGGCCGGAACGCCGAGCGGTAGGCCTCCACCGATGCCAGGACCGTGCCCGGCGACGTGTGGTAGTTCGCGCCGTAGGGCAACCCGAGCGCGCCGGCGATCCGCGCGCTCTCCCCACCGGTCGACCCGTGCACCCAGAGCTCGACGTCCGCGCCCGCCGCCGGGGTCGCGTCGACGACCGACCCGCCGTACGCGCCGCCGGGCTCGTACGTGCCCGCGAGGAAGGCCCGGAGGAGCGACACCTCGTCCTCGAACGCGTCGACGTCGCCGGGGACGCGCCCGAGCAACGTCCCCTGCAGGGCGAACCGGCTGTTCGGCGCGATCCGGAAGTCGAACGGCGCGGGGACGAGCAGCCCGTCCACGACCTCGTCGGACCGCGGCGCGAGCGACGGCGGCTTCGGGGTCCCTGGTGCCGGAGCACCCGACCGGCCGAGCCCGAGGTCGAAGCGCGGGCCGTACAGCCCCGTGAGTGTGCCGAACGTCTCGGCGATCTGCAATGCGCGCTGGTTCCCGACGAGGGTGGCGGCGCTGCCGACACGGATCGTGGACGTCGCCGCGGCGATCGCCCCGATCACGACGTTCGGTGCGCTGCCGGCCACACCGGGGTTGAGGTGGTGTTCGGCGAGCCAGTACCTGGCGTACCCGGCACGTTCGGCGCGCTGGGCGAGGTCGACGGTGTTGCGGAGCGCCTCGGCGGGGGTCGAGCCGGCGCTGACCGGGACGAGGTCGAGGACGGCGAGGGGTGTGGTCACGCGAGGACCTCCCGCCCAGTCCGGACACCGGGGAGTCCGAGGGTCTCGCGCAGGGTGGCTCCGTCCTCGTACGACGAGCGGTACACGCCGCGTTCCTGCAACAGTGGGACGACACGGTCGACGAAGTCGTCGAGCCCGTACGGGTTCGTGTGCGGCACGACGACGAACCCGTCCGTGGCGCGCTCTTGGACGTACCGGTCGATCTCCGCCGCGATGTGGGACGGCGTCCCGACGAACCCGCCGCGGGTCGAGACCTCGATGACGAGGTCCCGGATGGACAGGCGCTCGGCCTCGGCACGGTCCCGCCAACCCTGCACGAGCGCGGGGACGTCCCGGGTGTGACGTGCGCGACCACGGGTGATCGCGGCGCCCTCGAGGTCCGGCTCGACGTCGGGCAGCGGGCCGTCCACGTCGTAGGCGGACAGGTCGCGGTTCCACACCTGCTCGAGGAACGCGATCGCCGTGGCCGGACTGACCTGCGCCCGCCGGATCGCCCTCGCTCGTTCCTCGGCGTCCGCCGCGGTGTCGCCGAGGACGAAGGTCGCGCCGGGCAGGATGAGCAGCCCGTCCCGCGAGCGGCCGACGCGTTCGAGCCGAGCGGCGATGTCCCGGGAGAAGCCCTGGGCGTCGGCGAACTCGGTGTGCAGCGAGAAGATCACGTCGGCGCGGCTCGCGGCGATGTCCCGGCCCTCGTCGGAGTCACCGGCCTGCACGACCACAGGATGCCCCTGTGGGCTGCGCGGGACCGGGAACGTGCCCGTGACGTCGAACTGTGGGCCGTGGTGGTCGACGTCGCGGATCCGGGACCGGTCGGCGAACCGTCCGGCAGCGCGGTCCGTGACGATCGCGTCGGATTGCCACGAGTCCCAGGCCTCCCGGGCGACGTCGACGAACTCGGCGGCCCGCGTGTACCGCTCCGCCGGGTCGAGGAAGCCGCCGCGGCGGAAGTTCGCGCCGTGGAACGCATCGGAGCTCGTGACGACGTTCCAGCCGGCGCGGCCGTCGGTCAGGTGGTCGAGCGTGGCGAGCTGCTTCGCCAGTTCGACGGGTTCGTTGAACGTGGTCTGCAGCGTGCCGACGAGCCCGATGTGGTCGGTCACCCCGGCCAGCGCGGCGAGGATCGCGAGCGTGTTCGGTCGACCGACGACGTCGAGGTCGTGGATGCGGCCCTTCTGCTCGCGGAGCCGGAGCCCCTCGGCGAGGAACAGGAAGTCGAAGAACCCCCGCTCGGCGTTCCGCGCGAAGTGCTCGAACGACGAGAACGCGATCTGGCTCTCGGCCCGGTCGTCGCTCCACACGGTGGTGTTGTTCACGCCGGGGAAGTGCGCGGCGAGGTGGACCTGGCGCTTCGTGGTCATGCGAGGACCCCTTCGGTGGTCGGACGAGTGTGGCGGCTGACGGCCGGGGCGATCCCGAGCCGGGTGCGCAGGTCGACCGCCGGTCGGGAGGCGACGTCGGCCCGGAGTCCGGCCGTGACGAGCGCGGGGACGAGCTGCCGGGCGATCGCGGTGCTGTCCGTCGGGATGCGCAGCGGGCGCAGCCGCACCCCGGCGTAGCCGAGTTCGCGCAGTCCGGCGATCCGCGAGACCAGGTCCGGGACGGTGGTCGCCAGCACCGACGTGTCCGAGACGGACGGCGTCCCGGCCAGCTCGTCGAGGGCGGCGAGCTCGTCGGCGGCGGCCGCCGGCGCCGCGCCGCTGCGCCCCCCGAGGTCCGCGCGGACCCCCCGGGGGGCGGTGGCCCCGGCCGCCTGTTCGAGGTGACGGACCTCGGCGAGCAGTTCCCGGTCCTCCCGTCCGTCGAAGCCGGGCGTGACCAGCACGACGTCCGCGACGTCGACGGCCAGCGCGGCCGCGTCGGACCGGTGGGCCAGCGAGAAGACCGGCGGCCGGCCCTGCGGCGACCGCGGGACGATCGACGCCCCGTGCACCGAGACGTGCTCCCCCACGAACTCCGCGTTGTGGATCCGGTCCCGGTCGATGAACCGGCCGGTCGTCACGTCGCGGATGATCGCGTCGTCGTCCCAGCTGTCCCAGAGGCGGTCGACGACCTCGGCCACCTCGCGCGCCTCGGCGAAGAGCTCCGCGACGGTCGCGTCGTCCGGCGTGGTGGGCAGGGACCGACGCCCGAAGAGTGCGGCCTCCCGCGCCGTCGGGCTCACCTGGAGCCGCCAGCCGGCCCGTCCGAGCGACACGTGGTCGAGCGTCTGCAGGCCGGTCGCGACGTGGAACGGCTCGGTGTGCGTGACGCTCACGGTCGGTACCAGGCCGATCTGCCGGGTGGCGGGAGCGACGGCGGCGGCGATCAGCAGGGCGTCCAGGCGGCCGACGACGGTGCTCGTGTCCAGGTCGCCGTCCCGCTGGGGTCCGGCGGTGAAGGAGTCCTCGATGGTCACGGCGTCCACGCCGAGCCGGTCCTGCTCGACGACGACGTCGCGCCAGTGCCGGAGCGAGGTCAGCGACTCCGCGTCGGAGTCGGCGGCACGCCAGGCTGCCGGGTGCCACCCGGCGCCCTGCAGCGCGGTGACGAGGGTGATGCGATCGGGCACGGTGGGCTCCGTCTCAGTGGGTGTGTGCGGGGGACGCTTCGGATCCGAACTTGAAGCCGAGGCGGCCGTGGGCGAAGCCGCCGCCGGCGCGGATCGCCGTCGCGACCCAAGCGGCCTCGGCGAGTTCGGCCTCGGTCGCGCCGGCCTGTACGGCACGCTGGGAGTGCGCGTCGATGCAGTAGACGCACTGCGTGGTGATGCCGACCGCGACGGCGATGAGCTCGCGGAACTTCAGCGGGATCGCGCGGTCCGCTGCCTGGAACACCGCACCGTCGAACTGTGCGAACGCGGCGAGGATGTCGGGCGTCTCGCGCTTGTAGACGGCGGTGTAGGTCTTGTCGTGCTCGCGGTCGAGGAAGTCGGTCATGGCTGCGACGCTATGGCGGCTCGCCTCGTTCAGCGACGGGTGTTGCGGTCCGTGACCGGGGGTTTCGTCACGTGACGTCGGGCGGCGGGGAGCGCGTCACGTGACGTCACGTGGGGTGGGCGCGGGGCGGGCGGGCCCGACTCGGAACGACAGGGTCGCTGTCGCCGGTTGCAGACGCAGCGACGGGCGGGCGGGGGGGGGCGGGGGGGGGGGGCCCCCCCCCCCCCCCCCCCCGCAA